>SLPB01000001.1 GCA_007132225.1 Bacteroidales bacterium | reverse complement strand
TCCGGGATGCCTGTTTTCAGGCTCGTTACCGGTTCCGAAAAACAACATGAACCCATCGTCATGATCTTCCATCAGCATGTCCCCTGCAAGTAAACTGGCAACTTCAGTGGCATTGTAAAGATCAGTATTACGTACCTGAACATAAAGCTTAAGCTTAAGGGTGTTTGCAAAACGTATCCACTTTTCAACATTTCCATTGTATATCAGGTCATCGGCACCGGGACGAAGGATATTGGCAGATTCCTCATCTTCCAGGTTCTCGATGGCATCGTCAAGCAAGGTAAATAGTTGCGCATAGATCGCTGCATCATCATCAAATTCAGGGTGCGGATATTCGCCGATGTTGGAGGCCTGGGAAAAAGGAATGTCTCCCCAAATATCAACCATTACACTATAGGTGTAGGCCTTTATAGCCTGGGCCACACCTTTATATATCAGTTCATCGTTTTCCTCACCCTGCGCTATCATAGTCTCCACATTGATAAGCTTGGTATATAACCTTGTCCAGTTTTGCTGATTGTAAAAAGAGGTGCCAAGAACACCATAGTCGTTCCAGTGCTCACGGGTAGTGCCCTGGTGAGAGTAGACGGTTGCTATGCTGCCCAGTCCGTCGCCAATACTCAGCCATCTGGCAAGTTCCACCTGTACGCCGGGGAGTAACATGTTGTTTGGGGCCACTACAGGACTGTTCGGGTCCCGATTGATATCGAGATAATCTTTTTCACAGCTGGCTAACAGTAAAAATGTCAGCAGTATTAAGAATGATTTTTTCATGTCATATTCTAATTAATGATTTTTTATAAACTTAAAAAGTAACTCTCAGGTTAACTCCATAACGCCTGGTTGACGGTGCACCTGAATATTCAACGCCCTGGACATTGGTTGCACCATAAGTGCCTATTTCAGGGTCAAAGTTGGTATACTCGGGCAGATTGGGAGCAAAGAACCATAAATTACGTCCGGTAAGGCTTACAGTTAAGCTTCCTATCGGCAGATTACCAAGCAGGGCCTGATCAAAGGTATAACCAAGGGATAATTCCCGCAGCCTGTAGACTGTTGCATCATAAACAGTCCATTCGGAAGCGCCGTTTATGGCAAAGGAGTCGCCGAATACAAGGTCATTAAGGTTAACCTGCGTGGTATTAGGGATTTTATTACCGTCACCATCACGAAGAGCGTCACCGGTTACAGGGTCACCATATACACCAGGAATTACAAAAGTGCGTTCCCTGTTTTCAGTATCCTTGGTCACACCGCGGCCAAGAAGGGAATTTATGGTTACGGAATAGAGATCCCCTCCATGTCTGTAATCAAACAGGAAATTCAGATTGAAGCCCCTGTAGGAGAAGGTGTTGTTTATACCAAGTAAAAAATCCGGGTTAGGATCACCTATGGTCTGATCTTCAACAGAAGGCAGGAGCTGACCGGTACCAGGATTGATCAATAAATTTCCTTCACTGTCCCTTGGACTGACTGAGCCCCTGAGTATACCGTAAGGCTGTCCAATTTCAAGAACGGGAGACGGATCACCGAACAGGCCGGCCAGCACGAGTCTCTCCTCATCACCGGTAAGCGAAAGAACTTCACTTCTGTTTCTGGTAAACGAGGTAAAGATGTTCCAGTTAAAATCGTTTACCATCCTTACAGGTACCAGGTTTAGTCCGAGTTCAATACCGGTATTCTGAAGTTCCCCGAAATTTGTTACCTGGAATTGATAACCGGTTGAGGCAGGCACCGATACTGCCGCAATCTGGTCGGTAGAACGTTTGTCATACCAGGCAAAATCTATACCCACGCGGTTCTGGAAAAACTCAAGCTGAGTTCCCAGCTCCACCTCTGTTGTAAACTCAGGAGTAAGGAAAGGATCATATCCGGTGGCAGGAGTTACCATTCCGGGCGTGCCCATGAAGGGGAAATATGCTGTACGGAAGGCATAGGTATCAAAGATACTGTATATGGGTGCATCAGCACCGATTCTTGCCCAGCTTGCACGAAGACGTCCGGAGCTGAACAAATTGGTTTCCAGGTCAAATGCTTCTGAAAAGACGAAAGATGTGGAAGCACTGGGATAAAAATAGCTCCGGTCTTCTTCGGGAAGAGTGGATGACCAGTCATTCCTTCCGGTTAATGTAAGGAACAGGTAGTCACGGTATCCCAGGGCAACATCCGTAAATACTGCATTTAACCTGCGTTGCTGATAAAACTGGGAGATAAAGGGAACAATATCAGTGGTATTTCCCACATGGTATATACCGGGCGAGATCATGTTCCTGCCCCTTACCGAGTTGCGGTCAAGGGTTCTTTGGTTGAAACTCTGGCCGGCAATAGCTTTAATATTAAGATCTGGTGTCAGTGCCCTGGTGAAGGTAAGCAGGACATTGGATTCCAGTTCCTGGTTCCAGACATCATCCTCGGTTATGCCGCCTCGCCCGTCAAAGGCACGGCTGCCAAGGTTATGAACTTCTGTTCTTCTCTGTGTGTAAGTGTTGACACCGATCTGATAAGAGAGGTTCAGCCAGTCGGTAAAGTCATATTGTATAGAAGCATTGGCAACAACACGGTCAATATCTGTAGTTATGGTATTGTTTTCCCATGACCACAGAGGGTTGTCGGCCTGGCCTACGCCAATATGAAAAACTGTCCCCCCGGTTACAGGGTTGGTATAGGGAAGGTCCATATCCCAGTTGCGGGCAAGAAACAGCGTGCGGGCCCATGATGACGCGGTCTCATCTGCTGCAGCCTGGTTGTTTCCAAAGAAACCCCCAACCTGGTTGCTGGTGGTATAATTGAACGACCCGTTTACCCTGATCCCGTTTTCAAGGCGGCTGTTCCCGCCGACACTTATAGAGTATCTGTCAAAATGAGAATTAGGTATATATCCTGCCTGGTCGGTGGCAGAAGCGGTTAATGTAAGGCTGCTCCTGTCTGTCCCTCCGGAAGCATTAAAAGAGTACTCCTGAAGGTGCCCGGTGTTGAACAGGTTTCTTACATTGTTGGGATAGGCCTGGTAGGGTACAGTATCATCCCAGTCCGGGAACGCATTTGCGTACTCATCCCAAAGGGGTATCTCGTCCAGGTCGTCAAAATGAGGTCCCCACGAACCGTTGGCTGCAGCATATGCAAAATCAACACCTGCCCCGTAGCTGTTCTGATAATCAGGCAGATTTGAAATTGTCTCCCATGAGTTGGACACGCTAAGGCCAACTTCAAGTCCCCGTGGGGCTGCCATTGACTGGCCGGTTTTGGTTTCAATAACTATCACGCCATTTGAGGCCCTTGAACCGTAAAGTGCAGCAGCAGCAGCACCCTTAAGAACGTTCATTGACTTGATATTGTACTGGTCAAGTGTAGCAAGGCCGCTGGAGTAGGCACCACCGGCAACACTTCTGTTGGTGGTGGCATATTCTTCATTACTGTATGGTATCCCATCAACAATAATCAGCGGCTGGTTATTACCAAAGAAGGATGAGGATCCCCTTATGGTAATCCTTGTTGCACTACCGGCAGCACCCATGCTTCCGGTTATGTCAACACCGGGAACTTTGCCCTGCAGTGCCCGCAAAACATCGGGCTCGGATCTTTGCTGGGTGGCCTCTCCCTGAACCGTGGAAAGGGAGTAACCCAGGCTTTTGGTTGTTCTTTGAATACCAACGGCTGTAACAACAACCTCTTCTAATGCCAGAACATCGGGCTCGAGGGTTACATTGATAACTGTGCGGCCTTCAATTGCAATCTCCTGGGTCGTATACCCCACAAAGCTGTATACCAGGATTTCGAAATCAGCAGGAACATCCAGACTGTAGTTACCATCTAAATCGGTAATTGTACCGATTGTGGTATTTTGAACAACAACGGATGCCCCGGGTATGGGCTGCTCATCCTCAGAACCTATTACAGTTCCGGTAATCTGAACTGTTTGTGCCTGCAATAGGTAAACACTGCAAAACACAAAGAGTAACAGTAGAATAGTCACTTTTTTCATAAATAAAATTTTAGGTTAATTTAGAGTTAAAAAAAGATGGGTTATTAATTGCATAATATAGTTATTGGTATTAGGTTGTGACGAAATATTATTGTTTGTTAAGTTAAATGAAAATACCGAAAAATATAATATTTTCAATGATTTTGCAAGGTTCTTTGATTAAAAGGTTGTTACAAAGATGTAATATTATTTTTATATATAAAAGAGTTTTGTTAAAAAAGTTTAAAGCCGGACTGCTGCTGTTTAAAGGTTTAAGGAAGAAGTACTATCTCCCGGCCCTGTAAAAATTGTAAATGAATAGAACTACTTAATATCTGTTATTTTCTTTATCTCATTGAGTTTGTTCAGGGCTTCAAAAGGGGTCAGATTATTAATATCAAGATTCATTATCTCGTCCCTTATTTGTTTAAGAACCGGATCGTCCATCTGGAAGATGCTCAGCTGCAGCCCTTCCCGTTGCCCTGCAAGTGCAGATACTGGTTTGATAAGCGGATTGCCGTCATGTGATTTTTCCAGCTCCCTGAGTATACTGCCTGCTCTTTTCACAACGCTTTTTGGCATGCCTGCCATCCTGGCAACATGAATCCCAAAGCTGTGTTCACTGCCTCCGGGAACCAGCTTTCGAAGGAAGATTACCTTGTTGTCTATTTCCTTTACCGAGACATTGAAATTTTTGATACGTCTGAATGAGTGCTCCATCTCATTTAGTTCATGATAATGAGTTGCGAAAAGTGTTTTCGCCTTTCCATTCGGATATTCATGAATATATTCCGCCATTGCCCAGGCAATGGAAATGCCATCGTAGGTACTTGTTCCGCGTCCGATCTCATCAAGTAAAATAAGGCTGCGGCCGGAGATATTGTTCAGAATACTTGCCGCCTCGTTCATTTCTACCATAAAAGTGGACTCCCCGAGTGATATGTTGTCTGATGCTCCTACCCTGGTGAATATTTTATCTACAATCCCGGTTACAGCAGATGTAGCCGGGACAAAGCATCCCATCTGGGCCATAAGTACAATAAGGGCTGTCTGCCTGAGCAGGGCCGATTTACCCGACATGTTGGGCCCGGTTATTATTATTATCTGCTGACTGCTGTCGTCCAGAAAGACATCATTGGCAACATATTCCTGGCCCGGCGGGAGCTGTTGCTCAATAACCGGGTGCCTGCCTCCTTTGATGTCAATAATTTTACTGTTATTTACCTCAGGCCTGCAATACCTGTTTTCAATAGAAAGGCGGGCAAATGAAAGAAGACAGTCAATACGGGCAATCATTGCGGAATTTTGCTGTATGTCAGGTATGTGAACTATTGAGGCCTCAACCAGGTCTGAGAAAAGTTGTGTCTCAAGCTTAAGTATCTTCTCCTCTGCACCAAGGATCTTTTCTTCATACCCTTTGAGCTCTTCAGTAATATACCTCTCTGCGCTGACCAGGGTCTGTTTCCTGATCCAGTCCCCCGGGATCTTGTCTTTATGGGTATTCCGAACCTCAATGTAATAACCGAAAACATTATTAAAGCTTATCTTGAGAGATGGTATCCCCGTTTTCTCACTTTCCCTTTGCTGCAGATTGATCAGGTAATCTTTCCCTGAATGCAGGATATCGCGTAATTCATCCAGCCTGGCCGATACCCCGGGGGCTATCACGTTCCCCTTTTGAACTGAATTTGGCGGATCATCCCTGATCTCTGAAGCTATCCGGTTAATAAGCTCACTTAAGGGCCGGATTTGCTTTCCTGTTTCCATAAGAGCCTGCTGCCCGGATTCTAGACAGGCACTTTTTATGGAACCTGCACAATCAAGTGCAGTTTTGAGCTGAACAAGCTCGCGGGGATTGATCCTTCCGGTTGATATCTTGGAGGCAAGCCTTTCCAGGTCACCTGTTTGTTTGAGGTTTGAAGATAACAGATCCCTGTAAACTTCATTTTTATTTAAAAAATCCACGATGTCCAGACGTTCATTTACCTGATCCGCATCCTTCAGGGGAAGGCTCATCCACCTTTTCAGCAACCGGCCTCCCATGGGAGAAAATGTTTTGTCCATTACCGAGACAAGTGTCCTGGCGCCCTCATTTAATGAATAATACATTTCCAGGTTCCTTATGGTGAACTTGTCGAGCCATACATAGGTATCCTCTTCCAGACGTGAAATGGAGTTTATGTGACTTAACTTTTCATGACGGGTAAGTTCCAGGTAATGCAGAATAGCTCCTGCAGCAATTATACCCATGGAAAATGTTTCTATGCCAAAACCCTTAAGAGATGAGGTATTGAAATGATTCAGAAGCTTTTCATAACATGCTTCACTGTGAAAAACCCATTCATCCAGCTTATATGTGTAGAAACCGGTTCCGAATGTATTGATAAAAATATCCTGTTTGCCTTTCTCAAAAAGGACCTCTTTGGGACTGAAGTTATTAAGAAGCTTATCTGTATAAGCATGGCTCCCCTGGGCAACAAAAAACTCCCCCGTAGTGACATCCAAAAATGCAATGCCGGCAACATTTTTTTCTACATGCACACAGGCAAGAAAATTGTTTTGTTTATGCTCGAGTACGTTTTCATTAAAAGCCACTCCGGGGGTCACAAGCTCGGTTATGCCCCGTTTAACTATTTTTTTTGCCAGCCTGGGATCTTCAAGCTGTTCGCAGATAGCCACCCTTTGTCCGGCCCTAACCAGTCTGGGGAGATAGGTCTCAATTGAATGATGGGGAAATCCTGCCAGCTCAACATAAGAAGCAGCCCCGTTGGCCCTTCTTGTAAGGGTGATGCCCAGTATTTCAGAAGTCCGTATGGCATCCGCTCCAAATGTTTCGTAGAAATCACCAACCCTGAACAACAAAATAGCATCGGGATGCTTTGACTTGATGTTGTTGTATTGCTTCATCAGGGGCGTTTCCGTATATGCTGGCTTTTTATCCAATCTTTTTGATATTACAGGGGTTCGATATGTACTTTTTTAAGTTTAATAAAAACCAGGTCCGTTATAGAAAGAATTGTTGCTAAAGTACTATTTTTGAAGTGAAATTCAGAATTAACATTTGCAGGCAGTATAAAATTTTATCAACATTTTATCCCATTTTGGATAGAAGAAATAATTCATATACCTGCAGACGAAATAATTCACATACCTTATGAACCGGTTATTTATATCAGTATTCCTTTTTTTATGGCTGGCCTTTTCAGGTTTTTCCCAAAACAAGTATCAGGATAATTCAACGGAGAGGTTAAGGATATTTTCTTCAGAGCTCAGCAACGAATATGATAAGAGAAGGAGTGAGGCCCTGGAATATGCAGGCAGAAAACAGATACCGGTTAAACGCAGACTGATCGACGGTAGGTCCCTTGAACTTCAGTACCTTGACAAGCTGAGCTTTCCGGTATACCATATTACTTTTAACCGGGAAGCTGCTGCAACTGTTAAAACAGATAAGCTTCATCCCTCAGGAGAATCAGGATTGGATCTTAGCGGAATGGGTCATTCAGTTGGTATATGGGATGCCGGTATTGTAGATTCCTTCCACCATGAATTTGAAGGCAGGTTGTATCAGAAAAACACCTATGAAAGACCCGATAATCATGCCACACATGTTGCCGGCACTATTGCAGCAGAAGGAATAAACCAAGATGCCAAAGGAATGGCTTTCCAGGCAGATATACTTAGTTATAACTGGAATAATTATCTCTCCGAGGTTGCATCTGAAGCTTTGGATGGTTTACTGATCTCCAACAAGTCGTTTGGAATAAGTCTGGGATGGACATGGGATGGTGATGATTGGGTATGGAATGGTGATCCTGATGCAAATGAGGATTATCGCTTTGGTTTCTATTCTGAAGAGCAAAGCTTACCCCTTGATCAGATTGCATGGTATGCACCAAATATCTTAATGGTTTGGGCTGCAGGTAATTATCGGATAGGGGAAGGGGATGGTACACGGGAACCAAACGGGCCTTATAATTGTATCGGACCCGAAGCATCTGCCAAGAATATTCTTGCAGTTGGTGCTGTAGAGAAAATTAGTGAAGGTTATTCAGAACCCTCAGATGTTGTAATGACATCTTTCAGTAGCTGGGGACCAACCGATGACGGAAGGGTTAAGCCTGATATCGTTGCACCCGGACTAAACCTTTTCTCTACAACTTCATACGGCAATTATCAGACAATGAGCGGTACTTCAATGGCTGCACCTGTTGCGGCAGGATCATTGCTTCTTTTGCAGGAATTGTTCCATAGCAAGTACGGATTCCATATGAGGTCAGCCACACTCAAGGCGCTTGCCATTCATACCGTTAATGAAACGGGAATGAATAAGGGACCGGACTATAGTTATGGCTGGGGTTTACTGAATACATCTGCAGCTGCAGATGTTATAAAAGATAATGACAGTGTATCTGTTTTTATAAGGGAACTATCATTATCTGAAAATGAAGTGTATGAATTTGATATATATAGTGACGGTTTATCTGAGTTAACCGCCACCATTACGTGGACAGATCCTCCCGGAACCCCTGCACCTTCAGGCACAATCAACCCCACTGATCTCATGCTTGTAAATGATTTGGACATAAGGATAATTGACGAAGCCGGGACAATGTACTATCCATGGATACTTGATCCTGATAATCCCGGGATGCCCGCAGTTAGAGGTGACAATTTCCGGGACAATACAGAAAAGATTCTTATCGAAAATACCGAGCCCAGAAAATATACAGTTTCTATCAGTCATAAAAATGAGCTGGAAGGCGGAAGCCAGGATTACTCTCTTATTCTCACAGCCTCGGTAAGTGATCCTGCAGGTGAAACAACATTATACTGGATAGGGGAGGGAGGCGGCTGGCATAATCCTCTTAACTGGTCATTTTCCTCCGGTGGAAACCCGGCCGGACTTGTTCCTGATGAGGGCATAAATGTCGTGGTGGATGAAAACTCCTTTTCAGATTCCCTGCAAACAATTACTCTTGATTCAAACGCTTATTGCAGGTCATTTTCCTGGTTAGCCTGGGAAACCAATGGTATTGACTTTGGAAGTTACAATATCTTACTGCACAGGGACTTTTTAGTTTCAAGAGGGATCTCCGGCAGTGGTACGAACGGAAGTTTTGTTTTCAGCGGAGAAACGGGTATAATAAACGCCGGTGCTAACAAGGGTGATCCCTATAATTTTGTTTTTGACAATGAAGAAGGGACATGGGAATTTTTAACTGATGCTGAAACAGGAAGAATTATACTTGTAGCAGGCAGCATCTATTTTAATGATAAAAGAACTTATGTTAATAGTTTTTCAATTGAGGGAGAAAAGCCAAAATATATCAGAATGGCAGGATCGGAACTATTTGTTAAGGATAGTTTTGATCTGACCGGAGATAATCTCATTTTTGATGCCGAAGGCATGAAAGTGATAATTAATCGTCCCGAAAGGGAGTATGAGGTTATCTTCAGGGGTGATAACCATAGGTTTACTGAGATTGATGTTGTAAAGGGCAAACTTCTTCTTAGTGGGAATATGGTAATTGAAAAACTGATTAATCAATCCCTTCTTGAGATATATGGTAATAATCATTTTTCAGAGATAATACTGGAACAAGGATCTGAAACTTTTCTTGAAGGGGGCAGTGAACAAATTATTGCCTGGTTATCAATCAATTCGACACCTGAGAGTATGGTAATTTTAAACTCCCTTTCTGATCAGCCCGCAAAGATTATAATTGATGATTACATTAAGCTTTGCTTTGATTACCTCCGTATTGGCAATGTAATAGCAGAAGGGGAGGCTGTCGTTGTTGCAGGCAAGAACAGCCTGTTTGCCGGGAAAACCACAGGCTGGATTGAAGGTATATGCGAGGATGTGCTGTTTGCAAGGTTTTATGTAGAATATCCCTGTGCACATTCAATAACCAGCTTTATTGATCAGAGTGACGGAGATATTGATACCTGGTCATGGGATTTTGGTAACGAAAATGATCCTGAAAGCACTTCAACCCTTCAAAATCCTTCCTATACATACACTATACCCGGCATATATGATGTAAGCCTCTCAATTTCCGGCGAGGCTGGCGGTACCGGTGTGAAAAATGCGATCACTGTTATAGAAAATACCATTCCCGAAAATGAAATTATTATAAGCACACTGCTTAACAGGTATTCTTCTGAGCATACTGCACCCACTTACCAGTGGTATAATGACGGTGTTCCCATACCCGGGGCAACTGGAAGGTCATTGCCCATGGGAGATTATACCGGCGAGATCAGGGTACTGCTTTCTGATGCTTATTGCAACCGTTTTTCCGAGAGACTGCTTGTCAGTGTTTATGAAACAGATGAGCCCGGAAAAGATCTGATAGTATATCCAAATCCCGTTGAAGAAAAGCTTTATATTGAGTTTACAAATTCCCTGACCGGGCCTGTTATTTTCGAATTTATCGATACTGCCGGAAAAGTTATCCGTTCTTTCAGTCATATAAAGTCAGATATTACTTTAAATACTGAACTAACTACCGGAACTTTATCTCCGGGGTTATATATTTTAAGAATAACAGCAGGAAATAACGTTATTGCTGTCAGGAGTTTTCTCAGAAAATAATCCGGCCGCAGGCTCCAACTGCAATAATAAAAGGGCCGGGCCCCAAAGGAGATTTGTCACTAATCCTTTGTGCCCGCGAATTCACTCTCCGGCAACCCATATTCCTCGGTCATTTTGATGTCCATCCTCTCCAGGTTGTCAAGAATGGGATTGTAGATTTCCGGTAATACAGGAATGTGCACACCTTTGGTGCTTATTTTTTTGTTTAATATCAGCTCTGTACCTATTGCAGCCGGCAGGGCTACTGTGCGGGCTACCGAGGTGTCTGTTGCAGGGGATCCGAAATCCAGCAGGGTGGATTTAATCACTTCCTTATTACCACCGGGATAAGATGCAAGGAAGATATGCTGCATGGCAACCATATCACGTTCATTTTTCCCCAGCATCATCTTTTCGATCATAAGATCTGATACTATCTCAAAGGGTGAAGCAGTTTCCCTGTTCATTGCTCTTTCTTCAAACAATCCCAGCCATTCCAAAGCATATAATGGAAGAGAGTCGGGACTTAGTCCAAGGCACCCAGCCACCCTGTCCTTAATACCGGCGGCATCCTTTCCACCGGCCATCATGGCCATAAATTGAGTGTAAGTTTTTCCGGAAAAATCCTTCTGTTCAACAGATAGTAAATCCAGGTGCTTCATCGCATCAAGTATTTCGCACCACCCCGGATAACGGAATGTTCCCCTGATCATTGTTTTAGCTTCAGGTATACCATACAGATCAATATAGGGTAGCGAATCCCGGTTGGGATAAGCCTCCAGTATTTCGCTACCGGTGCCGGGAAAATCAATTTGCAACGGATTTTTAAAAAGATCTTCGGAGGGAACCTTTATAATCCTGCCCTCCCTGAGGAACTGGCCCTCATTGTTGCCGGCCATAATTACTCCCTTCGGACTCCAGGAGAACTTGTATTTAAAAGGGTTGCCTGCTGACCCGGGAGCAGGCAGGGCCCCGCACAATGAGTAGAAACCTTCTACTTCTCCTCCCTTGTTGTGTATATGATCAATTATACGCATTGCCGACATGTGGTCAATTCCGGGATCAAGCCCCAGCTCATTCAGTATTATTATACC
This sequence comes from Bacteroidales bacterium, assembly GCA_007132225.1. Lineage (GTDB taxonomy): Bacteria > Bacteroidota > Bacteroidia > Bacteroidales > PUMT01 > PXAP01. Next base: position 56,143 of record SLPB01000001.1, on the reverse strand, counting down.
TGCCTTTTTTGCCTCATCGTCCAGGGCTTTCATTTCAGGCTTAACGTAGGAGGTGGTCACCATATTTTTTTTGTGCTTCAGGCAGTACCGGGCCACAAGAGGATGGTATGCCCATGGCAAAAGGCTGACTACAAGGTCATGTTTGGCGATTATTTTGTCCAGGCCTGCCTCATCATTTACGGTCCACTCCAGGGCTGTTCCTAACCGATGATTTCCAATCATTGACTCTGCCCGGGATTTGGTGCGTGTGGCAACTGTAATTTTGATCTCTTTGTTTAAAAGGTAGTTTACAATCGGTTTGACTACCATACCCGCACCCAGTATCAGAACATTTTGCATACCTGTAATAATTATAAGGTGAATAATATTTTTCAGGATCAGCTATGTATGACGAATGTACATAAAATAAATTATTGACGATCATGATTTGCCTCATGCCTGTTGATCAAATTTATATGTTCTTCAGCAGGGTTTCGTGTTTTTCGGGCCAGCACATAGGGAATGCCTGGTGTTTGCCAGGGCGCCGGCAGGTATCCGGTATGCAGGTTGCAACTCCTGTCAGTACCGGAAATAGAGGTAAAAATCTTTTGTCAGCTCCTTGAAAGCGTCAGAGTATTTATGGCGCCTGTCAAGCTCAATAACAAGCTCTGATCTTAATATCTCTTCTTTCTTTGGGGTGAACTCCAGAAGGTATCTTTTAGGGGCTTTGCCGTGATTAGGCAGCACCGAGGTGACCCTTCTGCAAAAGAGATTGCTTTCAGATGCCTTTCCAATGAAGATGTTTGCTTCGGTTACCGGCATTATCATGCAAAACCTGCCTCCTGGGTTAAGAAGCTTTTTAACGCCTGTTATCAGTTCATTACTTGTCAGAGAACCGGCATGACGTGCAGTTGATCGGTCGGGTCGGGGACTGGGCAGGGAATTTTGAAAATAAGGAGGGTTGGCAACTATAAGATCATAAGTTTTGCTGGTTTGCACGGAATATTCCTGGAGTGATTTATGATGGACATTTATTCTTGATTTCCAGGAACTGCGGGAAACATTTTCCTCTGCCTGAATGCAGCTTGTACTGTCAATTTCCACTGCATCTATAACACAGCCGGTGTTTCTCTGTGCAATCATCAGGGCAATCAGTCCGCTTCCTGTACCGATATCAAGTATTGATCCAGCGCCTTCGACATTACACCATGACCCAAGCAATACCCCGTCGGTCCCCACCTTCATGGCGCATTTATCATGGTATATGTCGAACTGTTTAAACCGGAAAATATCCCTTGCCATAGTGGTCATAATTTTTCAAATACCCCGAGACCGAAAAGGGCAAAATCATACCTGGCAGGATCGGCTTTATCCATTTGACGTAACCTTGAGTCTAATTCACTTAAAGCTGCTGCATCATTTTGTTTTCGGGTTATAAGACCTAATTTTCGTGCAACATTACCTGAGTGGATATCAATGGGACAAGACAGCTGGCCGGGCGAAATGGATTTCCATATTCCAAAATCAACTCCCTTGTTGTCACTTCTTATCAACCATCTCAGGAACATGTTAATTCTTTTGGCTGCTGATCCTCTTACCGGGTCTGATACATGTTTGGTCGTTCTTTGGGGATGATCCAGGGAAAAGAATTCTTTTCTGAACTCATGGATTGCAGGTTGTGTAGAAGAATTTGAGGTTGAGACAGAAAATATCTTTTCCATTCCTCCTTTATTAAGGTATATGTGCCTTAGCGCTTTAATAAAGTATTTTGCATCAATGCCGTTAAATGTGCGGTGAACAAAATTGTCGAAACGGTTCAGGTGATGATTCTGGTGACTCATAACAAAATCGTAAGGTGAGTTTCCCATCAGCTCCATTAACCTCAGGGCATTTCCTATTATCATTTTCCGGTTTCCCCAGGCAATGGTTGCGGTGAGAAAAGCAGAAATCTCAATATCTTCCTTTAATTCATATTGATGAGGAATAAATATGGGGTCCGTTTCAATAAAATCAGGATGATTATATTGATCGGCTTTTTCATCAAGGAATTCCTTGAGTTCATTTACTGGCAGGGAGGGCATTATAATTAACAATCTTACAGTTAAAGGATTTTATTTTAAGTTTTAAGTTTTAAGTTTTAAGTTTTAAGTTTTAAGTTTTAAGTTTTAAGTTTTAAGTTTTTCATCCACTATTTTCCCGTCATGCATCGTAAGGCAGCGATCGGCCATTTTTGCCAGATCCAGGTCGTGGGTTACAATTATAATGGTTTGATTGAATTTCTCCCTGAGATCGAAGAATAGGCTGTGAAGTTCATTCTTATTTTTGGAATCAAGATTGCCTGAGGGTTCATCAGCAAGTAATACAGCAGGTTCATTAATCAGCGCCCTTGCAACAGCAACCCTCTGCTGCTCGCCGCCGGACAATTCCTTGGGTTTATGGTCCATCCGGTCATTCAGGTTAAGAAAGCCAAGTATTTCCCTGGCCTTTTCTTCAGCTTTTTCAGCAGGCATTTTTGCAATATATGCGGGCATGCACACATTTTCAAATGCATTGAATTCAGGCAGCAGATGGTGGAACTGGAATACAAAGCCAATGTTCTTGTTCCTGAATCTGGCCAGCTGCTTGTCGTTTAGAGACCGGTAATCGGTTTCATTTATTATAACTCTTCCGCTATCAGATTTACTTAAGGTTCCCAGTATTTGCAAAAATGTAGTCTTGCCGGCACCACTTGCACCAACTATTGATATGACCTCACCTTTACTTACCTTCAGGTCAATCCCTTTCAGTACCTGAAGCTGTCCGTATGACTTGGATATTTTTTCTGCTCTGATCATTGAGGCGGCCTTTGATTTATTAATATGTTAATTAAAAATTAATAATGAAATACAATGAAGATATAGGATATATAGGTTAATAAAAGCACGGCACCCTTCCAGGGGTTGAGAACGGCCCTTCCATAGGGCAGCATAAAAATCAAAAGAAGCATTGATACTGCCAGCATCCAGCAGACATCAAATTTCATTTCAAGGCTTACGGGGATAGTTTTGATCATGCTTGTAACACCCAGTATCCCGAAAATATTAAAAATATTTGACCCTATTATATTACCAATGGATATGTCAAGTTGTTTTTTTAATGCTGCCATAACTGAAGTTGCCAGTTCAGGTACACTTGTGCCAAAGGCAATAATGGTAACTGAAATTACCCTTTCACTTACTCCAAATCGCAGTGCAATTGATTCTGCCCCTTCAACAAGCAAAGTGGCGCCTAAGTAAAGGCCGGCTGATGAGAAAATAAGCAGGATTATTGCGGTAAATAAAGAATATCTGGCTTTTGCAAACACATGCTGGATTCGGGATAATTCCATCCTGGATTTCCGGAGAGACCATATTATGAATATTAGAAGGAGGGTCAGAAACAGGAAGCCTTCAAAAAATGAGAGCCTGCCGTTAATTATAAAAATGTAAAACAGTATGCTGGCAAACATCATAAAGGGCCAGTCAAAGCGTACGGAGATTTTGCTTACCGGGATCCTGATAAGAATTGCTGTAAGACCCAGGACCATAGCAATATTGGATATGTTTGATCCAATTACGTTACCCACAGCAATATCAGGATGATCCTTCAGTGCGGCCCCTATGCTCACCACCAGTTCCGGGGCGGAAGTTCCGAACGACACTATTATAACTCCGGTGACAAGAGTTGAAATACGAAAATGGCTTGAGAGAGCGACACCACTTTTCACAAGCAGGTCGCCGCATATAAGCAATATAATAAAACCAAGGAGCAGGTAGAAATAATCCATTTGAAGACCGTTAAGAAACCAGGAAAGATCTATACCGTAAGCTTCAGCAATTAACGGGAACAGAAAGTTTGTCTGCAATGCCGGGTCACGGGCACAGAAAGTTGCCGGTTAATCATTATACTCATCTTCCATATCGTCTTTACCTTCCCGGATTTCGTTATTACTTTCTTTATTTTCCTTTTCTCCTGTCAGTTCATCCTTGCTTTTGCGGATCTCATCCAGGTCCAGGCGAATTTCAGATGCATAGATAACCTTCCCCTTAACACCATCTGTGTCTTCCGGGGTTTCAGTATTGTTTTCATAAGTATCAGGTGTGCCCTCAAGCTTTTCTTTCACCTCATCCACCTCTTTCCGTATCACTTCAGTGTTTTCGCGAATTTCTGATGTCTCATCCAGGTCATCTTTCATAACATCTACCTCTTTCCTGATATCATCAGCTTTTTGGCGAATCTCAGAGGTGTCTTCCTCCAGCTTCCCTTTCACTTCGTCGATGTCCTTCCGGATCTCATTTGCGCTTTGGCGAATTCCGGAGGTGCTCTCGTGTATCTCTCTTTTTATGTCATCTGAAGCTTTTTTGAATTCCTGCATTCCTTTACCCAGCCCCTTGGCAAGTTCCGGGATTTTCTTGGAACCAAAAAGAAGAAGTACCACAAGAAGGACAATAAATACTTCCGACCCGCTTATAAACAAAATGCTTGCCATCATTTTACTTTCTTTTGGGTTATTTTTTTTGCCTTTGCCGAAGCCGTGTCAAATACAACGGGAGTGGCTATAAAAAGGGATGAATAAGTACCCACAACAACACCAATAAGCAATGCGAAAATAAACCCGCGTATAACCTCACCGCCGAACAGGAATATGGCCAGCAGCACGAAAAATGTACTCAGTGATGTGCTGAAAGTACGGCTGAGTGTGCTGTTAAGTGCAAGGTTATATACTTCCGACCTTTCACGTTTTGGATAAAGCTTAAAATATTCCCGGATACGGTCAAATACTACCACTGTATCGTTTATGGAATACCCCACTACTGTAAGAATGGCGGCTATAAATGCCTGGTCAATCTCAAGGGAGAAGGGAAGGAATCCGTGAGCGATTGAGAAAATACCAAGCACGATAAGCACATCATGTCCTACCGCTGCTACGGCACCCAGTCCGAACTGCCAGTTTCTGAACCTGATAAACATGTAAAGAAACATGATCACCAGTGCAAAGAATATGGCCCAGACTGCCTGGACCTTTATATCATGTGCAATGGCAGGCCCCACTTTTTCCGAACTCTGGCGGTAATCACTCATGAACTGGTTGAAGGCAACTCCTTCTTCCATGAAAGGAAGCAACCCCTGATACAGCAGTTCTTCTATTTCATGATCCACTTCTGCATCGATTTCATCTATCCTGTAATTGGTGGAGATCCTGACCTGGTTGTCGGTACCGAAAGTAATTACGGATGTCCCCTCTCCAAAAACATCAAAGAGCGAGCTCTGGATTTCGGTTGTGCTTACCGGCTCCTCAAAACGGACAATATAGGTTCTTCCCCCGGTGAAATCAATGCCCTGGCTCAGCCCCCTTGTGAAAAGGGAGGCGATCCCTATTAGAATGATAACACCTGAAACCAGATAAAATGTCTTGCGGTTATTTATGAATTTATAATGAATGTTTTTAAAGGCACCCTCGGTCATCCTGGTGGCAAAAGTCAGCGTTTTGTTACGGTCCAGAAACCACAGGAAAATGAGCCTTGTGATAAATATAGCCGAGAAAAGAGAGGTGCAGATACCTATAATAAGGGTTGTGGCAAATCCCTGGATGGGGCCTGTTCCAAAGATGTAAAGTATAATACCAGTCAGAAGGGTGGTCACATTTGCATCAATGATCGCGGAATAGGCATTTTTGTATCCGTCTGAAACGGCAAGGCGCAGTCCTTTACCGGCAGTTATTTCTTCTCTTATTCTTTCAAATATAAGAACATTGGCATCGACTGACATGCCTATGGTAAGCACAATACCAGCAATGCCCGGCAGGGTAAGTGTAGCACCCAGGGAAGCAAGCACACCCATGATAAAAAACAGGTTGACTACAAGTGCTATATCGGCTACCAGTCCGGCTTTCCTGCTGTAGTAGATTATCATGTAAATAAGTACGATCAGAAAAGCAATCAGGAATGAACTTAAACCTGCGGTTATGGCTTCCTGGCCAAGGGTCGGTCCTACTATGGCTTCCTGTATGATCCTGGCAGGAGCTGGCAATGCCCCTGATCTGAGTACATTGGCAAGGTCCTGGGCTTCGGCTATTGAGAAATCGCCGGTTATCTGTGATCTGCCACCTGTTATCTCCTGGTTAACTCTGGGTGCTGAATAAACGAGGTCATCAAGAACAATTGCAATAGAGTTTCCTATATTGTCTCTGGTAAGCCTGGCCCATATCCTGGCTCCCTCGGCGTTCATTGCCATGGTCACTTCTGCAGTAGCCTGGGCTTGTCCGAAATCCGCCCTTGCATCGGTTATAACATCTCCGTCAAGCGGCGGCCGGCCGTCGCGGGCGGTTACTCTTATTGCGTGTAATTCATAAAATGATTCGGTAGCATCAAAGCGGGGAGGTTTAACCCCCCATAAAAACTTCACATCACGGGGAAACAACTGCCTCACCTGTGGCATGTTGAGGTAACGGTTTACCTTTGCCGTGTCGCGATATTCGGCTATACCTACAACTGAGCCACCCATAAGCCTTCCATCCGCCCCGGTCATCGGGTTAAGTATACTGAACAGGGGGAAGTCAAGAAGCATCTGGTCAGGTGTGAGATCCTCATCAAGATCTGCTGGGTCCCGGTCAATTAAATCAAGGAGGGATTCTTCTTCTGGGCTAAGTGTATCTGCCGGCGTTAATTCTTCTCCGGGCTCGGGCTGAACGGGGGCCACTGTATCTTCCGGTTCAGGATCCCTTTCCAGCACTCTTTGAGCTTCCTCTATTTCTTTAATTCGCTGGTTGGCCTCAAGTAGGTAGGGGTAAATTTCCTGGTTATCATAAGTTTCCCAAAATTCAAGGTTTGCAGTACCCTGAAGGAGTGATCTTACCCTTTCCGGTTCACGAATCCCCGGTAGCTCCACAAGAATGCGTCCATGTGTCTCAAGCTTCTGAATATTGGGCTGGGTAACGCCAAACCGGTCAATCCTGCTGCGAAGTATATTAAAGGAGTTATCAATAGCATTTTCTGCTTCCCTGCGGATCACGTTGAGTACATCCTGGTTGGTTGAGGCAAAGGTTATCCTGTCTCGCAGTTCAGGTGTACTGAAAATGGCTGCCATCCGGGCATCCGGATCAACTTCTTCAAAAGCCCTGCCGAACAGTGATATAAAATCATCAGTACTTGTTCTCTGGTATTCACGGGCAAGGTTGAGTGCTTTTACAAAAGTGGGGTCATCGCTGTAATTTGAAAGAGCCCTGATAATTTCATAGGAGGATATCTCCAGGGTTACGTTCATGCCACCCCTCAGATCAAGACCAAGGTTTATCTCCCTTTCCTTTGCTTCTCTGTATGTGTATTGACGTATTCCCAGAAAATTATATACGGTTTCTCTCATCATCGAATCCAGGTAGGCTTGTTCTCTTACCGGATCCCCTTCTGCATATACCGCTGCATCCCTTTCAACCTTTCGGGTAAAATAAGTGAAAGAGAGCTGGTAAATACTTACCAGTGCCAACGCAATTGCCAGCAGCTTTACTGCTCCTTTATTCTGCATTTCTTGTTAATTTATTTATTTCTCGGATTTAAATTGTGGCGCAAATATATTATATTTTTTTGTAAACTCCGCAGGTTAAAGACAATCAAATTACCCTTATGCCTGACTTGTATTAATCCAGGCTTTATCGAGCAAACTCTGAAGTCAATTATCTGGTATAAAACTATAAAATTGCTTTTTTATTATTCTGGTTTTTTCACCATAAAGATTTTCAGGAGAGGACAAATCCGGGCGGATTTGCTTTGCGGGTTCAATTGACCAGGCCCCGGGATCAGAAAAATTAGAACAGGAGCTTAGAAAAGCTTCATGCCGTCAAGAGTTTTCTTTAATTGACGCACCGAGCAGGCAGAATCATAAAGGAGCTGTTTTTCGTTTTCATCCAGCTCTATCTCCATTACCTTTTCCACACCTGTCCTGCCAAGCTTGACAGGAACGCCGAGATATATGTCCCTGATACCATATTCGCCGTTAACATATGCACATATTGAGAAAATCCGGTGCTGGTCATGAACAATTGCTTCAACCATAAGTGCAACAGCTGCACCTGGTGCATACCAGGCAGAAGTGCCTATCATTTTGACCAGATCACCGCCTCCCTGTCTTGTTTTCTGGACTATCCTGTCAATCTCATCCTGTTCAAGCAACTGGGAAACCGGTATGCCGGATACCGAGGTATAACGCGGGAGAGGCACCATAGTATCGCCGTGTCCGCCTAAAAGCAGAGCCTGTACATCACGCGGGGAGGTATTGAGGGCCTCGGCTATGAATGACTTGTACCTGGCTGCATCAAGTATCCCTGCCATGCCAAAAACCTTGCTGTGGTGTTTATTTGAAGAAAGATATGCTGCATAGGTCATTACATCAAGTGGATTGGACACAACTATGATAATTGCATCCGGTGAGTACCTGATCGCCTTTTGGGTTACATCCTTAACTATTTTTGCATTGGTGGAGATGAGGTCATCCCGGCTCATCCCGGCTTTCCTGGGTACCCCGGAGGTTATCACTATTATTTCAGAATCCTTTGTCGCCTCATAGTCATTGGTCACCCCGATAATCCGGGTATCAAATATATTGACCGAGGCTGTCTGCCACATATCCAAAGCCTTGCCCTCTGCCAGCCCTTCCTTGACATCAACAAGAACAATCTGGTTTGCCAGTGCTTTATGTGCAATTACATTTGCGCAGGTTGCTCCTACATTCCCGGCACCGATTACAGTTATTTTCATAAGCCCAATAATTTATGTTTATTAAACTAACAGCACTGACCTGTTTTGGTTCAAACATAAAGATAATGTTGTTACAGAATTACAATATCAAATCATCGAAATCTTCAGTGAGCTTTATATCCCGTTCAAAATCATACAATGTAAGCCGCCTGAGATTATAATAGTACTGCCAGTAGCTGCGAAGTGCAGAAATATAACCTCTCCTGGCCACATCCTGCTCCCTGATTGCATCATTAAGATCACGTACATCAATTCTGCCAATAAGGAATCTTTCCCGGGTTACATCAAATCTTTTCTGTGCGATAGTATCGGCTTTCAGTGCAATATCAAGCTGGTCGTATTGCATGGTAAACTGCATAACCTCAAGGTAAACACTTTGTTCGAAATCGATCCTGGCCTGCTCTACCTGGGTGCGCACCACTTCCTGGCTGGACTGGGCCATCCTGTACCTTCCCCTTCCAAGTCCCCAATCCATTATGGGAATCTCCAGTCCGATACGCAATCTTTGTGAAACCTGGGGGTCCCTGTAAGCATCTGTGAATTCCGGAGAGCTGCTTGTCAGTCCGTAAACAGCAAAGAGGTCTGCGTTAAATCCCCTTTCCGACCTTGCCCTTGCTACATCCCTGTCTGCCTCAATAAGCTGCCGTTCAAACTGCATTACTTCAGGGTTATTATCAAGAGCTTCCCGAATGGCTATGTCAAGATCGGGCCTGAAAACAGGAACTGAAGGATCAATTTGCAGTTCAATATCCACTGTTTCGTTATATCCCAGAAATGATCGCAGCCGGAATTTCCTCACTTCCAGATCAAGCGTGGCTTCATTAAGGGCTGCGCCGGCATTAAGATAACCCAGTTCCATCTGCAGCAACTGGTTTTCCGGTATTGTTCCTATGTTATACCTTCCCTGAGCAATGCGGTAGAGGGTGTCTGTATTTGCAAAATTCAGTTCCGCTATTTCCAGGTTCACCTGGGCGAGCGCAAGGTCAAAAAAAAGATTAACCGCGCGCAATGCAACATTTTCGATGGAGCTCACATAGGACCTTCTGGCTTCCTCAAAACGCAAAGGCTCTATTTCCCGTTGCCACCGGTATGCATTATATCCGGAAAGTGATTGCCGGAAACCGATATTTACCGGCGTTGTTCTGTATGACGCACTGTCTATGTCAAGATTGTCAACTCTTTGAAGTTCGGAAGACATAAAGATTTGTCCACCTGTGAGTCCGATATTCTGAGTCAGCTCCAGACTGGCCAGTGAGTTTATAATATTTCTTTCGATAAAAACGTCGCTTCCATCCTCCAGGGTGTAACTGGTTATTGAACGGTTGAAGTCCGGCAGTGTGCCCCTGAGATTGAGGCCGGGCAGGAACTCTGCCCTGTAGGTACGGTGCTGCCAATAGCTGGACCTGAATCTGTGCTGAGCAAGTATGGCCTGAGGCGACTGGTTCCTGGCTATTTCAATGACCTCATCAAGTGACAGGTTCATTACACGCTGATTGTTCTGGCCCTTTACAGTAGGCAGGTTTGATAACAAAAGCATCATCACAAAAACCAGGGTGGCCAAAGTAAATTTTTGCATCTGGATATGAAATGTTTATAGGTTAATATTTATATTGCCGGTGGAAGGGCTGCATTGAATCACTCATACCTGAGCGATTCAATGGGGTCCTTTTCTGCTGCTCTTTTGGCCGGTGAATATCCGAATATAACACCAACTGAGGCTGACACAAAAAATGCTATCAGTACAGATGATAGTGAGACTATTGTTGATATGTCAGTAAACCTGGTTATCAGGTTGGATAAAACTATACCCAGGATTACCCCAATCAGTCCGCCGCTCACACTAATTAGAACGGCTTCGGAGAGAAACTGCACTATGATATCTATCCGCGTGGCACCTATTGCCTGCCTGGTACCTATCTCCTTTATCCTTTCCATCACAGAGGCAAACATAATGTTCATTATACCTATGCCCCCTACAATAAGGGAGATGCCGGCTATGGCTCCCAGCACTATATTGAATATCTCCCTGGTACGTTGCTGCTGCTTGAGGAGCAGTTCAGGCACAGTAACTTCAAAATCCTTTACCTCTGAATGCCGCCTCAATAACATGCGTCCGATTAATTCAGCTGTGGGGGAGAGCTGTTCGGTCTCGGCAACCTGGACAACTATCTTGTCAAGCTGATGATAATTGGAGGAGATGTTTTGTGAGGGGGTTGTGCTGATCATGCCTCTCATTCTCATAAATCCCCTGCCACCTCTTATGCTGGCGGAAGATCCTGCAGACTCGCTTCTTAAAATGCCGCGGTTCTGATACCTCATAAGCATGGTTTTTACAGGGACATAAATGTTATCATTATAAACGTTTATTCCTACATTTTCAAAAGCAGACACAGATACAGTGCTTCTCTCTATAACGCCTATAACCTGAAGCCACACATGCCCGAATTTTATATATTTTCCAATCGGGTTTACATCCGGGAAAAATCTTGACTTTATGTTAGCACCAATTACGGCTACGGCAAGGCCGTTTTCTTCCTGATGCTCATTGAATATAGTCCCCGATTCAAGGGGCAGGTTGAACAGATCAAAATAGTCACCGGAAACTCCGATTAGTTTGGCTGCCTCCCTTTTCCCCCCGTAGACTGCATGGGAATTGAGTGCTATTTCGGGACTGATTCTTACAACCGAAGGAATGGTTGCCTGTATTGCCTCGGCATCCAGCAGACTGAGTCCCCTGCTGAATTTTCCCCTTTCTTGCCGGCCATTGCCGTTTTCATCATTATTTGAATCGCCCTGTTCCTGGACAATGGGTGATATAAGTATATTATTCACCCCGACCATCTTTATCTGTTCAAGAATTTCCTGCTGTGCACCGTTTCCAATAGCAAGCATGCTAATCACGGAGGCAACACCGAAAATAATACCCAGGGCGGTAAGAACGGACTTTAGCTTATTAGCCATGATTGACTCAAAGGCAATCACGATATCATGAAAATATTTCCTCATAATTTGTCCTTTTTCAATTTCCCGGCCGGGCTCTTTGCATCCCTTCTGCTGCAGCACCGGGGCCATTATCTGAACGTATTTGCCGGATCCTCTCCTCACGTTCCTTCAGCATCCTCTCTTCTTCGTATCTTCTTGCTTGTTCTTCTACTTTTTCCCGGGCTTTTTTCTCTTCAATTACCGCAATAAGGTCTTTCCCGGTAAGTCTGAACCTGTCAGGGTCATCGGGTGTTGTAAGGTAGATGCGGTCATTTTCACTAAGGCCTTTCTCAACTATAACATGATTATCATTGGCATCCCCCAGAACAACAATCTGCCTTGTACCGTCCCGCTTGAAAACATAGGGTATGCTGTCGGCAATGTTTATTGCTTCCAGGGGGACGTACAAAACATCCTTTGATGTCCGGGTAACGATTATATTACTGGTAGTCATTGCCGGCCTCAGGATGGGGTCATATTCATTCAGCAATATCCGGACTTCGAAAACCTTTGCATCTGTATTAGGCATTTGCTCACCCACATTTGCAACCTGCATTATACTGCCAGTGTATTCTCTTTGGGGAAAAGCATCAACTCCTATACGGACATGCTGGCCGGCTCTTACCTTGCTTACATCTATCTCATTTACGTAAGTTGTTGACATCATTGAGGAAAGGTCTGGCAGGGTTGCCACAGTCAGGTCCCAGGGACTGATGGTTGAACCCACTGTTCTTCTCTGACCGTTCCACTCCCTGTGATATATGACCATTCCGGATTTAGGGGCCCGGATGGTAAATTTATCAAGCACATTAAGCATTTCCTGGTATCTTCGTCTTTGCTGGGAGAGGTTTATTGAGGCTTCATTCATATCTTCATTTGCCTGCTGAATCCTCAGCTGGTAATTTTGTTTTGACTGTTCCAGTCCCCTCTCTGCCCTCTCCAGGCTGATTTCAGCCTGCCTGATGGTTGCCGGTGGTTCGAATTTGGATTGTTCCAGGATAAGCCTTCTTTCCTCAAGGTTGTACTCAAGGTTTATAAGTTCATCCCGCAGATTGCTCAGGGTTATAGTGGTATCAAGCTGGGTTCTTGCATACTGTGCTTCGGCCCTTTCAAGAGCATCTTCTATATCTTTCAGGGCATTATCCGATTCTGACCTGTCAAGCAATGCCACATAGTCACCCGAATCCACAACTGTACCTTCTGGTATAAGATCCTGAATCCGGATATTGCCTATGCGGATATTTCTGCTTCTTAACTCCTGGGGACCCGTTATCTGTTCTGAACGTTCTGCCTGAAGCTCACCGGTAACTATAACAAGTACTTCAAAATCCCCCCTCATTACCGGGACATCAAGCATAGCTATATTTTCCTTTTCTGCTCCCAGTGCGTATATTATTATACCCAGCACAAGAGCTCCGATTACTATACTGGTAATTATTGAATTTCGTTTCATTGGTATGGAATATAGTTGGAAATTTCTCTTTCTAATACATATTCATCTATATAAATAACGGTAATTTTTCTATTTGAGTCTATCAATAAAGAAGGTGATTGATTCCCACCCGGTTCTGATCTGCCCTTTACCTGCTGCGGCTCCTTATTTTATTTTAGATATGATCATTTCACCGAGCTTTTCTGCCTGCTGCCTGTCACTTCCCTCGGAGTATATTCTGATAACAGGTTCTGTATTGGATTTTCTAAGATGTACCCATCCATCAGCGAAATCAATTTTAATTCCGTCCACATCATTTACAGGATGATCTGCATACTGTTTTTTAAGGTTTTCTAAAATTTCGTCAATATTGACTCCTTCCGATAGCTGTAACTTGTTCTTAGAGATGTGATAATCGGGATACTTTTTCCTGAGCTGGCTGCATTTTACTCCCTGTTTTGCCAGGTGTGTCAGAAATAATGCTATCCCTGCGAGGGCATCGCGCCCGTAGTGCAGGTCGGGGTATATAACTCCTCCATTGCCTTCACCGCCTATCACAGCTTTGTTTTTTTTCATCTCTGATATGACATTAACCTCTCCAACAGCAGAGGCTGTATGCTTTCCTCCGTGACTTTCTGTAAGTTCCCGCAGGGCTTTTGTTGATGAAAGGTTAGAAACAGTGTTTCCGGGGTTATTACCAAGAACATAATCGGCTACAGCAACAAGTGTGTACTCTTCGCCGAACATAGTGCCATCCTCATTTACTATTGCCAGTCTGTCAACATCCGGGTCGACAGCAAATCCAAGGTCTGCTTTTTCTGAAACAACCTTTGATGAAAGTTCCTGAAGGTTTTCCGACAAAGGTTCGGGGTTATGCGGGAATAAACCATCGGGCTCACAATAGAGCTTAACAACTTCCTTAACACCAAGTGCTTTTAAAAGCTCCGGTATAATTAAACTCCCCACCGAGTTAACACAATCTACAGCTATTTTATACCCCCTTTTCCTGATTGCTTCAACATCAACAAGAGGTAACTCCATAATAGCCTCTATATGTTTAGTGGAGAAACTATCGTCGGTATTATAACTGCCAAGATCAAAGGCATCTGCATAATCGAACAATTCACTGTTTGCAATTTCAAGCAATTGACTGCCGTCTTCGGCAGTCAAAAATTCACCTTTGTTATTGAGCAGTTTAAGGGCGTTCCACTGAACCGGATTGTGGCTGGCAGTAAGTATGATTCCGCCATCGGCCTTTTCTCTCTGCACGGCTATTTCCACTGTTGGGGTGGATGCAGGTCCGAGATCAGTAACATCCATTCCCATTCCCATCAGAGTGCCACAAACTATTTGATTTACCATATTACCCGAGATCCTTGAATCCCGGCCTGTAATTATTTTATACCTCTCTTTTTCCCCCCGGGATTTAATCCACATTGCATAAGCCGAAGTGAATTTTACAATATCAAGAGGAGTTAATCCGTTACCCGGTTTGTCACCTATCGTACCACGGATTCCGGAAATTGATTTTATAAGTGTCATATTACTTGGCTGGATTATTAATGTCATGCGAAGTTATATCAATTTTTTCAGAAACAAGTCCGACGTTTTTTTTGAAATGATGTTATTGCAGCGGATTGAGATTATCATTTCATTTTATTATCTAATTATGGCTTGAAAAACATTACCTTTGCACGTTGATTAAGTGGCAGATAATATCACCATTTACAAAAACAGGATAATATGCAGGAAAAGAGAAGAGACCAACCGGCCGGAAAAAGATCCGGGGAGAAGGAGCATCCTTTTGAAAAGTACAAGAAGAAAAAAGTATCTGCCGCCGGCAAAAATGCCGATGGCAAGAATACTGACCGTGACAGGGATAAAAAAGTTCCAGTAAGGGGAACAAAGAAGGAACAGGATTCAGGAAAAACATACAGGGAACCAAAAAAGATCAGATTGAACCGCTATATTGCCAATTCTGGTATATGCTCGCGCAGGGAGGCTGATGAGATTATTCTTGCCGGCCATATAAAGGTTAACGAGAAGCTTGTTAAAGAAGTCGGAACAAAGGTCACTTATTCAGATATAGTCAGGTTTAAGGGCAGAAAACTGAACCCGGAGAAGAAGATATATCTTCTTCTGAACAAACCCAAGGATTATATTACTACTGTAGATGATCCATATGCCAAACGGACAGTAATGGAGCTGGTAAGAAATTCCTGCAGGGAGAGGATTTACCCTGTTGGCCGGCTTGACCGGCACACTACCGGATTGTTGTTTTTTACCAATGATGGAGAATTAACTAAAAAACTAACACACCCTTCACATAAAGTAATCAAGATATACCAGGTTGGACTTGACAGGCCGCTTGAACGTGAAGATATGGAGAAGATTGCTTCAGGCATTGAACTTGAAGACGGGGCTGTGCAGGTTGACGAGATAAGCTGGATAGATGATTCTGATAAATCACAGGTGGGTGTTCAGATCCATTCGGGCAAAAACAGAATTATAAGGCGAATATTCAAGCACTTTGATTACAAGGTTGTAAAACTTGACCGGGTTTTTTTTGCCGGCCTGACCAAAAAGAACCTTCCCAGGGGAAAATGGAGGTTTTTGGATGAAAAGGAAGTAAACAGGCTTAAAATGAACATATTCAGCTGATATACCCGGCAACGGTTTTTATGATTACTCTTCCTGCCTGAGAGGTAATATCCTTTCACTTTTTAATTAATTTATAACTTTAATATCAGGCAAACAGGTAACCAATGAGAAAAAGAGATGGCACATAAATCAGGATTTGTCAATATTATTGGTGTTCCAAATGTTGGAAAATCCACCATTATGAATGCACTTGTGGGTGAGCGTATTTCAATAATCACCTCCAAGGTCCAGACTACACGTCACAGGATTATGGGAATAGTAAACGGTGAAGATTTTCAGATTGTCTATTCCGATACTCCCGGCATTATTCAACCCAATTATAAGCTTCATGATTCCATGATGAAGCTTGTTTACAGGGCACTTTCAGATGCAGATATTATTCTTTACGTGACAGATATTTACGGAGATCATACCGGCAAACATGAGCTTGTTGACAAACTTAATAGACAGAATATACCTGTTGTATTGATTATAAATAAAATAGATCTTGGTTCACAGGAAAGACTTGAGAAGCTGGTCGGGGATTGGAAAAGGGCTTTACCTGATGCTGTTATCATTCCCCTGTCTGCCAAAGAGCGTTTCAACCTTGATGTATTATTCGATCAGATAATGCAACTTTTGCCGGAATCACCACCCTACTATCCCAAGGATACCCTGACAGACAAGTCAGAAAGGTTTTTTGCTTCAGAGATAATACGGGAAAAGGTTTTTCTAAATTATCAGAAAGAGATTCCATATTCAACGGAAATCGAGATTGAGGAATTCCTGGATAGTGATGAGATATTAAAAATAAGGGCCATTATACATGTTATTCGTGACACACAGAAAGGCATAATAATTGGTAAGAAAGGGTCGGCATTAAAGAAAACCGGTACAGCAGCCAGAATGGATCTTGAAGATTTTTTTGGAAAAAAGGTTTTTATTGAGTTGTATGTAAAGGTTAACAAGGATTGGCGGACAAAGGATTATCAGCTTAAGCGGTTCGGATATAAATAGATTAAACGGTTCGGATATAAGTGATTTGTGTTTTATACAAGTTAAATACTGATTACAGGTATATAAAACAAGGCAGTTTTCCGGAAACAAAGAATTAAATAAAAATGAGTAATATAGTTGCAATAGTCGGGCGTCCAAATGTGGGTAAATCAACGCTGTTCAACCGCCTATGCGGGGGGAGGAAAGCCATTGTTGATGAACTATCCGGTGTTACACGTGACAGGCATTATGGGAAATCGGACTGGAACGGTAAAGAGTTTTCTCTCATAGATACAGGTGGTTACATAACAAATTCAGACGACATTTTTGAAGAAGAGATTCGTAAGCAGGTCTTGCTTGCTATGGAGGAATCTGATACAATACTGTTTGTTGTGGATGTTATTAGTGGGATAACAGACCTGGATGAGATCATAGCCGGTCTCCTCAGGAAGAGTGGTAAAAGGACACTGGTTGTTGTTAATAAGGTTGATAACTCACAGCGATATTATGATGCCAGTGTGTTTTACGGACTTGGACTGGGTGATATCTATACAGTTTCGGCCATTAACGGCTCAGGTACAGGAGAATTGCTGGATGAACTGGTGAAGGATTATGTTAAGCCTGAAGATCAGGAAGACCTGGCTGAGGTACCCAGGTTTGCCATCGTGGGCAGGCCAAATGTGGGCAAGTCCTCTCTTACAAATGCTCTTTTGGGGGAAGAGAGAAATATTGTCACGCCTGTTGCAGGCACCACCAGGGATGCGATTTATTCAAACTATAAAAAGTTTGGTCATGAATTTCTGCTGGTAGATACTGCTGGCCTGCGCAAGAAAGGAAAGACGATGGAGAATATTGAATTTTATTCTATTATGCGG
This sequence comes from Bacteroidales bacterium, assembly GCA_007132225.1. Classification (GTDB taxonomy): domain Bacteria; phylum Bacteroidota; class Bacteroidia; order Bacteroidales; family PUMT01; genus PXAP01. Next base: position 38,471 of record SLPB01000001.1, on the reverse strand, counting down.
TCAGTCCGGGCCATAGAAAATTCTGATGTCAGTCTTCTGATGATTGATGCCACAAGAGGTATAGAAGCCCAGGATGTCAATATTTTCAATCTTATAGTCAGGAATAAAAAGGGGGTGCTGATCCTTGTAAACAAGTGGGATGTTATTGAGAAAGAGACCAACTCGGTAAAAGAATTTACAAAGGCAATAAAGGAACGAATCTCTCCATTTGAAGATGTGCCCGTGATATTTACTTCAGCTGTGACAAAACAGCGAATTCACAAAACACTGGAAACTGCCATTGAAGTTTACGGAAGAAGAAAACAGAGAATCGCCACATCCAAACTTAATGAGGTTCTGCGCAAAGCGGTTGATCAGTTTCATCCTCCTGCCGTTAAAGGCAAGCATATAAAAATAAACTATGTGACACAATTGCCGGTAAGTACTCCCGCTTTTGCATTCTTTTGCAACCTGCCGCAATATATAAGAGATCCCTACAAAAGGTATCTTGAGAACAGGATGAGGGAAAGTTTCAATTTCTCAGGAGTGCCCCTGCAGCTTTTTTTCCGGAAAAAATAGTATGGGAGCCTATACCTTTATACCCATAAATAACACGTCATCCACCTGCTCGTATTCACCTTTCCAGAGGTTGAAGTTGTTTTTTACATGTTTATACTGTTCCTTCATTGGTTTATCGCAGATATCGGTTAACAGGTTTTTAAGACGTACCATTTTATATTTTTTACCAATTGGTCCTCCGAACTGGTCAGGATAACCGTCTGAGAACAGATAAATAATATCTCCGGGATCCAGCTGGTAGAGCTGGTTTTCAAAGGACTTGTGTTCAGTGTAATAGCCACCTATGGAATTCCGGCTGCCTCTTATATAAACAAGTTCTTCCTTGTGCAACATCATGATCGGCCGCATGGCAGATGCAAACCTGAGATGGCGGGTTTTTAAATCAAATTCACAGACAGTGATATCCATTCCATCAGTTGATTTGTTTTTTTGATCAAGATTCTGGTTCAGTGTACTTGTAATTTCCCGGTCAAGTGTTTCCAGTACATCTGAGGGTGAAGTGACATTGGGACGCATGCAAATATCTTTAATGAGCGTTGTTCCAATCATGGACATAAATGCACCCGGCACGCCATGCCCGGTTGAATCTGCACATACGATCAGAAACTTATTCTCATTTAACCTGTCAAACCAGTAAAAGTCCCCGCTGACAATATCACGGGGCTGATAAAATACAAATGATTCCGAGAAATTTGCCTCAATTTTTGATATCGGGGGCAATATGCTGGCCTGTATTCTCTGGGCATAATTTATGCTGTCGGTAATATCCCTGTTTTTGTGTTCTATTTCAACCTTCTGTTCCACCACCTCCTTTGTTCTTATAACCAGTTCTTTCTCAATTCGTTCTTTTTCGAGTCTAAGGTTTCTTTCCCTGATCTTAATAAAAATGAAAAGTGCAAAACCTAAGAAAGCTGCGATAAAAAGAAAGAAATACCATTTTTTCCAGATTGGCTTATCTATGGATATCCCAAGCTTAAGTGGCTGCCCGGTCTTTACACCTTCTGCATTGTATGCCCGGAGAAGGAATTCAAAGTTTCCGTCATCCAGCCTTGAATAGTATGCAAATCGCTGCTCTGATAATTCGGACCAGTCAAGGTCATATCCTTCAAGCTTATACTGATAGATAACTTTTTCGGGATCAGAATAATTTAATCCAATGAATTCAATTCTTAGCTTATAGCTCCCGTAAGGCAGGGATACCTTGTCTGGTATTTCATATTCCTCATCTGAGATTACCAGTGAGGTAATGTTGAGAATAGGCGGGGTCTGCCGTGATCTCTCTTTTGAAGGATCATATGAAACAAGTCCCTCGCTGGTACCGAACAGCAAAACACCGTCGGCGGACTTATGCGTGGCGTTGTGATTAAAATCACCTCTTATTGAGCTTTCGGTACCGTAAGTGCGTACAAAATGCGTGTCAGGATCAATCCTGCTCAATCCAAGCCTGTGCCCGACCCATATATTGCCCTCACGGCAGGTGATGAGACTGTAGCAAAAGTTTGAGTGCAGGCCCTCAGCGGCGGTAATTTGAATAATTGTGTCATTGGTTACCATGATGATGCCATTACCATCTGTGGCCGTCCATATTCGTCCTTTTTTGTCCTGTGAAAGGGCAACAAAGTTAAGTTCAATATCAGCTATTCTTAAAGGTTGTTTGTCCTGCAAATTAACCAGCCTGTTGCTTCGGGTTGCAACCCAGGTTACACCTGAGTCATCCTGGTAAATACTGTTTATGACATTGTGAGGTAATCCTTCATCTGTACCGTAGCGTGTTTTTTCTCCCGTTATTAGGTTGAATTCAAAAACACCACTGTTTGTAGCGGCCAGAAGAATATTGTCATTATATTCCAGATCATTTATTACATTCTCGAGAGAATTGCCTGATATATGGAAAGGTTCTGCGCGATTCCCGCCCTGACTTAGTTTATAGATGCCGTTATTTGCCGTCCCTATCCAGATATTATTTTCATAATCCGAGGTTATGGTAGTCACCATATCAAATGGAAGTCCACGTTGAGTTCCAAAGAAGGTGGATTTTCCGGCAGGACCCCTTGATATTCTCATTAGTCCGCTCTCTCCCCCAATCCATATATTTTCTTTATCGGAGAATACGGAAAGTACGTTTTTCCCGAAAGGTTCATCAAAAGACCTGTTGAAGCTAAAGGTCTCGTCACTTAATAATGATAAACCCGCATTGGTGTTAAACCAGTAATTTTTTTCCAAATCCTGGTAAACCCCATAAACAAAGTTTGCCACCAACCCGTTTTCTGTTGAAATATGTTTTAAATCATTTTTCTCTTCAGTATCAAACAGGTTGCTGATCTTGTAAACGCCCCTTCCCCAGGTGCATACCCATAAATCGTCCCTGTCGTCCATAAATACTGATTGTACATTGGTATATCCAAATCCGTAATGATCTCCGATATTTACAGTACTGAACCTTCCATCTTCTTCCCTTGTCAGGAAAAAAAGTCCCCTGCTTCTTGTACCAACAAATATTGCTTCATTATTAAAAGAATGTATAGTTTCTATTGCAGTTTGAGGAACTCCTGAAATTCTTGTTTTACCATGGGGCTGGGATCCGGGTGAGTATGTAAAGCTGTATAAGCCCTCAAATGTTCCAATAAGCAGTTCTCCTGTTGTTGTAAGGGCCATTGAGGTTACCGGCGTTGACCTGAAAATGTCCGTTAAGAAGGAGATATTCATGTCATTGTCCACAATCAGGATTCCATGTTGTTGAGATGAAATTAAAATATTCCCTTCCCGGTCTTCTGCAATTCCTGTTATCCTGGTTCGCATGCCTTTATTATCCAGGATAGTTATCCTGTTCTCTTCAAGGACCGATATGCTTCCGTTGTTATGACCGAACCATAATCTGTCCTTTGAATCATAGAAACTTTTATTTGCAAAATCCGGGGGCAGGGAATCGCCTGTTGGATTGGATTCAAAATCAAACCCATTAAAACGTGCCAGATCGGTGCTTGTCCCAACCCACATGTAACCTGAGGGATCCTGGTTAATGGTCCAGATGTTCCTGTGCGGCAAGCCCTGCTCAATGCCATAGTTGCGGAACTGATAAACCTGTGCCTGGACAGAAAAGGTGATAATTATCAGAATAAGTAAAAAACTCGCTTTTTTATTCCTTTTAAATAACATTGACATTTCCGGGGTGTTTGAAGTTATTAGTTATCTCTTGGCCTGACACCTATGCTGTGATTAAAGTGTGGCACTCCTCCAATTGGTATCACATAAAAAGGCAGTGCCTGACCATACTGGTTGCGGATATTGATAACCACATTGTTGTTTCTGATAACAGGGTTCTCCTGTTTATGAAACTGCAGGTCCAGAGAGGTGTTACGCTCCTCCGAAGATATTGAAAACTCATCATGGATCCATTCATCATCACCCGATACCTTAAGGATCTGCCCCTGCCTGGCAACCGATACCAATCTTATGATCCCGTCATAGTCCCAGTCAAAATTGGACACTCTTACCGAAATTGTTTCTTCATCTATAAAGGGGTAAATGTGGGAAACCTCTGCAGGGTCATCCCACAGGCGGAATGTATAACTATATGCAAATGCGTTTCCACCTTCGACCGGGATATTCTGGTCAGGCTGTGTTGACATGAAATAGCGGTAAAGGTTACCATCATCGCCTTCTGTGCCCTGGGCAATGATTTTGAAAATATTACCCTGGAATTTCTCCACGTATTCACCTTCTGCCGGGTCAAACGGTCCGAAGGTATACCATTTGCCATCGTATTCAGGCTCGTTGCCGAATGTTCTTGAGGCAAGCAGGTTGCCGCTGCGGTAATTACCAACGGGTTGGGTTTCCTGGGCGTCAGGATGAGACCAGGCTTCATCGCCTCCGTATACGGAGAAGTTGACTTTTGTGTCCCAGTAACCGTTCAGTTCATCTATGCTTCCACCAATTGCGGGGTTAAAAACCCTGATATAAACGGGGTCATTATATTCTTCCGGAATAAGGAAAAAAAACGTCTGGGTAAAATTATCATCTCCCCATGAGGGGCATGCATCAGCCCCGAATGTAACAAGGTAGGGTATATTCTCATCCTGTGCCGGTACCGGTTGTGAAAAACCCCGGGAAAAAATTCCTGAAATTAAAAACAGGAAAATAAATATATAGTTTTTCATGAAATGTAGCTTTTCTGGATTTAACGCTGTCATCTTGCTTTTATCTGATTACAGCCGGTAAAATAGCAATAATAAAAAACACAGGCAAAATGCCTGGGTGGAATTACCGGAACCACTTCCGTTTCAGTTCGTTAATTTTCTTGCTTTTTTTATAGTTAACGGTCATTCTTTTTTATACGGCGGGAAAATAAAACTGTTTCATAAGTAAATATTAATATTAAATTAGTGGAACCTGCATGCTTTATTCATCTTGTTTTGTCTGCCGAAGGCTGATGCGGCATTCATATGTTAATATTTTATTTGGCATCCTTTGTATTGGCGGCGGGATTTTCCAATACAACAATGTGTTTATAAACACAGAAACTTTGCTGCTCCGGCACCGAACCCTCTTTTGCGAGCACTCCCAGCCGGACCTCATACACACCCGGATGGCTGTAGGTATGGGTAATAATCTCCCCGGTGGTATTTGTGCCGTCACCCAGTTCCCAGTAATATTCATCAATATCGACATGTGAAAGCCTGGTTTCAGAAGCATCCAGCCTGATTTGCCGGTTAACATATGCTGTGTCGGGGGAGGTGATAAATGGCTGTTCCGTTCTTGGGGTTGTAAATACGTAACTTGCCACGCTGGATTGCGTTTCCCCGGTAATAATATCCACCCGGTCAAGAGTTACCCGGTATGTGCCATGTTCATCAAAGCAATGATCAGCCACCATTCCTCTTATCCGTGTACCGTCTCCCATATCCCATTCCAGGTAAAAAGTTGTAGTATCAATATTTTCAGCCCTTTGTTCATAAAATTCAAAGCAGAGGCCATCAATCCGAATGCTGTCACACTTTGTAAATAAAGGGAAAGTTGAAACAAAAGAGTATATGTTGTCTGTCCCCTCCCTGCTGGATGTGAAATAGCCTGTTCTAAGTTCCGGATCTGCGATAATTCCAAAATCATCAGCATCCGAGTTGAATGGCTCCGGAAGGCGGACAGGATGCTGCCAGCTTTTGTTTCTTAAAAATGAGTAGTAGATATCAAGATTGCCTCCCGGATGCCTGTCTGAGGAAAAATAGAGCCGTCCGCCATGATGAGGGGAGGGAAAAACCTCGTCTTCCGGAGAATTTATTGTTTCCCCCAGATTTTCAGGGGCGGACCAGGTACGGCCCTGAAGGAAAGATACATATATATCCATACCGCCAAATCCCCCCGGCATGTCGCTGGCAAAATAAAGCCTCGTTCCATCATTGCTGATTCCCGGGTGGGTTACATTGTAGTTGCTGCTGTTATAGGGGAAGGGAGTTATGTCAGTCCATTTGCCGTCCTGAAAGTCTGAGATGAAGATGCCGAGTTTTGACTTCTCACCCTTATTGCCCGGTATGTTCCTGGTAAAAAAAATACGGGAGCCATCCCGGGTAAAACTCACCGGTCCGTCATGATAGTTGCTCCTCAGGTTTTTATCCAGTAGTCCGGGTGATTCCCACCTGCCGGACTCATTTTTTGCCGAATGAAAGATGTTGAAAAGATTTTCACCCTCCTCTGTTTGCCTGGAAATAATAAATCCCAGCCGGCGGTTGGAGGTAAATACAATTCCCTGCCTGTAAAAAGCAGGGGCAAACTCATCAAACCTGTCGGAAGTAAAGGGAAGGCGGCTGATCTCTGTGAAATCTCCACTCTGACCGGCGCTTTCACAGAGAGGTAGTATTATAATTGCCAGTAAGAGGATATATCTTTCCATTTTAAAAGTATCTTGGATTAACAGCACTTATCCTGAACCTGAAGTCATAAATCAGTACTATCTCGTGTGAGCCGTTGTGAAAGCTGCTAATATTTCCGAGTGCGTAGTCGTATGTATATCCCAGCCTCAGTCTGTCGTTTATCTGCAGCTTAATAAGACCCACCAGTGCATCTTCCATTCTGTATGAGCCTCCCAGCCATATAAGGTCTCCAAGGATAAAAGAAAGATTTGCATCAACCTGAAGAGGATTCCTTTCATTATACTTCAAAAGGAAACTTGGTTTAATTTTAAATCCTCCTCTTCCCATAACCACTCCTCCGCTGACCAGGTAGTTGTAATTGTTCATGTTGTGATACTGAACGGTTTTGTCGTTTCTTGTGCTGTCGCTGAGTAAAAGCGGGATTGAGGCACCAATAAAATAACGGTTGGTTGAGTAGTACAGACCGAAGCCGAAATTTGGTAAAATATCCTTTTGGGTGGGGGCAATAAAAACATCATCGCCCGGATCATGAAGAGTTATTTTGCTCCAGCTGATATTCCTGATCATTCCGCCGCCCTTCAGTCCCATTGCCATCCGTCCGCTGCCAAGGGGGAACCTGTATGCATAATTAAAATACATACTTGTGTTATTCCTTACATCAATCTGCTCGTTATTCAAAAAGAGTCCAAGTGCAACATTTTCATTGTTCAGGGGGGTGTGGGCGCTAAGTGTTTGGGAAACAGGAGCTCCGTCGAAGCCGACCCATTGGTTCCTGTAGCCAAGGGTTATATTGAATACATCACGGCTGCCGGCATATGCAGGGTTAAGGGCAAGGCCATTGAGCATATACTGGCTGTAAACCGGAAAAAGATGCTGGGAACTCATCTTTGATGAACACAGGATTAATAATATTATTAAATATTTTTTCAAGTTTCAGTGGTTAATAACGTTTCAGAACAATGAATCCTTTGTATGAATAAAGTTCATCAACCCTCAGTATATAGTAATAGGTGTCTTCCGGTAAAGGAACCCCGCTCTGGTTCCTCCCTTCCCAGTCATTCTGGTAATTTACTGCCTGGTAGACAACGTTGCCCTGGCGGTTAAAAATGGTTAGCTCATTAGTCAATGAATTTTCCAGTCCCCTGATAATGAACCTGTCATTTAAACCACTGTTGTTGGGGGAAAATCCTGAGGGAGGGTCCAGGTCGTTAATTATTATTGATACCTGGTCCGAAGCCGCATCACATACACCATTGATGACAGTCCACCTGAGGATGTTTTCGCCAAGGGCCAAATCTGTTACCATTGTATACGGGTCACCTGGTATTCCGGTATCCGGATCCCCTTGTGAATATATATATCCGTTTCCTGAGACAAGCTCCCAAAATCCCCGGGCATCTTGCATATTGGCAGGAAGCCTGGCTTCCATATTAGTTTCAAAAGAGAACTGAAGGTGCTGATCATCTCCTGCAAAAACATTAACCGGCTGCTCATAATTTGTTATTAAAACCTTTTCGGCTTCCGTGCATTGCCAGTTCGTTTCAGTCCACCAAAACCTGTGGGTATCATAATTATCCACAGTAACCATTGCACTGGGGCCTGATGCGTCTGTGGTGAATTGGGCTGAGGCAGACTCTGCCAGCCAGTGGCCTGACCCAAAACTTGGAACTGCATTCAGCTCGAGAACCGGTCCGCAAACTTCCCGGTCAAAACCCGCATCAGGCTTCGGGAAAGCATAAACTCTTAGAGTTGCTGTACCGGTCATATTTTCTTCAGGCACAGAGCAGCCAAATTTGTCTGTCAGAGATATAATCTGATATGAGAATGTTGTGGAATCAGGAGTTTCCGGGTTCACAGGTTCAATATGTAATGCGCCTTCAATATCATCAACAGTAAAAAACTCCTGTCCGTCTGAAAATACCAGCGTCCATTCCCATGGTGCTTCCCCGCTGAGATTGATTCTTAGTTCATATCCCTCTCCGTTGCATATGGTATCTGTTGTTTCCGTTATCTCTCCGTATGAAAAGGGGTGGAAAGATACGTGAACCGAATTGCTTGTATCTTTACACTCATTATTCGGTCCGCTATATGCAATTCTTCTGAAGGATGATGTTTCTGAAAGGGGGGGAGAAAGATAATCTATGTTTTCGTTGTTGTTTTCTGCTAATGTCCAGTGTGCTTCATCCCTTGTAATCTCCCAGCTGTAACTGAAATTACCGTCACCTCCTCCGGGTTCCGTACCTTCAAAAAGATCAGGTGATTCCATATAGCATATGGTCTGGTCACCGGATATTGTGTTCCCGGTTATATTATCCAGTACAATTATTGTGTGCTGTGAACTCGTATCGCGGCACTCTCCGGATTCAACTATTCTCCGGTAACTGATTGTGCCGGTTAGAATTCCCGGTTCATAGGATGCACTGTTTCCATTGTTATCAACAGGAATCCAGGTGATGCCCGAGCCTTCTTCCCATGCATAGGCGTACTCACCCGTCCCCAAACCTCCTGTTAAATCAACCGGTGCAAAAACAGGGCTTGGTATATCTCCGTTGCAGATGGTCTGATCATCGCTCAGTATATTGTTTTCAATGGCAGGGTGTACATTAACGGGTATTACTATAGCTGAGCTGTCAATGCAGACTCCCGAGGTTACTATGCGCCTGAAATATGTTGAGTCGTAAAGAGCAGGAGGAGAGTAATCCTGCTGGTTGTTCTCATTGCCGGATTCTGTCCATTCACCGGATATTGCCGTGGATTGTATCCATGTATATGAATAATCACCTGTTCCGCCCTGCACCTGGATAACTTCAGTCAGTGCCCGGGGTTTTTCGCCCTCACAGATTGTTTGTTCTTCTTTAATTATGTTGTCGGTTATTTTCGGATGAACGGTTATTGTAAGGATATTGCTGGAGTCAATTACCACAGGGGAGGTATTATCTATGACTACCCTGCGGAACTGAGTATCTTCAGTAAGTGGTTCCGGCTGATAATTTTTTTCCGTGGCACCTTCAATTGATGTCCATTCTGCTGAACCCAGTGATCTTCTTAACCATTCGAATTCATAAGGTGTTACCTGTCCCCTGGGGTGGGTTCCTTCTATAGGGTCAGGGGTTACATCCTCGCAGATGGTGCTTCTCTGCGTCCTTATGCCATTAAAAAGTATTCCGTTAAGCGATATTTCCAGGTTCTCAACAATGTTTTCAAGTGCTGCCGGTGATCCGTTTGTGGAACCAAAATTATCATTCTGCTGAATGTTTGTGCCTCCACTGCCAAAAGAGATATAAGTATTTACATTGGGAGGAAGGCCTGCCCCTGAATGGATTATGGTTCCTTCACCACCTCCGCCGCCAGGCCCGGCCATTTCATGAGAATTCACATCCCCTCCTTTACCGCCGTGGGTATGCATATTGATTTCTCCCATGTAATTGTCAATGGATGCTATAATAGTTCCCCCTCCGCCTCCTCCACCTGCTCCGGCTGTTGCTATTCCGGCAACTGACTCACCGTTTGCATAGAGACCGTAATCTTCAGTTCCTTCAATATAATTTGCAATTATGATTATTATACCCCCGCCATCACCTCCCTTTGATGCCAGCCTGTCTCCGAATTGCGTGGAACCTCCCCCCCCGCCGCCCATAAAAAAACGGTTAAGAAATTTCCCCCCGGGGGTAAACATTTGATTAGCCAGGCCGGATCCGCCATAACCCTCTGTTTCAAAATCAGAGAGGGGACAGGCATCAGATTCCCTTCCTCCAAAACCTCCCGGACTGTAGTTGGCTCCCCCACCACCTCCGGCAAAAAGTCCGTTGCCACCTCCGCCTCCGCTGGCAATTCGTCCTTTTCCCTGCGAAAAGCCGTTTCCTAGTTCAATGTTATTTTCTCCTTCAATGTAATATGTAGCCGGGCCTTCACCTTTTCTGCCCGATATATCCATGCCCTCCGGAAATGAAAACTTCTCATATTCTTCCTCATTAACATTATCATTGCCTGAGCATATGCCATTGGCATGATCAACCGGAATACCACCTTTAAAACCTGACCCTGATGCATCTATGTCGGCTTCAAGGGTTAGTGTATTGGTAACTATCAGGGCTATGACACCTCCCGTACCGGTTTCCCGGTCCCATTCTTTTGCTTTTAATGTACTGGTAACCCTTGCGGATTCGTATCCATTAACCTTAATGAGCTGGGCTGTTTCAACAGCATTATATTGTTTGAGAAAATCACGGGTAAAAGTTATTTTGTGGCCATCTATTATATCTATCAGCAGAAATTCGTAATTGCCTGCATTATTTATATCCTGCTGTACTCCGTAACTACCCGGGTTAGTATCAATTCCCAGTCCTTTCATCTGGATCAGTATCACTGTATCGCCCGGCTGGAAGGGGCCGGGATCATCCACTATAACTGCATTTTGACCCTCTATTGATTCAACGGCTGCATATGAATTTATAACACCACCTATCTGAGCCTGGGAATAAAGTGCTGAGGTATATAGTAAAGGCAGTATAATCAACATGAAAAAGACAGGCAGGGTCTTTGATCCGATATTAATTAACTTAAATTCCAAACGAAAATTAATTGAATAACTTAACACAATTATTTTTGAGCATTTGACATGTTTATAACTAATAAGGTTATTCCCGGCCCGTTTAAGAAACACAATAAAACAAATATAACAATTTACCCGAATACCTTATACATATAGTAAAAAGTATTTATACGGAAGTGATAAGGGCAAAGTTACATGCATTAAAACATGATCTTACAGCCCTGCATTCCTGAGGTTTGGTATTCGGGCAGAAGGGGGTGCCGGGGAATTACGGGTTATTATACCCCTGGTGGCTCCTGGGATGCACATGGAATTTTAAAGAAAAAGCAGCTGCCTTTTTTATATTCACTGGTAAATCCCACCATGCCGCCTGACTGTTCAACGATACTTTTAACCAGGGCCAGGCCCATTCCTGTTCCTCCTGATTTTGAAGTAAAGTTTGGAGTAAACATTTTATTTCTGATCCCAGGATGCACACCTTCTCCATTATCGATAATCTTTGCAAGGGCCATATTTTCCTCCATGGCCAGTTCTATAATAATAATCCCTTTTCTCTCTTTGGGAATAGATTGAATGGCATTTTTCAGCAGGTTAATAAATATCCGGTTAAGTTGTACCTTGTCGGAAATTACATAAAGCTTTTCAAAACCTTTTGACTTAACTGATATATCAACATTTTCTGTATTGGAAAACAAATCGGCGACTTTGTTTGCAGCACTGACAATGTCCACTTTGCCGGCAGTTGCTTTTGGCAGTTTTGCGAAATGAGAAAACGCTGTGGCAATCGAAGAAAGATGGTCAATCTGTTCAACCAGGTTACGAGTGGTTTTCTTTAGAACTTCTTCCCAGTTTTCAACGCGATCGTCCCATGATCTTTGAAGATGCTGAATGCTTAATTTCATGGGAGTCAGCGGGTTTTTTATCTCATGTGCAATTTGTTTGGCCATTTCTCTCCAGGCGCTCTCCCGTTCAGACCTGGCAAGCAGTTCCGTACTGTTTTCAAGTTCCTCCACCATCCGGTTGTATTCTTTTATCAGACTTCCTATCTCATCATCGCTTACGTAATCTATTTGTTCATTTTTCTTTCCGATAGAAAGTTTGCGAAGCTTATTCTGTATAAGTTGCAGGGGTTTTGTTATGGTATTTGAAACTATTACAGCAATAAGAATAGTTATTAATATCAGGATAGCATAAATATTTGCCACTGCAACAACAAGGGTATAAATTTCTTTTGTCAGAATTGATTGCCTGGTAAAATAGGGCAGGTTCAGATAGGAGAGGATTTCATTATCTGCATTGGTGAGAGGCACATAAGCAGACAGGTAGGAGAGGTTGCTTATAGACTCCTTGTGTACAAACCTTGCCTTCTTCTTAAGCACCATCTCTGAGTATGCTTCCGGGTTCATTTGCTCACCAATCAATTTTAATTCAAAGACCTCCGGTCTGGAGGAAGCATAGAGGTTTCCCCCAAGGTCATATAAATTTATATCAGTATAAAAAACATTGGATAACTGTATAAGCCTTCCGGTTACATAAGGCCTCATTTGGTCTGTAAGCTCATATTCCATGCCCAGTCTGTATTCAAGTTCAACCAGGACTGACCGGATTCTTTCACTGATGTTCTCATATTGTTTGCTTTCAAACTGCCGGATGTTATAGTAAACTGTTCCCACTCCGATTATTATCAGGGAGAGAAGCAGTACTCCTATCATGGAGTATTTAATTTTGTTTTTGAAATCTATCTGCCACTTACGTAGGTTGACCGGATATTTGCATATCAGCAGAGACAGGCTGTAAAGCAGATAAAAGAAAAGAAAATTGTATGAAAAAGAGGTCAGATAGTCTATGGTTCGGGTTTCGGGTTTGCTGAGCAGTATTACATTTTCCTTGTCGATCTGGTAGACAAGGTGTTCATATCCCTCTGTTTTAACAAAGACAAATTCTTCATCCGGTTCTGGATTAAATTGCAATGTCAGCGGGTAGGGATATGTGCCTGAACGGGTTATTAACTGATCGTTGTTGTATTTTGCATGTGAATATTGAATTAAAGCAGGATTGCTTGAGAACTTACCCTCAAGAAGCAATTCAGGATAGCCCAGCTGGTCATCAATAAGCTTGCTGTCAAGTGAGATAAACAAGGTTTTTTCGTAGGGATATTCATCGAATTCATAAATAATAACACCAAGATAGCTTATTCTGCCATTAAGGTTATCGAGAAAAAAAAAGTCTGAACTGGCCGACACAGGAATTCCAAAATCATCAATCATATTGTAAAAAAAGGGATAGCATTCCACCCACTCATTTATATCCTCCAGGAGTAGATCAGTGTTTTGATCGCACAACGCGATCTGCAGGTCATATTTCCTGAAATATCCATCAAAGTAGTTAATGTTCAGGTAGTCAAACAACTCATAGTTGTCGAACTGCATTGACAAAAGTTCGGCATGGATAACACTGTCAGTCTTAAGATTGGATGCATTTTCTTCCATAAGGAACTCGGCAACCTGGTCACGTTCATTAGCAAGGCTTACAGCAAGCACCTGTCTTATATCTTTTTCCTTATCCCTGCTCTTGTTTGTTATAAAAACAAGTGAGAAGACTGATATCAGAAAAACAAGAAATACCTGGAAAGAATAAGCATAATGGTATCTGAAATATCTGATGCCGGTTATGCTGCCTGTCAGGGCAACGAAAAACAGGATAGTATATATATATATATTATTTCCGGCTGCACTATACAGAAAGATCCCGGCAATAAATGAACCTGTGAATATGATTATGAAGCTTTTAAAATCCACGAGAGTTGATGCAATAAATACCACCCTGTCGGCTATAAGCACAAGGGAAGCAAGGAGCATTGCAAGTATAAGGTAGGCGATAAAACTGAACTGGTTAAGATAGAAAAAGTTGTGGACTTCAAGTTGAATATTTGAATTAAATATGAGTCCACTGAACATATAGATGAAAGAGATCATAAAAGCAACAAGGAAAATGCTCAAAATGATTACCTGTGATATGCTTTTTATTCGGCAGGCATTGGTATTCCTGTCTATTAATTTGAAATGAGCTGAAAAACAAATGCTAATAAATAAAATAAGCACTGCATTTATCAGAAAATCTCCAAGGGAGGGAAATAATGAAGATGTTGCGTAGTGATGAGGATGAAATAATGAGAATGATTTAAAGATTTCCGGATAACCTGATTCCAGCATATGGTATCTTAAAAATATTAAAATTGCTGTTAGTGCAAAAAACCAGGTGTTTCTTGATGTGGTGGATTTGAAGCTGAAAACAGAGAAGCTTTTATAGAAAAACAGCAAAAGCAGAATAGCTCCCAGTGCGTACAAAAAGCAAACTGCCAAAGAGTATGAAGTGTGGTGGTGTGCAGGCTCCGGATCAATAAGCGAGAAAAGAAATTTTCTGTCCGGACATGTTATTATATTATCTTCATGGTGGGAAAAACTTATCTCTGCCCCTGGAAACAGATTGAAATCGGGATGGAAGTCATTTACAAGAAACTCATTTTCAAAGACATATTCGTGTTTAATAAGAATGAGTCCAAAAAGCGTGATTGAATCATTTGTATCCAGTCGTTTCAGAGCAAACCATCCATTTCCGGTGTTAACGATTTTTTGTTCTTTTTCAAGCAAAGATTCGTTGATTTGCAAGGGAAGAACATTGCTGTTCCAAAATTTCAGCTTTTGTTCTTCAAATACCAGGATTATTATTCCCATATCCTGATAAACATCATAATACTTGTCTGCATCCATGTTAATGAATGTGTCTAATCCTTTTTCCTTTGTCAGGGATGCAATTTCTTCGAGGTTTTCTGAAGCAACTCTGTATTTTTTATCAAGAACGGATTGAAACCGGGAGGTATTAATGCTAGTTGATTCAAGGACTTCAATATTATGTTCTGTGATAATCGCAGAGAATAATAAAATGAGTGATGTGAAAAGCAACCGGAACTTATATAAAATATTTAATATCTGTGCCATATAATTTCTTGTATACCAGTTTATTTGGTCATTAAGCTTGATTTTTAGCTCAAAACCATTTATTATTCATGGTGGTAAGATTCTCCTCTTATAATTGTCATGGCCCTGTATAGCTGTTCAGCCAGTATCAGCCGGACCATTTGATGCGAAAATGTCATCTGTGATAAAGAAATTACCTTATTTGCCTTATTGTATAAGTAATCCGGAAAACCATAGGCACCTCCTGATATGAAAACAAACTCCTTGTACCCGTGGGTCATAGTTTTCTCAACAAATCTTGCAAATTCATGAGAACTGAAAGTTTCTCCTTTTTCATCCAGAAGCACCACATATGAGTTGTTGTCAATACCGGATATTATTTTTTCGCTTTTTGCGAATTTTGTTTTTGCCCTGGAAGAACCTGATTTTCCACCTTGTTCTTCAATCGTTTTAATCTTAACGGGAGCATAATGACCAAGGCGTTTGGTATAGATATCAATGCCTTCTTTGAGATAGCCCGGACGGGTTTTTCCGGTAAAGATCAATGTAAGCTTCATATAATATATATTAAGACACTCATTAATGCCTGTTCATCGAAGTGAATAGAACACATATTTTAATTAAAAAGCAGGTTTCTGCATTTTTATATACTTTCGGAAAATAAACCAAATTTTAGCTGGTTTTTAATAAAACAAGGTTCTTTTAATTATATTGCAATAAATTTATGGTGAAAGATAGTTTTATATTTCATAATTGGCTTACTTTTTGCTACACTAAAGTGATGCGCTTGATATCAGGTTTCACAAATTACAAATATATGCTGCACTGCTAATTGAGCTATTTTAGTTACTTTACCATATGGTTTAAATATTTGTTATTAAAATTTTAACGATGCGTATTAAGAACAGTTTGTTGTTGTTAACTTTACTTTTTTTATGTTTTGCATTATCCGGCTCTTTGTTTTCGCCTGAAATTCCAAAATCAATCACGGATTCCTTTAATAAGGGTGATTCAAAGGAGCTTGCACGGCATTTCAACAATAATATAGAATTGGTTGTTCTGGACAACGAAGATGTTTACAGCAAATCTCAGGCCGAACTCATATTAAGAAAGTTTTTTTCTGTACACAAGCCGGTAGGTTTTAAGTTACTTCATCAGGGAGGACCTGAGTTATCCCGCTATGCTATTGGTAATCTGAAAACAGAAAAGGAAAATTTCAGAGTGTATTTTCTTTTAAAGGGAAATGATGACGCTCTTCTTATTCACCTGTTGAGAATAGAGAGAACAGAGGATAATTAATTAAATCCTTTGGTAATAATCAAGTTACAATAAAGGCTTTAATATAGCAGCTGGCTATATCATTAGCCGTTAACAAGCAGTGCCTCAATCCGGATTTTTTAAGCCGGAATAAGGCACTGCTGTTCATTGTGAGTCTTTAATGATATGCGGATTTTCAATCCTGACATGGTGTAAATTCAGGATTTGCCTGGATTATAGTCTTCCAGGGACTTCATCAGTTTTTTGCGGGAAAAGAATATCCTGCTTTTTACGGTCCCTATATTAAGGTTCATTTCCTGAGCAATTTCCTTGTATTTATATCCCGAGGTATGCATTTGAAAAGGAATTCTGAATTCATCTTCCAGTGATTCAACTTTTCTGGTTATTTCCTTCAGGGATATCCTGGAATCCGGCTTTTCAGCTTTGGACTCTTCTGATTTATTGAGAAAATAGAGATCTTTTGTATTATCAAATGTTGTATTTTGTTTTACGGCTTTTCTGTAATTGTTAATAAAAGTGTTTTTTAAAATTGTGAAGGTCCATGCTTTCAGGTTGGACTGATCGGTAAACTGTTTACGATATGTTAGTGCTTTAAGAAAAGTTTCCTGCACAAGGTCCCGTGCGTCATCCTGGTTAGCGGTGAGACTATATGCAAATCTTTCCAGATTTTTTTCGAGAGTTACAAGCTGTTGGTTGAATTCTATTGCAGTCATAATCGTTGAATTTTGTAGTTGTTAATGTTTAACAAATGTAAAGACAAAATAGACATTAAACAAATATATTATTAAGATTTAGTCTAAAAAAAAGTTAAAATCCCTGCAAGGTGCAGCTTTGCAGTTAAATAGAACGGTTAAAAATAAGATAATGATTAAGCATATGATGAATAGGTGAAACAATAACTTTATGGGCTAATCAGGCCTGTATCTCTTGTACTGTCTGTTATTATATGAATTAAGTCACTATTTAAAACAAAGGTGGGTCTTTAAAATCCGGGAAGTATTACACAATCCATGCTGAAATTTGTATAATTCATAATTTTAAACAAATAAAGGGTGGTAATCTTAATTACCTAAGGGTTGACCCGGACCGGAACACTGAAAAAAGCTAATCTGTGTTCTGGATGAATCCCCGGAGTCAACGCGAAGCCCGGTTGCCTTCAGTATTTTATCCCTGAAGGCAACCGGGCTTTTTAGCAGAATCGGCAGGTGGAAGTATAGTTGAAGTTTGAGATAAATTATTATCCCCCTATCTTAAAGCTTTGCAAGAATCTCCTGGAATTGTTTTGCAGATTCTATTTTCACCAAATTCCCGGGAAGGTTTTTGTCTGCCTTGCAGGCTTGATTGCCGGTATAAAATATGGTTTGTTCAGGAAAAGTTTCTGACATTCTGAGAAGATAGTCATTGATTGCTTTCTCGGTTATTCCGGTTGTGAAAGAGGTCAGGAAGTACTGTGTGTTCCAGACTTCTGAGATATTTTCAAGATCTTTAAATGGCACTGCCTGACCGATGTAAATCACTTTTATATCATTTTTTTTAAGAAGGTATGAATAAAAAAGAAGACCAAGCTCATGCAGTTCATTTTCGTGCAGGAAAAGAATAAAGCTTAAAGGTTTGACTTTTGTTACAGGTTGCTGCCCGTCTATAGCTACAATAAGCTTTTGGCGCAAAAGGTTAGATACGAAATGTTCCTGGGCAGGATTAATCGAACCTGTTTGCCAAAGAAGCCCTATTTTTTTAAAAAACGGATACATTAATTCAACCAGGGTTTCCTCAAAGCCTATCCTGATTATGGAATCGGCCAGAATCTTGTCAAACTTCCATTCATCCAGTTCGAGCATTGATATAATCAGATTTTCGATCTGGATAGCGGTGTTGGAGGTTTCCCTTGATATATGGATTACTTTTTCCTTCAGTTCATCCTGTTCAAGTTTTGCCAGTTGGGATATTTTAAATCCGTACCTGTTGAGGATGGAAATATTAAGTAGCTTTTTCAGGTCCTCATCGCTATATAACCTGATATTTGTCCTGGTGCGTTCAGGAATTACAATACCGTAACGTTTTTCCCATATTCGTATGGTGTGTGCTTTGATTCCTGATAGCTCCTCAAGGTCTTTTATGGAGTAACTAGCCATTGCATTATTAAATGTTAATGTTTTATACCGGCACCTTCTACAAATAAGAAACCTGATCTGCTTCTGCTGCTGCCTAAACCTAACCGTTATGGTGCATATTACAAAGGCTTTAATAGCCTGATTGCCCAGATTGCCTGTGTAGGTTTTAAATTAACAAATAAAACAATAAAATGTTTGAAAAAAAATATCCGGAAATATATAATTTAAATCTTCCTTATAATCATTAATCCGTCTCTTATTGGAAGTATCATGTTTTCAACCCTTTCATCCTGCTGGATCATTTTATTAAATTCTTTTATACATAAAGTATTCTTGTCATTATTGTATTCCGGCTGGTAAACCTTGTTATCCCACAAAACATTATCGGCTATGATAAATCCTCCTGATCTTACTTTGGGAAGTACAAGTTTATAGTATTTGTTATATTCTGATTTATCCGCATCAATAAAAACCAGGTCAAAAGGGCCGTTAAGTGAAGGAATTATATCAAGGGCATTGCCGGTATGCATATCAATTTTCTCTTCCATTCCTGATTTGAAAATAAAATATTTTGCAAAGTCCCTGATTTCATCATTAATATCTATTGTGTGAAGTATTCCGTTCCGGGTTAAACCTTTTGCCATACAAATGGAACTATATGCCGTAAAAGTTCCAACCTCAAGAATTTGACTGGGGCGGATCATAAAACTTAACATTTCAAGGAGTTTTCCCTGGTAATGTCCTGAGAGCATCCCCGGATTTATCATTTCAAGGTGGGTCTGCCTGTTAAGTTGTGCCAGTACCGGATCTTCTTCAGTACAATGCTGCATTATATATTCTTCTTTCTTATTTATGTTTTCCATAATACCTGGGTGTTTGCATAATTTACTCTTCTGTTAGGGCCTTACCGGGTTCCCGGTTTATGGAGCCTGATGTAAATATGAATAGTGCATCAGGCGGGATCAATAAAAAACCAGTTCGGAAAGGTAATCAGGGTGGAGAACAATATTTGCCACTTCCAGTAATTCATCTGCGGTTATTTGTTCAATCTTTCGCTGGACCTCTTCCAGGGTGTCTACCCTGTTAAACAACATATAGCTTTTCCCGATTGCAAGCATAAGGTTTTCGTTGTTTTCCCAACCAATGGTTAGTTGTCCGGTCAATTGTCTTTTTGCCCGGTTTAATTGCAAAGCAGTCAGACGGGTTTTTCTTATCATAATGAATTCCCGGTGGGTCAGCTGGCGGCATCTTGACAGTCTTTCCTTATCGGTTCCGAAGTAGACAGAAAAAATCCCTGTATTCGAATAAGCGGTAAAGTGTGATTCCACATTGTAGGCATAGCCTGACTTTTCCCGCAGTGCAAGATTGAGTCTTGCGCTCATTCCGGGACCTCCCAGGATGTTGTTAAGCAGCACCATAGACATTCTCTGCCTGTGGTGAAGATCAAATGCCCTGTTGCCGATAATACAATGTGCCTGGTGTGTTCTTTTTCTGACAGATTTTGAGACTGGCTGATAACCAGTTACCGGAATTCTTTTTCCGGGATCCCTGTTTTCCGGAATGGATCCCAGGTATTTTCCGGTAAGTTTTAATACTTTCCGGAAATCAATATTCCCCACCGAACTGAATACCATCCGGTCGGTATGATAATTATTGATCATGAATTTAAGGACATCTTCCCGGGTAAATCTTTTAACATTAACCGGAGTGCCCAGAATATTTCTTCCAATGGAGCTTGCCCTGAAAACCAGTTCTTCAAAATCATCAAATATCTGTTCTGAAGGAGTGTCTCTGTAAGAGGTTATTTCGTCTATTATTATCTCTTTTTCCCTTGCCATTTCTTTTTCGGGGAATACTGAACAAAATATCATATCACAAATCAATTCCAGTGAACGTTCAAAATACTCTTTCAAAAAAGATGAATATATACAGGTCTCTTCTTTCCCGGTATATGCATTTATTTCACCGCCAACCGTTTCAAGCCTGTTTATAATATGGTGCGCTTTCCTTTTTATGGTTCCTTTGAAAACAAGGTGTTCAATAAAATGAGCCATCCCGTGTTCGGAGGGTTTTTCATCACGGGAACCTCTGTTTATAAAAAGGCCGCAATGAGCAATTCTTGAAGGAACCTGATGATGAATAATTCTGATCCCGTTATTAAAAGTATGCATGTAAAATTTCATTGAAGGCAAAAATATAAACCTTGAATGAACAAAAATAATTTAATTGAAATTAGTTTTAATAAAAAAATAATAAGCTTTAAAAAACGTTTTGTAAAACGTTTTTTTTTAATACATTTGCAATCCTTATTCAAGGTGCCATAGCTCAGTTGGTAGAGCAACGGACTGAAAATCCGTGTGTCCCTGGTTCAATTCCAGGTGGCACCACCGCCGGCCCTGCGTTTTTTAGCGCAGGGTCTTGTTTTATAGAAAACTGTGATTCAAAAAAATGAGCGCAATTCTATACAATACCAAATAAGAACAACTTTCCAGGGAAGGTTGTTCTTATTTGGTAGAAGTTGAAATTCCACATTCTTCAAATACGGATGCTTTTATAGCTAGGGTTTCCTAATTCGATCTGCCGGAACGGTTATTGGTATTTCCTGTAATTTGTCCCCGGATCTCTCCCCTTGGGTATTGATCAGTATGCACATTCACATAGGTGTTTCCTGCAGCCATTTGATATATTAAATCAGATAGTTCATCCTCATCCAGAGGTCCGCTAAGGTCCTCCGTGGTGATAACTCCTGTAGCAAGATTCCCGTCAAACCTTCCTTCAATCTTTTGGGCCGGAGGGGCAGAAGGATATAGCCAGGCAACAACAGGCCCGTTTTCTCCTGCCGGTGCAAGATGGATGTGAGCCATTCTCACATTTTCAATATTGGCCACTATCAGCCGGTAACTCAGCTCAGTGCCATCTTTACTCAGCTGAAATATTGCTTGTCCTGTGGCTTCGGTTTCTAATGGCGGGTCAACATTTACCTGGTCGCCCGAGAGATGAGCCCTGAAATTTAAAACAACCTGACCCTGTGATGATTTCAGGTCATTTTGTGCGCTTTTTTCAATTCCTGGTTCCTGGAAATTCTTTTGAATATCCTGTTTTTCGCATGCTGAAAAAATCAGCCCAATGCTAACAATGCTAATTGTGAGGAACAACAGTCTATGTTTCATTTTATTAAAGTTTAAGTTTAAACTGCAAGGATATATCAAGATATAAACATATAACTATAAATAAAGTTCAATTAACTTTCTCTATTTTGGAGATATTTTATTATTGAGATGTTACCTGATCCCTGGTTATATGATAATAAAAACCCCGGAACAGGGTTTCGGGGTGGAATTTATAAGTCAGTTCATGCTTCAGCGCTTTATATAGAAATAGCTTCGTTTCTTTGAATGGTCATCATAGGTGTAAACCTTTTTACCCGGAAATGCAGCAAAATAATTAATCATTGCAAAGTCACCTATACACATGGTGCTGTGTATGAAAACAGCCACCAGCGAGCCCCACTGCATTTCACCTGAGCCAAGTACAATACCTGAAAGGAATATAATATTAATAACTACAAACGGAGAAAGGGCCACCATGTAAAAGTTGAATTTGCCTGCAACAAAGCCCGGGGCACTGGCATAAAACATCATCTGACTGAGATCAGCGCCAAACTTTACTTTTGGTGCCCCTGCAAGCTTATAGGTGAAGCCGTGGAGCATTTCGTGAAAGGGGATTACCAAAATCATACCTGCAAGCACACCAAAAAGAAGATATTGCCAGTACAACCCCCATGAAATATATGAATGCATAAAATTTCCTGTTGTGTATGCTGCAATCAAAACAAACAGTGCAATGTTAAATCCGTAAAACACAAGCATTGGCCATCTTAACTGTTTAATCTGGCCCAAAACAAATTCAATTATACTTTCATGACCGAGCACTTTTACAAGCTCATAACTTTCAGAACTATTTAGTTCTTCGGGGCTTAGTATTGGTGTCATATATGATAATAATAGATACTCCTGTGCTGCAGGGCTCAATTGTTATATCTGCTAAGTTATAAAAAGATGCCATAAATTTTATTGTACAGGGTGCAATTTAGAACCCTTGTTTTTTCTGTCGGCAAAAAAGCATAATTTTGCAGGTAATATTAAAAAAAGATAAAAACAAGTTTATGAAAAGTAAAAAAACTATACTTATTATTCTGGATGGGTGGGGAATCGGAGATAAATCAGATTCAGATTTAATATATAAAGCCAATACCCCTGTTATGGACCGGCTTACGCAAAAGTATCCCAGTTCAAAACTTATGGCTTCCGGAGAAAATGTCGGTTTACCGGAAGGACAAATGGGAAATTCTGAAGTTGGGCACCTTAATATAGGGGCAGGGAGAAAAGTATATCAGGATTTGGTTAAGATCAATCTTGCCATTAGGGATAACAGCATAACCAGCAATCCTGTTCTCAGGGAGGCGATGAACTATGCTAAAGTAAATGGCAGGGCCGTTCACTTTCTCGGACTGGTAAGTGACGGAGGGGTGCATTCATCGGACAAACATCTTTATAAGTTATGTGATATTACAAAAGAATACGGGTTAAAGGATGTGTTCATACACGCGTTTACCGATGGCCGGGATACAGACCCTCAGAGCGGTTACGGGTTTATTAAGGATCTTGAGGAGCATCTGGAAAAATCCAACGGACAGATTGCATCGCTGGTTGGGCGTTACTACGCAATGGACAGGGACAAGCGATGGGAAAGGGTTAAAGTTGCCTATGATTTACTGGTCCACGGAAAGGGAAAGGAATCAAGTAATATTCTTGAAGCAATAAGACAATCCTATGAAGAAAATATGACCGATGAGTTCATAAAACCAATAGTAATGGTCGATGATAAGGGTAGCCCGGTGGGAGCCATTAAGGAGGGAGATGTCGTTATTTGTTTTAATTTCCGTACCGACAGGCTCAGGGAATTGACAATTGCACTTACACAGAAAGATTTCCCTGAACACGAAATGAAGACCATGCCGCTGCATTACTTGACCATGACAAGATATGACGATACTTTTAAAGGAGTCAGGATTTTGTTTGATAAGGATAACCTGACCAATACCATGGGAGAACTTGTCGCCAGGGCAGGGAAAAAGCAGTTGCGTATTGCGGAGACAGAAAAATACGGGCATGTAACATTTTTCTTTTCGGGCGGACGGGAGAAGGAGTTTGAAAACGAAAGCCGTATATTGATCCCCTCTCCCGGTGTTGCAACTTATGATCTGAAGCCTGAAATGAGCGCCCCGGAAGTTACGGATGCCGTTG
This sequence comes from Bacteroidales bacterium, assembly GCA_007132225.1. GTDB lineage: Bacteria > Bacteroidota > Bacteroidia > Bacteroidales > PUMT01 > PXAP01. The sequence goes on along the minus strand of SLPB01000001.1, from coordinate 14,825 downwards.
TTAAGGAGCTGAATGAAAATGAATTTGATTTCATTTGCCTCAATTTTGCTAATTGTGATATGGTCGGACACTCGGGTATTGAAGAGGCAATTATTAAAGCAGTGGAAACTGTCGATTCCTGTTTGGGTGAAGTGGTTGAAGCGGCTACCAGGAATGGTTATACAAGCCTGATAATATCCGATCATGGTAACGCGGATTATGCGATTAATCCGGATAAATCAATCAACACTGCCCATACTTTGAATCCCGTTCCCTGCGTGCTTGTATCAGACGAATATAAGAAAATAGAGGAAGGAATACTTGCAGATGTTGCAACCACCCTGCTCCATATAATGGATATACCGGCATCAGAGGAGATGACCGGAAAAATACTGGTTAAATGAGCAGCATGCTCCAGATTAATGATAAGGTCATAGGCTTGTCCATACTTGAGGAGAAGTTTGTTTGTGATCCGGACAAATGTAAAGGTGCTTGCTGCGTGCAGGGAGATGCAGGAGCACCGTTGCTCGAGGATGAGATAACCGTGCTCAAAGATATTTTTCCTTTGATCAGGCCTTATTTGCGGCCTGAATCGATAAATGCCATTAACAAGCTGGGTACTCATGTTATAGACGAAAATGATGATGAGCCTGTAACCCCTCTTTTAAATGAGAAGGAGTGTGTCTATGCCATATTTGATCAGGGCATTGCGCTATGTGCAATAGAAAAGGCATGGTCAGAGAACCGGATCACTTTCCGGAAACCATTATCCTGTCACCTTTACCCAATAAGGATAAAGGAATACGAAACCTTTACCGCGGTTAATTATGATCGCTGGCCTGTGTGTAAATCTGCCATATCCAATGGAAAGAAGCTGAATGTTCCGGTCTTTGTTTTTTGCCAGGAATCAATTGTCCGGAGATTTGGTCAGAAGTTTTACCAGGAGCTTGAGATTGCTACACAGGCTTTTTCTAAAAAGCCCTGACACTTATATACTGATTTGGCTGATTGGGAAAGCAACAGAAAAAATGGTTAATGCTGCACTGTCTTTAATTTCAATAAATAATCAAAATCAATAAGCATAATGAATCAGATAAACAAGTACATTGAAGATAATAAAGACCGTTTTCTTGATGAATTGTTTGGTCTTATCCGGATTCCTTCCGTGAGCTCAAAATCTGAACACAGGGCAGATATGCAGAGTGCAGCCGAATATCTTAAGTCATCACTTTTAGATGCCGGTGCAGATAAGGCCCAGGTTATTCCAACCGATGGACATCCTGTATTATACGCTGAAAAGATTATTGACCCATCACTACCGGTAGTCCTGGTTTACGGACATTATGATGTTCAGCCGGCAGAACCATTTGAATTGTGGAAGTCTCCGCCTTTCGAACCGGAAATACGTCAGGGAAGGATTTGGGCAAGGGGTGCTGATGATGATAAAGGCCAGTTATTTATGCATGTTAAGGCCTTTGAGTATATGGTCAGTTTTGACATTCTTCCATGTAATGTAAAATTCATGATAGAGGGTGAGGAGGAGATAGGCTCTCCCAGCCTGGGTAAATTTTGCCGGGCCAATGCAGATAAACTCAAATGTGACATTATCCTGGTGTCGGATACCAGCATGATCGGTAAAGATGTGCCGTCTATTACCACTGGCCTGCGAGGCCTCAGTTACCTGGAAACTGAGGTGATTGGACCGGAACGTGATCTTCATTCCGGTCTATACGGCGGTGCAGTTATAAATCCGGTTAATGTCCTAACCAAAATGATAGCATCCCTTACTGATGAAAAGAACCGTATCACAATACCCGGGTTTTATGATGATGTTCTGGAGGCATCTCCAAAGGAAAGGGAGGAAATGGCAAAAGCGCCGTTTGATGTTGAAAGGTATAAAAAACAGATAGGTGTTGAAGATCTTGGCGGTGAGGCCGGATATTCTGCAATTGAACGTACAGGAATCCGGCCATCCATTGATGTTAACGGGATATGGGGAGGACATACCGGAGAGGGAGCAAAAACCATACTTCCCTCAACAGCTCATGCAAAGATTTCAATGCGGCTTGTTCCCAATCAGAGTTCAAAAAAGATAGATGAACTGTTCATCAGGCATTTCAAATCACTTGCCCCACCGGGAGTGAAGGTTAGAACAAAGGTGCTGCATGGGGGGGAAGGATACGTTTTCCCGGTTGATCACCCTGCTTATCTTGCTGCGAGTCTTGCTTATGAAGAAACTTTTGGCAAGAAACCTGTACCTTTCCGCAGCGGAGGCAGTATACCGATTATTTCACTTTTTGAGCAGGTGCTGGGCGTAAAGTCCATTTTAATGGGATTTGGCCTGGAGAGTGATGCTATACACTCTCCGAATGAGAATTTCCCTCTTTGGAATTTTTACAAGGGGATTGAAACAATACCCTTGTTCTACAAGTATTTTATTGAGAAAGCAGAATAGTGCAGAATCACCTCAAATTTTTTATGCCAGCCGGCTCCTCATCGGGAGCCGGTTTTTTTATGCAAATTTATTACTTAAACCAATCTGTATAAAATATAAAAAAATATTGGAGAAGTAAGAAAAAAGGGGGTGATGGTTTAAAAAAAAGAATAAAATATTAATTTTAACATATAAAATTTGGGGGTGAGATGAAAAAAAACTACTTTTGTGATGAAGGTCAACAAATGTTAATTAAAAATAATTTAAAAATGAGCACACTTCGTTTCAGGGCAGTTGAAAAGGCTACCTCCCGGCAGCCGATGGAGGTTAAATCACCTTCAGTTAAAACTTCAGAATATTTTGGGATCAATGTATTCACCAAGAAAAAAATGCAGGAATACCTGTCCCAGGAGGCATATAACAGCGTAATGGAAGCCATACGTAAAGGTGAAAAAGTAGACCGCAAGGTTTCCAACCAGATTGCTTCAGGGATGAAAGCCTGGGCAATTGACAGGGGGGCGACTCATTATACACATTGGTTTCATCCTCTTACCGGTGCTACAGCTGAGAAACACGATGCTTTCTTTGAACCAGCCAGTGATTCCAGTGTTATAGAAAATTTTGACGGCGGCAAACTGGTTCAGCAGGAACCTGATGCCTCGAGCCTGCCAAGTGGCGGAATGAGAAATACTTTTGAGGCCAGGGGGTATACCGCATGGGACCCCTCTTCTCCCGCTTTTATTATGGGAAACACCCTTAGTATTCCCTCGGTGTACATCTCTTTCAAGGGAGATTCCCTGGATTACAAAACTCCGTTGCTGAGATCACTTGAAGCTGTTAATAAAGCAGCGGTCGGTCTCTGTAATTATTTTGATAAAAACGTCTCAAAAGTAACCGTAGGATTGGGTTGCGAACAGGAATACTTTCTTGTTGATGATGCTCTTTTTAATGCCAGACCTGATCTGAAACTGACAGACCGCACCCTGATGGGGCATTCCTCGGCGAAGGACCAGCAGCTTTCTGATCATTATTTTGGATATATACCTATGAGGGTAACTGCTTTTATGCATGAATTTGAAATAGAGGCGTATAAGCTTGGTATCCCTGTTAAAACAAGGCATAATGAGGTTGCCCCAAATCAGTATGAATGTGCACCTGTTTTTGAAGAGGCAAACCTGGCAACAGATCATAACCAGCTGTTGATGACCATTATGAAAAAGGTTGCAAAAAAGCATAATTTCAAGGTTTTGTTCCATGAAAAGCCATATAAGGATGTAAATGGCTCCGGAAAGCATTGTAACTGGTCGCTTATTACCAATACCGGGATCAACCTTTTTGCTCCCGGTAAAACACCTAAGACCAATATGTTGTTTCTTTCCTTTTTTGTAGCGGTGATCAAAGGTGTATATGAATATCAGGATCTGCTCAGGTCCAGCATTGTTTCCCTTGGAAATGAACACAGGCTTGGTGCTTCAGAAGCTCCTCCTGCCATTATGTCGGTATTTCTCGGCGAAGAAATGAATAAAATTCTGGAAGAAATTGTAACCAGGGTTTCCGGCAGGAAGATGAGTCCGGATGAAAAAACTGAACTTAAGCTTGATGTGGGTAATATCCCTGAAATAATGCCGGATAATACAGACCGGAACCGCACATCTCCATTTGCATTCACTGGCAACAGGTTTGAATTCAGGGCAGTAGGATCATCAATCAATGTAGCCTCACCTCTTCTGGTGTTAAACACTATTGTTGCTAGTCAATTAATCGAGTTCAAACGAGAGGTTGACAAGCTTATTGAGAGTGGTGTTAAGAAAGATGAAGCAATTTTTCAGGTAATTAAGAAATTTACCCTTGCTGCAAAAAATGTACGTTTTGACGGGAATAATTATTCCGAAGAATGGGCAAAGGAAGCTGAAAAGCTAGGTCTTACCAATGTTAATGATGTATTGGAGGCATTAACTGCTATTGTTTCTCCTGAATCCAGAAAGCTTTTTACTGAGATGAAAGTGCTTAATGAGCATGAGCTTGAGGCAAGGCTGGAAATAGAAATGGAAAAGTATACCAAGAAAATACAGATAGAGTCCAGGGTGCTTGGTGACCTGGCAATTAATCATGTGCTTCCGACAGTTTACCGTTATCAGAACGTATTGATCGAGAACGTGAAAGGGTTGAAGGAGGTGTTTTCCGATGGTGATTATGAAAAACTTTCTGTCACACAGCTTGAATCAATCAGGGAGATATCAAGTCGTGCCGCAATGGTCAACATCAAGGTTAACAATATGATCGATGCACGAAGAAAAGCAAATGTTATTGAAGAGGTTGACAAAAAAGCAAAGGAATATTCCAATGAAGTCAAGCCTTACCTTGATGAGATCCGTTATCAGATTGACCATTTGGAGATGATAGTTGATGATGAGATGTGGCCGTTGCCAAAATACCGGGAATTGCTTTTTATAAGGTAGATTTCAATTTGAGATTTATTTTTTTTTCATATGTTTGCAAACCCGGAACAATATTTTCTGTTCCGGGTTTGTTTTAAGGGTAATAACGGTAGCACGCATTTAAATTTGCTCCATTGGGCCCGGTGATTTTAGAGAGTGCCGGATTGTTTTGTTTTGAATCAAAAATTTCTACTTTTGTGTATTGCAACCATAATCAGAAGGCAGAGATAGTTGACAAACACTAATTATAATAAGATGAGGATCTGCTTCACCCTTGCGGCAATATTCATTGTATCATTCCTGTTAACAGAAGTTCATGGCCAGTCACGGCGGCTTGAGAGAGCCGAACGTGCTTATAGTGCAGGAGAATACTACGAGGCAATAAATTTATATAAAGATGCCTATGCAGCTGTTAATGACAGGGATTTGCGAAGCGAAATAGTTTTCCTGATAGCTAAGTGTTATATGAAAGTTTCTGATTTCCGGCAGACTGAAGGATGGTTCAGAAGGGCAATAAACCGGAATTATGATAACCCTGAAGTGTACTGGTATTACGGTGAGGCTCTTAAGATGAATGAAAAGTATGAAGAGGCCATTGAACAATTTGAAATATACCAGAGCCTTGTTCCGGGAGATCCGCGCGGGGAAATTGGTGTTAAATCATCTAAACTTGCAATGTATTTAATGGATAATCCTACTCCTTATGAAATTACAGAGGTGAATTTCTTTAATTCAAGGGAAAGTGATTATTCCCCTGCTTTTGCAAATGAAGATTATACCCTGGTTTATTTTACATCATCTCGTGAAGGCAGTAATAATAGACGGCACGGTGCTACCGGAGGGTATTTTTCCGATATTTATGAATCCACCAGGGACAGGCAGGGCCGATGGAGTGCCCCGAAACCTCTTGATGGCATTAATTCTGAATTTGAGGAGGGAACACCAGCTCTTTCTTCGGATTATACCGTAATGTATTTTACAAGTTGCAAAGCCTTACGCCGCAGATCAAACGGTTGTCAGATTTATCAAACTACCAGAAGCGGCGGCCGCTGGGGGCGACCTGAATTAATTGACCTTGCACCCGATACACTTGTTGCTGCCCATCCTGCCATTTCACCGGATAACCTCACTCTCTATTTTGTTTCTGATATGCCCGGGGGTGTTGGCGGAAAAGATTTATGGAAAGTAACCCGCAATAATAAGAACTCTCCCTGGGGAGAGCCGGTTAATCTTGGCCCTGAGATTAATACCAAGGGGGATGAGGTTTTCCCTTATGTTCATTATGACGGCACACTTTATTTTTCCTCCAACGGTCATCCCGGAATGGGGGGACTGGATGTTTTTAAAGCTGTACGGTCTGACAACGGGGAATGGGAAATTGAAAATATGGGTTATCCCATAAATTCTCCTGCCGATGATTTTGGTATTGTTTTTGAAAAAGAGGTTGAAAGAGGCTATTTTACTTCCAACAGGGGCCTGAGAAGTACAGATAATATCTACTCCTTTTATCTCCCTCCCCTGTATTTTAACGTCGATGGCAAAGTTAAGGATACTGACAGCGACCAGGTTGTTCCAGGATCAACAGTTAAAATGGTTGGCAGTGACGGAACCATACTTGAAGTTGATACCGGGGAAAGCGGACAGTTTCGTTTTATGCTGAGGCCGGATGTGGATTATGTGTTTCTTGCTTCCAAAGAGGGATACCTGACAGATAAAAGAGGAGTTACCACCAGGGGCCATGACAGGAGCACCGATTTTTCCATTACCATAGATATTCAATCCTTTGAAAAACCAATTGAGCTGCCTAATATTCTGTATGACTTTGCCAGCTGGGAGCTGAGGCCGGAATCAATGGTTGCTCTCGACGGACTTGTGGAGACCCTGAACAATAACCAGCACGTTACCATTGAACTTGCTTCACATACCGACTCAAGAGGCGGAGCCCGATTCAATATGGAGTTGTCTCAGAACCGGGCACAGTCCGTGGTCAACTACCTTATTGATAATGGTATACCGGCAGACAGGCTTGTTGCTGCGGGTTATGGTAAATCACGTCCCCGGATTGTTGATGAACGTATAGCTTCTTCATATCCTTTTTTGCCAGCCGGAACCATACTTACAGAGGAGTTTATTGAAACACTTGAATCAGAGGAGCAGAGGGAGACTGCCCACCAGATTAACAGGCGCACAGAATTTGAAGTGCTTTCTGCTGATTACCAGTAAAAAAAGTATTTGAATAAACACCTGGCTGAATCAAATAAATGGCCTGGCTGCATAAATATCAGGAATGAACCCTTATCCGTTATATATAGCCGACCACTCTTTTTTTGACCGTTTGCGCCAGTCACCTTTATGATACAGATAGCTTGCTATAAGTGGCAATACGGATGATGCTTCGGCATATACCATCTGCTCATAAACGGTATCCACCTTACCCCATGAGGCCGCTTCTTTCAATGTTGAACCCGAGCAGCCTCCATCCCTCGCATCGGCAACGGTTATCTGTATTGCGTATTTGTGCATTTCCACATCAGTCCCCAGTATTTCGGCACATATGACTGTGTCCTGTGTGAAATTTTTTGGTACTCCGCCGCCGATCATGAACAGTCCCGTTGAAGCAGCTGCCATTTTTATTTTTGTCAGTTCAAGAAAATCCTTGACGGAGTCGATTGTAATGTGCTGCTGTGGATTTTCAAACTGGTGCTTTACCAGTCCGAATCCCGCACTGCTATCTGTAAAAGCAGGACAGAATATGGGTACATTATGCTCGTAACATACCTGTACCAGGGAGTCTTTCTTTTTTGCATTGTCAACCAGGTATTTACCCATCTCCTTTATGAATTCTCTGGAGGAATAGGCTCCCGGCTTCATCTGGTCGGCTATTTCTTTGATTGTGAAATCGCAGGCCTGCAGCTCTTCTTCATCAATATAGGTGTCGTAAATCCGGTCTATATAAAGAGCCCTTAACTTTTTATCGTCGGCATCAGGTGATCCTTTATAGTGTCTAAATCCCAGTGCCTCAAAAAAGTCCATATCAACTATCGATGCACCGGAGGCAACAATGGCATCAATCATATTGCATTTTACCATATCAACATATACCTGCATGCAACCTGCTGCACTTGTACTTCCTGCAAGGGTAAGTATTATGGAACAGTCATCCTCCCGAAGCATTTTTGTGTAAATATCCGCCGCTAAAGAAGTTTCCCGTGATGTAAAGGACATGTCACGCATTGCTTCAATTATTTTTGTTGAATCAAACGACTTTATATCTATATGTTTCACCGGATCTTTCAGGAAATCTTTTTTCTCCATTTTTAGATAAGTTTTATTATTGATTGTATTTGGTTAATGTGACCTTTAAATAACCGGTCATTTTTTGAATTTCATGCTCAGTAGTTTGTAGATTAGCTTAGCCGCCATAAAATCAGGGGCCTTGTTTGATGGTAAGGGGCAAAGTTCAACCACGTCGAATCCCACCATGTTTTTCCGGGAAATGACTTTTTCCAGAAAAGAAAGACTCTGATACCAGCCCATTCCCCCGGGCTCCGGAGTCCCGGTGGATGGCATAATGGAGGGATCAAAGACATCAAGATCAATTGTTATATAGACATTGTCGGAAAGCATTTCTGTGGCTTCATCCATCCAGTCATTATTATTATGAATCTGGTGAGCAAAAAATACCCTTGCCATATCGAGATCTGATAATTCTTCCTTGTCGAATGATCTTATACCAACCTGTACGACAGTTGCAACTTCCCTGGCACGGGCCATTACACATGCATGATTGTTTCCGGACCCCTGATATTCATTCCTCAGATCACTGTGTGCGTCAAGCTGCAAAACTGAAAGGCCGGGATAATGTTCTGCAAATGCCTGAATACTGCCAATTGTAACTGAATGCTCGCCCCCTATTACAACCGGGAACTTGCCTTTTTCAAGAAAACCGGATACTTTTTCAAACACTGCCCCGGCCATCTTTTCAGGACTTGTCTTTTCTTTTACCGCTTCAGCTGTATATATTCCACTGCGATATATTTCAGAATCCGTTTCAATATCATAAAGCTCCATGTTCCCTGAAGCTTCAAGGATAGCCTCAGGACCCTTATCAGCTCCTTTCATCCATGTACTTGTTCCATCATAGGGGACCGGTATTATGACTATGGATGAACTGCTCTCTGAGGAATATTCAGGGTCTATGCCGCCATAATTTATCATGCTGTCGTGTTTTCAGTTTGTTTTGTAAATTTCAGAATTTAGCATTTAATACCCAAGAATTTTCAACATTGATTTATGGCTCTGTTCCTTTGCAAAAAGCTTGGTGGTTATTTCCCCGTTTTCATCAAGGTCTATGATGATATGTTTTGGGGCAGGGATCAGGCAGTGCTGGATACCTCCGTAACCCCCGATTGATTCCTGATAGGCACCTGTGTGGAAGAGTCCGATATACTGGGGCGTGTCAACTTTTATTTTTGGCAGAAAGATTGCATTCGCATGGGTTTCGGAGTTATAATAATCTTCACTGTCACATGTGAGTCCACCCAGAAAAACCCTTTCGTATTCTTCTTCCCAGTTATTTATTGCCAGCAGGATAAATCTTTTGTTTAATGCCCAGGTATCGGGAAGAGTTGTCATGAAAGATGAGTCAATCATATTCCATATTTCACGGTCATTCTGTCGTTTTTGTCCAAGAATTGAATAAAGAACAGCGCTGCTTTCTCCAACTGTATAAGATCCGAATTCAGTAAATATGTCCGGTTCTGGTATTTTATTGCGCTCACATACACTTTTTATCTGAGCAATGATCTCTTCAGCCATATATTCATATTCATAATTAAATGATAATGAATTTTTAATTGGAAACCCGCCTCCAATATTCAAAGAGTCCAGCTCCGGACAAATTTTTTTAAGTTCACAATAGACATCTACGCATTTTGAAAGTTCGTTCCAGTAATATGCATTATCACCTATACCGGTATTGATAAAAAAGTGAAGCATCTTCAGCTCTAAATTCGGATTGGACTTTATTTTTTCCTGGTAAAACGATACAATGTCATTATAACGGATGCCAAGCCTCGAAGTATAGAACTCAAATTTAGGTTCCTCTTCAGCGGCGATCCTTATGCCAACCTTGTATTTTTTATTTATCAGGCTGTTTAGCTGATCAAGCTCGGATTTATTATCCAGTACGGGGATGGTGTTGGAGAATCCTTCGTTTATTAGTGCAGCAATATTTTCTACATATTGAGGTCGTTTGAACCCGTTACATACTATAAATATATCCTTTTTGATCTTCCCGGTCTGGTATAACTCTTCAATAATGCTGATATCGAATGCTGAAGAGGTTTCAAGATGTACATCGTTTTCCAGTACTTTTTCCAGTACAAATGAGAAATGTGAACTTTTGGTGCAGTAACTATAATGATATTCACCATTATAGTCGGATCTTGCTATTGCTACATTGAACCATTTTTTGGCCTGCTGTATCTGCTGAGTGATCTTGGGAAGATAGGTTATCTTTAGTGGTGTGCCGTATTGCTTAATGATATCCATAAGCGGGATGTCGTTGAAGTATAGTTCGTTTTCATCAATTCTGAATTCCTTTTGTGGAAATTCAAATGTCTGATTGATCAGATCAATATATTTATTTTTCATGGATGAGGATTATTTGGTATGAAAAACCGATTAGTTATAAAAGTTGCAAATAAAACTAAAATATATGAAAGCTCAAATAAAAACAGAAGTAAGTGGGTTGGATCATCAAAAAAAAGTGAAACGGGCGATTCCGGAATAGTAAAAAAAGATAATGCAACTAAGATGGGGGAGTAAAAAACATCCTGGTTGATCAGGGCAGGTAATGTTTTAAAGAATGATTTAAAATCTTCTTGTATGGCTGGTCCTGGTTTTTCAAATAAAGAAGATGTTGCAAGACGGCCTCAGGTATTACCACCGTAAAATTTATGGCATCAATTTATTATCTTTGCAAATCGGCTGAAAAATGAGTGATAAACATTTTAAACCTGATTATAAAATAAGTTTATGAGCAAAGATACCACCGTTGTTCTAAGAAATCTTAATTTAAAAGATTATAGTGATATAGCTGAGGCAATGAAATTTGCCTACTCCGGCATAGGTGAGGCTCCATGGAAGTATTCTCAGATAAAAAAGCTTATGAATCTTTTTCCGGAAGGACAGATATGTGTTGAGGTCAACGGAAAAGTTGTTGCATGTGCCTTGTCAATAATAGTGGATTATAGTAAGTTTGGGGATTCTCACACTTATCAGCAGATTACCGGCAATGAAAAATTCAACACCCATGATCCTATGGGGGATGTTCTTTATGGGGTGGATGTTTTTGTCCATCCCGATTACCGGAATATGCGGCTGGGACGGAGATTGTATGATGCCCGCAAGGAACTGTGTGAGAATCTGAACCTCCGTGCGATTGTTGCAGGAGGGCGCATTCCCGGCTACCAGGATTATGCCGAAGAATACACACCCAAGCAATACATTGAAAAGGTTGAAAACAGGGAAGTGTACGATCCGATTCTCACTTTTCAGATTTCAAATAATTTCCACGTCAAAAAAATTCTCCGGAATTATCTGCCCAGCGACAGCGAATCAAAAACTTTTGCTACACTCCTTGAATGGAACAATATATACTATGAGGAAAAAGAAAAGGCCATCGGAAGGAAAAAATCTGTTGTCAGGCTGGGACTGGTGCAATGGCAGATGAGGCATCTTCCCTCGATGGATGCCCTTATCGAGCAGATGGAGTTTTTTATTGATGCTGTAAGTGATTATCAGAGTGACTTTATTCTTTTCCCGGAGTTTTTCAATGCACCCCTCATGGCAAAATACAATCACCTCTCCGAATATGATGCTATGAGGGCACTGGCCAATTACACTGAACCGATAAGGGCCAAATGTATTGAGTTCGCTATTTCATACAATGTGAACATAATATGCGGCAGTCTGCCGCTTTATTACGATGACAAGCTCTTTAATGTCGCTTATCTTTGCCGGCGGGATGGTTCATGGGATATGCAATACAAAATACATATTACTTCGAGCGAATTCACAAGCTGGGGATTCAGTGGGGGAGACAGTATAAAGGTATTTGATACCGATTCAGGAAAGATAGGGGTATTGATATGTTATGATGTTGAGTTCCCCGAACTGGGACGGATTATGGCTGAGCAGGGAATGGAAATTTTGTTTATTCCCTTTGTCACCGATACACAAAACGGATATAACAGGGTAAGGCTTTGTGCACAGGCACGGGCAATTGAAAACGAATGTTATGTTGCCATTGCCGGGGGGGTGGGCAACCTTCCAAAGGTTAACAACATGGATATCCAATATGCGCAGTCGGCTGTTTTTTCACCTTCGGATTTTGCTTTTCCTACCACTGCCATTGTAAGTGAAGCAACTCCAAATACGGAGATGACGGTAATTGCCGACGTCAACCTGGACCTTCTCAAGGAGTTGCACGCTAATGGTTCGGTAAGGAACCTTAAAGACCGGAGAACTGACCTGTATACTTTGAAATGGAAAAAAAATCCCGTAATATTGAAATAGTGGATGTAATATAATCAAAATGGTATGTCACACAAATCCCGGTATCAACAAAGAGGTGTTTCAGCTTCGAAGGAAGACGTACACGCGGCCATAAAAAAAACTGATAAAGGGCTCTATCCCGGAGCTTTCTGCAAAGTAATACCTGATATTCTCGGAGGTGATGACAGCTATTGTAATATAATGCATGCTGACGGTGCCGGCACAAAATCATCGCTGGCTTATATCTACTGGAAAGAAACAGGTGATATATCGGTATGGAAAGGTATAGCCCAGGATGCAGTTGTAATGAATATTGATGACTTGCTTTGTACAGGTGCCACCGACAACATTCTTTTATCCTCGACCATTGGCAGAAATAAAAACCATATTCCTGGTGATGTTATAACTGCAATTATTGATGGAACAGAAGAATTTCTTCAAAATTTGCGTGAGCAGGGGGTAAATGTATATTCAACCGGGGGAGAAACAGCGGATGTAGGTGATCTGGTTAGAACCATTATAGTTGATTCCACGGTCACCTGCAGAATGAAACGTGCAGATGTTATAACCAACCGGAAAATTGCTGCCGGGGATGTGATAGTGGGACTGGCTTCCTTTGGGAAAGCAATTTATGAAAACCAGTATAACGGAGGAATGGGAAGCAATGGACTTACCTCTGCCCGGCATGATGTTTTCAATTCCAGACTTGCAACTGAATACCCGGAAAGCTTTGATCCTGAAATTCCCGGGGATCTGATTTACAGTGGTTCAATGAAACTAACAGATATTGTTGAAGATACCGGACTTGACGCAGGGAAGTTGGTGCTGTCTCCAACCCGGACCTATGCTCCGGTGGTTCGGGAAATTCTTAAGCATTTCCGCCCCGTCATCCATGGAATGGTTCACTGTAGCGGTGGTGCACAGACCAAGATTTTGAATTTTGTCGACAGCTTGCATGTGATAAAGGATAATTTATTTGACACCCCTGTTCTTTTCCGTATCATACAGGAGCAGTCAGGCACAGACTGGGCCGAGATGTATAAGGTTTTTAACATGGGGCACCGGTTTGAATTATATGTACCCCGGGAAATTGCAGAAGATATTATAAAAATTTCTGAAACTTTTGGGGTTGATGCACGGGTTATTGGCCAGTGCATGGCATCAAAAGGGAAACAGGTAACCATCAGAACCTCCCATGGGGAATTTATATATCATTAGTTGTTAATTTACAATTACATTTGCTTGTGAGGCATAATTTTACATATATTATAAATATTTTGAGCAGAGAATGAGCAATAACAGTTTTTTAGAAAGACTTGAAGGAGTAAGGCTCAGATTTGAAGAGGTTGAACAATTGCTTACAGATCCGGAGGTTGCAAATGATATGCAGCGCTATATAAAGCTTAATAAGGAATACCGTGACCTGGAGCCCATAATTAAAACCTATAAGGAGTATAAAAATATTCTGAGTAATATTTCTTCAGCGAAGAATCTTCTGACAACCGAACGGGATGAGGAGATGCGCGACATGGCCAGAATGGAACTCGATGAGCTTGAAGCGCAAATTGAACCTTTGGAAGAGAAGGTACGCCTACTTCTTCTCCCGGCTGATCCTGAAGATGATAAAAATGCCATAATGGAAATAAGAGCCGGAACCGGGGGGGACGAAGCAAGTATTTTTGCAGGTGATCTGTTTCGTATGTATAGCAAGTTTTGTGAAGTTAAAAGGTGGAAACTCGAAGTCACTCATTTTAATGAAGGCACAGCCGGCGGTTACAAGGAAATAGTTTTTAATGTGAGCGGGCATGGAGTATATGGTATATTGAAATATGAATCGGGCGTTCACCGGGTACAGAGAGTTCCCCAGACGGAAACACAGGGGCGGGTACATACTTCAGCGGCCACAGTTGCCGTTCTGCCCGAAGCTGAAGAATTTGATGTAGAGTTGAAAACGGATGACATCAGAAAAGATACATATTGTTCTTCAGGGCCTGGCGGACAGTCCGTTAACACCACCTATTCAGCTATAAGACTTACACACATTCCCAGTGGTATAGTGGTCACCTGCCAGGATCAAAAATCACAGCTCAAGAATCTGGACAAGGCTATGGCTGAGTTAAGGACCCGGCTTTACAACCTGGAATATCAGAAGTATATAGATGAAATTTCCTCAAAAAGAAAAACCATGGTATCCACCGGGGACAGGTCAGCCAAGATCCGCACGTACAATTATCAGCAGGGCAGGGTTACTGATCACCGTATTAATTTGACACTGTACAATCTTTCTGCCATCCTTGACGGAGATCTGCAGGAGATACTGGATAAACTTCAGATGGCTGAAAATACAGAACGTTTAAAAGCAAGCAGCTTATTATAGTTGTAAAACAGAAAGGAATTACCAGAATCAATATTAT
>SLPB01000161.1 GCA_007132225.1 Bacteroidales bacterium | reverse complement strand
CAAGGGGCTGGTAATCTGTCCACGTTACACCATGATCAACGCTACGCATAAAGCCAAGATTGATACGGCCTTGCAAATCACCTTGAACAGGATTCCCCATATGCGAGATAAACAAAACCACGGTACCCTCACTGGTGACCAGACCCTCCTCAATCCATGAAACTATTTTTGGGTTGATTTGGTATGTTTCATAGGAATACCCGAATTTGTTGTACATATCCCAGGTTCTGCCGCCATCTTTGCTGATTGCATATTCACTCCAGCCATCTACATTATGGCCGCTCGAGTTGGCATAAAATGTAACAAGGTTGCCGTTGGCATACTCCAGGGCAACAGGGCCTCCGTGCGAATTACGTCCGGGATCATCATTTTCGAAGTCACAAACGATAGTGCCAAAAATTGTGTCGCCAAGCCTGGTTGTCGGATCATAATCATAAATCACTGCACCGTCTATCTTTTCGTAGTCTGGCTCAACCTTTTCTGAGTCAGTTGCAGTTTCTGTACATCCCAATAATGTCATAACAGAGAGACCAAATACCAACCTGCCGGCCAGGCCTGCAGTCTTATTTATAAATTTCTTATAATCAGTTGTTTGCATAATCATTTCTCTTGATAAAGAAAACGTATGAATTGGTATGACGATATGAGAACTCTGGTTCGTTGGGGAACTTATAGGCTATACTGTACAAAACCATCAATTCATTGGCAACATCCTCCTTATATTTGTTGATCACGACATTCTGGCTGTACCCGTCAAGACTCCTGGCAAAGCTGCTCACTATGGTGCCTTCTCCCCAGTCCTCACCGTCCTCGGACTGATACACCACAAAGAGGCGTGAACCTTCCCCCCTCTGCCCGGATCGCCCGTGAAGGTAGTACCGGCCATCCAGGTAAGCGAGTTTGGGGTCACGGATCTTCTTATCAAGGTAGGCAAGCTTCTGTTCTCCCCAGGTACGCCCCTCATCCTCGCTTATGCAATAGTATAAGTGATGTTCATCATCGGTTTTGTAAGCTCCGGCCAGCAAACGTCCATCCTCCATGACGCATAATGCTCCGTACCAGTTCTCATCATCCAAAGGGAGAGTGCTGCGTTTGCTCCAGCTGCGCCCGTCGTCCGTACTGGCATAAAGTACGTGCGGGCCCTCCCTGCCTTCTACTTCAAACAATACATAGTTGGTCTCCCCTGCTACCGCTACCTGTACAGGAAATCCCACAAAAGATCCGTCAAGCGGCTGGTACCCGGTCCATGTAGCGCCATGATCATAGCTGCGCATAAATCCGAGGTTGGTGACTCCTTCCGACACACCACCATACACATCATTACCCATATGAATAATAAAAAGAACCACTGTTCCCTCACTGGTGACCAGTCCCGATACAACCCAGGCAACTACCATTGGGTTATTCCTGTAGGTATTGTAAGAATAGTTGAATTTGTTGTACATCTCCCAGGTCCGGCCGCCATCACTGCTTATGGAATATTCACTCCACCCGTCAACATTATGACCGCTCGCATTGGTATAAAATGCAAACAGGTTGCCGTTGGCCAATTCAAGAGCAACAGGCCCACCGTGCGAGTTGCGACTGAGATTATCATTCTCGAAATCACAGACAATGGTGCCAAAAACCTTGTCGCCAAGCCTGGTTGTCGGATCATAATCATAAATCACCGACCCGCCAATCTTTTCGTAGTTTGGCTCAACCTTCTCTGAGTCCGCAGCTGTTTCTGCACATCCCAATAACATCACTACACAGAGACCGGTTGAAAACAACAAGGATGCTATTTTAGTTCTTCTTACCAGTGGTGAAAATTTGTTTCTATCATTATTCATATTTTATGACATTATCTGACATCAGTCAACCAGCCCGGTAATACTTATAAGTCTAACCTGTGGCTAAAAAATTTGATTGGTGCATCTTATGGCTCCAGGAAATTACACCAAAAATCCCTTGCAGTAATCTGCACATTTCTTCACTTCCTGCACCGCATCTGATCCTTCAGGAATAGGATACTCCAGCTCAATATCAGCGGTAATGGGCCATCCTTTTTCCTTCAGCAATTTCAGGATGTCATCAAGAGGGGTGCTTCCTTCACCAAACGGCATATTGGTATCGGCAGGAACTTCGTTTGGTCCCGTTTTGTCTTTAAGGTGAAGGCTGGCAATCCTGTCATGGAACTTCTCAATCACATCGTTTGGATGCAATCCGGTGGCACCGTAATAGTGACCTACGTCCAGATTAAGCATAAGATTCTTTCCAAAGATAAGATGATCTTCAAAACTGAATCCCGGCCTTCCGGGTTGTCCATGGTTATGCATTATTGCGTACAGGCCATGCTTGTCAGCAAACGGAGCCATACGTTTTGCAGCATCGATACCGATCTCAAAGGTAATTCCCCTTGAACCAAGAGTTTTTGCAACATTAAATGCATAATCAATCTCCTCATCCGACCAGCTTGGATGGCCAAGTTTGGTGATATCAATATTTACACCTGCATCATTGTACATCTCCCTTAACCCGGTAAATCTGTCCATTGGAACAGAAAGACGCCAGTTGCGCAACTCCTGTGCAAATTCTTCACGGGCTAAATTAAGTTCCCTGCTCTGCTCATCGGTCAACTCAGTACCTCTTGGATAACTGGGCCCCTGGTATTCAGGTGCACCTGCAAATTGCTCAACGGCTCCCCCCATAAGCTCCACGGAGCTGAGACCTGTTTCTTTAAGATAACCAAGTATATCTTCTGCACTTGTAGGCATACTTCTGAAACTGTATGATATAACACCTATCTGAACACCTCCGTATCTGGAATTAAGGCCTGTGCCTGAACCACAGGATAAAAGGCCTTTTGGGAGAAAAGCCATAGTTGCAAGGGCAGTGGCATTACCTAAAAATTTACGTCTTGAAATTTGATTGTTTTTTTTACTGTTAGTTTCCATATTATGATTTTGATTAAGATTATAAAGAAGATCGAATAAAAGTAAATAATTCATTTATTATAGATAGTATACTCCTGGGCAGAAAAGATAAAACCTCAGGGAGCAAACTCCATGGTGACAGGCAATCCTTTTCCCGGTGCAACAAGAAAATTATCAATCCTTAATTTGAGTTCAATCTGATCATAGTCCATAGCATTCTCAATATAAATACGAATGTTTCTGTATCCGTTTGCAGGTACAGTGGTTGTTCTGAAAAATTTAAATACGGGATCATTACCCTGCGCCCTGGTTAAAACTAAAGGTATATCTGTAGGATTAAACAGGGTGACGGAATAACTGTTACTGCTCCTTGCAACAGATTTAATCTCCAGTGAATGCATAAACAGCTCCCTGAGGTACTCCTCTCTCCCTGCAAGTTTATTGTCGAAATAAACAGCAGTACGCCCTTCAAAAAGAGCCTCCCTGACAGATTCATTGTTACGCTCCCGGGCAAATACCAGTGTCATCGGTCTCCTCTCTCCCATTGACAGATCGTAATCCATTCCAATCGGACCATGTATATCAGAAGAGGCTATCATGGTGAGGTTTTTATCAAGACACCACTGGTGAGCTTCAGGAGAATATGATCTGCCGTTTACAACCTCTATGCCATGAAGCATATCATTTTCAAGCAGCCATGTATGCTCCTCCCACCAGAGCGTGGTGTCTGGCTGCTGGCGAGACCATCCGGGATGATTCCAGAATATAAAAGCATTTTGTGACCTGGCAGCTTTTATAGCATCCCGCCATTCGGGTGTGTCAATGGGATTGGCATCATTCAGGAAAACAGCATTGAAATGACCGGGCGGCATTGCGCGGGTTATCTCAGTTCCGTGGATAAGTAAAATATTCATGTTATCAGCTGAAGGCCGCGCTACCTCAAAAGCACGATTATGATCTGATACAACATCATCGCTGAATGGTCTGTATTCTATGTGGTCAGTAATAGAAATCACATCAAGACCTTCCCTCCAGGCTTCATCTACTCGTACGGTAGGCCATACCCTGCCATCTGAAAAAACGGTGTGTATATGAGGATCATACTTGAGGGTTTTATAACCGGGTATATCGGGAATCCGGATTGTATCCCGCACCTGCGATTCACTGACCGGATAAACAGTCAGCAGTAAAATAATTAAGACAATAAATCTTTTTATCATGACATTGATAATTTAATTGATAAGAATAAATAAATACGTGGTAAGACACTATATAATAGCAACATTATCAAAAAACAGTACAATAATGATAACTAAGTGAATGACTTTACAACAAAGTGAAAATAATCAAATAATAAATCACAGTCCCCGATAAACAACTCAAATATATAACACTTTGGTAACACACTGAAAAAAAAATTCCAACATAATTTCCACACCTATAATGTACCAACCTCAGTAAGTATATCCGGTTCAGCACCATCCCTGAAAACATACCTCTGCCGGGCACTCCTCAACACGTTATTCTGCAATATAATCATTTCAGATCTCTTACCCAGAACAGAAAGAAAAACGGGTGCCGGGGACAACGGCCTGCTTTCAGAAATAACTGCATCGTGTATATTTACCAGTCGAACCAATTCAGGAGTATCTTCTGTCCCGGAGACTTTGAGACCTTTTATTTCAATTTCTTCAACATTGTCGCATAAGATTGCCGGCCGGTGGTCGTCACTTAAGAAATTCAGTCTGATATTCTCAAGTCTGATATTTTTTACGTGTCTTATAAAGAACCCATAAGCGGGGATCCTGCCAAATACCCTGCCACTCGGATAAGATGTTTCATTCTCAGGGATCTCACGGTAAGAATCCTCAATTGTACCTCCGCCCTCAAACATAAGATTAATATTATTCAGAATAATATTTTCAACCGGGTAATCGGCAAGCCCTGTAATATTGCAACCATAATCAATGGAAATCCTTGTTCCCTGAATGTTTTCAATAATAATGTCTTTCAACAAAGGCTCGTTAATTTTTACATTATCACCGTAAAGCCGGTTTCTAATTCCAAGTCGCAAGGCAATAGCAGCACCTTTTATATTTCGCATAGTAATGTTGCTAATATTGATCCGCTGGATTCTTGCCCCGTCTGCCGTCAGTATCGCAATAGCCTCGTTGCGTGTATCATAAATCACACAATTCTGAATTGTTATATCTTCAAAAGTTCCGGCGGACTCTGTTCCAAACTTAATACCGGAGGCATTGGTGCTTATTATACAATTTACTATGGTGATATCACGGCAATATTTATCAGGCGAATGACTTTTCAGTACTATCCCGTCATCACCACTATAAATAAAACAATTCGAAATTCTTGCTTTTTCTGAGTCAACCAGGTTAAGTCCGTCTGTATTCCGCCCCGTTGAATCGGCATACCTCGGTTTCTCAATATCCTTGTTTTCACGACTGTCCACAGTGATCCCATCTATATATATATCAACACATTCGGTGTAAGTCTGTATCCAGCTTGAGGCATTGTAAAAGGTTACATCGCGGACATGGATGTTCTCACATGACCGGAAGCTTATAATGCCTGCTCTTAACTCGTTCGGCGGACTCTCGCCAGGTTTCAGCCTGCTGTAAAGGGAATCTCCGTCAGCATCAATCTTGCCCCGTCCACAAATGGTAATATTAGTCTGTTTTTCAGCAACAATCATCCGCCTGTTATCAGGTTTTGCACCTGACTTTAAAACTGAGCCGGCCTCTATATGTAAGATCACATTGCTTTTCATATAAATGGTGCTGATAAGGAAACAGCCCTTTTCCAGGTAAACCATGCCTCCGCCCTCCTGGCTGCAACGGTCGATAGCTGACTGAATAGCTTCTGTATCAAGAGTTTTACCATCACCCCTGGCACCAAAAGTAAATACATTATAAACTCCGTTACTTGAAACAGTATCCCCTTGATTTAAACCAGGAAAAGCCGGAATTGGTTTTGGGGATGTTGCTCCGCTGACAGATGCAATTCCTGTGCAGAAAAACATCGAGTTCACCCCCATATTTTTTATAAAGTTTCTACGGTCTTTTTTCATTTGATTGTATTTTATGGATTATGGTGGGATGTCCTCTGCATCTAAACAATATTGGCAAAAGTTATAACATTTTTTTAAAATATTTCATTTATAAACCCGCAATATAAAATATTATCCTATTTTTGGCATCGTGAAAAATTTTGCTGACCGGATACTGGTAATAATCTGCTTGTTTCCCATACCAGCAGATGACCCAAAGGGATTTTTATAAGACGCAATAGAGGCAATAACCAGAAATTACACAGGGATTATCCTTTTAACAGGTCGCATTAAAAGACAATTCAAATAGATTGGAATGTTTATCTGTTCTGACAGGGTAAAATATTATTAAACAAATTTCAAACAATAGCTAATATCAATTTCAATCACATCATGAAAACCAACGGAACCGCTCCTATTAAATTTTACAATGGCAATCAAATACCTGTTGAACTGCACAAGGTCAGGATAGTGCAAAAGCTGCACCTGAAACCCATCGAAGAGAGACTTACCGCAATTGAAAAAGGAGGCTACAATACATTCCTGCTTAACACTGAAGATATTTTTCTGGATATGCTGACAGACTCGGGAACCAATGCCATGAGCGACAACCAGGCTTCTTCAATGCTGAGAGCCGATGATGCCTATTCCGGGTCACAAAGCTATTATCGCATGGAAAATGCTCTGAGAGAAGTATTCGGCAAGCATTATATACTTCCGGCTCATCAGGGCAGAGCAGCTGAGAACGTCATATCAAAGGTTTTTATTAAAGAAGGAGATGTCATTCCAACGAATTACCATTTCACTACCACCATGGCCCATATAGAGATTAACGGTGGTAAAGTCCTGGAGATATATACCGATGAGGCTATAAAGATAAAAAGCGACCATCCTTTCAAGGGGAATATCGATATCAACAGGCTAAAAAACGTGATAAAGGAGTATGGTGCAGAAAAGATACCTTTTATTCGCCTGGAGGCTTCAACAAACCTTATTGGAGGTCAGCCTTTTTCTATGGCCAATATGCGTGAGGTGAGGGAAATAGCAGACAAGCATAATATAATGGTGGTTCTTGATGCTTCCCTTATCGGGGAAAATGCGTGGTTCATAAAGCAGCGCGAAGAGGAATTCAAAAACACCCACATAAAGGATATACTGCTGGAAATGTGCGCCATATCCGATCTGCTGTACTTTTCAAGCCGTAAGGTAACATCTACCAGAGGAGGGGGTATCTGTACCAATGATAAAGATATATATATGAAACTAAGAGACCTTATACCCCTTTACGAAGGTTTTCTTACATATGGCGGAATGTCGGTCAGAGAGATTGAGGCCATGGCAGTAGGTCTCTACGAAACAACCGACGACACCATTATATGCCAGTCCCCTTCATTTATCAATTACGCGGTAAATGAACTCGATAAAGCCGGCATACCCGTTGTAACCCCTGCCGGAGCGCTTGGTTGCCATGTTGATGCAATGGGATTTTTACCTCATGTGCCACAGGAAGAATATCCTGCCGGAGCTCTTGCCTCAGCTTTGTTTATAATCTCGGGATGCAGGGGAATGGAAAGAGGAACCATTTCAAGTGTCCGCGATGAAAATGGAAAGGATATTCTGGCCGATATGGAATTGCTCAGGCTGGCCTTCCCCAGAAGGGTGTTCACACTTTCCCAGACTATGTTCCTGCTTGACAGATTGCAATGGTTATATGATAACCGCGGACTTGTCGGCGGACTGAAATTTGTGGAGGAGCCTCCGGTACTAAGATTCTTCATGGGGCGCCTTGCTCCTGTAAGTGACTGGCCTCAGAAACTGGCAGCCAAGTTTAAAGAGGATTTTGGTGATTCGCTTTAGCAATTAAACCAGTGCCTTTTGAAACCGCTCAGATTTAAATACTAACCGCTGGAAGGTAAAAGAATACAGAAATTTGGAATAGCCCTGAAACGGCTTTAACTTAATATAAGTGTAGTGTATTATTCTGCATTGCGGATTTGTACACTTCCCTGATGGTATAGATTAAGTAATCCAAATTTTCCTGTTTTGAAAGAAAAAGTCACAAGTTGCATCAGGTATATAGTATGCGAAAACGGTAAGCTGGAATTTTTTGTTCTGCTAAGTCTCCTCTACCTCTTTTCAGCAATAGTAGTAAATGAGTATATACTTGTTGATGAGCTTTATTACAGAAGTCTGGGAGATCAGGTCAGCTTAACTGTCATTGATCAGATGATAAGCTTAACTAACAAATGGCAATGGTTAGGATATGTCTCCATACCGGTAATACTCGCTTTAAAATTTCTGCTGTTAAGCACTTTCTTATCCATGGGAGCGCTGATAGCCGGCCACCTGCTAACCTTCAGGCAAATATTTGCCATCATCATGATAGCAGAGATGGTTTACCTTGCATCAGGCCTTATTTCCACAGGGAGTATTATTATTTCTGATGTAAGCACCCTTGAAGACCTTAATATAAGCATCCTCTCACTTGCCTCCCTGGTGCAGGAATCGGAAATCGAACCATTCCTGTATTATCCGCTAAAGAGCATCAGCATATTCCTTTTGATTTATATACTGTTAATTGCACATTGCTACAATATAATAACCGGTTACTCTTTCCGGAACGCCGTCCATCTGGTCCTGTCAACATGTGGGACTGCATTTATATTATGGAACATACTGGTAATGTACTTATTGATAAGTTATGCATAGAACAAAAAAGTCTTCATTTAATCTGATAATCATTTTAGTTCCGCTTGTAATGGTTACAGCAGGCGGAATACTGCTTTTTAAAATAATAGAAAAAAAGCAGATAGTTGATTCAAGAGAAAACTTCATTCCAATTGAAATTTCCCTGCCGGGGAAAAGGACTGACCCGGTAACTATCAGCATTCACAACGCTCCCATTATAATAATGTATTTTGAACCTGATTGCTATTACTGTCATATTGAAACAGAAGCCCTGCTTGAAAGGATTGATGAATTTTCAGGAATAGATATTTATTTAATAACAGCAAATGAATGGGACGAAATTGAAGGGTTCACAGCACAGTACAATTTGCAGAATTATAACCGTATTGTAACAGGCAAGATCTGCAGACAAGACTTTTACGAGTCTTATGGCGCCAGGGTAGTTCCCTCACTTTTTATTTATGATGAGACCGGCAAGTTGCTTTATAACAGTTCGGGGTATACACCGGTTACAGTTATTCTTGAAGCCTTGAACAGATAAAGAGCTCTATTCCCGGGAACTCCGGAGCATGTTAGGAATCTGATTTCCGGGGACTCCGGAGCATGTTAGGAATCTGATTTCCGGCTCTCAGGATGATATCGATCCTGTAAACTACTTTGCGAAATGATTTAAAAACATCAGATTATGCCAACAGAAACACTTTTTCACAAGGGACCGGAATACATCAAGAAAAATTTTCTTACCCAGCATGATCAGTCAGATTGCGGTGTAGTATGCCTTGCAAACATAGTAAATTATTATGGCGGACAATCGCGGCTGGAAAAACTTCGAAAAATCAGCGGCACAGATAAGCTTGGAACCACACTACTGGGCCTGTATCAGGCCTCTTCAAAACTGGGGTTTGAGGCTGAAGGGTTAAAGGCTGATATTGAGTATCTGAAAAAGATCACTTCTCCTGTTATTCTTCATGTAAATATTGATAGTAGATTTAGACACTATATCGTGCTTTATAAGTACAGTGACGGACAATTCTTGATTGGCGATCCCGCGAAGGGTTTTCTGTGGATGGATGAAGAAGAAATTGATAGGATATGGGAATCACGGGCATTACTGGAGCTAAAACCTGTAAATGGAAAGTTTATCAACAAGGCTGTCCAGAAAAATGAAATGAAAAAATGGTTTATTGAAATTATCCGGGAAGACTCAACAATCCTTACAACAATCCTGGTAACAGGAATAATAATATCGCTCCTTGGATTAGCTATAGCAGTTTATTCACAGTCGCTGATAGATAATCTGATACCTTCGGGCGAAACAATCAAAATATTTCTTGCAACAGTTCTGGTCTTTTTATTATTGATCTTCAGAGCTTTTATAGGATATTTCCGCCATTTATTCATTATCAGGCAAAGCAGGGACATAAATACGAGATTAATTGAAACATTCTTCTCGAGATTGCTAAGGCAACCTGTCTCCTTTTTTAACAGCAGGCATACAGGTGATATGATTGCCCGGCTGAACGACACAAGTAAAATACAGCATACAATAACCTATATAACAGGCGAACTCCTGATCAACGGATTACTTTTACTGGTATCCCTGGCAGCAGTATTTGTTTATTATCCGCCTGCTGGTGT
>SLPB01000034.1 GCA_007132225.1 Bacteroidales bacterium | reverse complement strand
TGGAGTAAATAAATTCAAATAAATACTATCATCTTTTTATGCCCTTCAAGAATGCACCACTATCTTTTCACTCGGGGAAAGACATCTCATCTAAGTACCCTGCACGAGCATGATACGAGCATGGTACGAGCAAATTGCTGAGAATAATTTTTATGGAATTTTGCAGAACGACACTATTTAACGTCAACTTGTATTATATTTCGCCCGAAATAATACTCTGATTGACTTCAAGCTTATTTTTCCCCGGTTTATTTGAAAAACAACCCCAAAAATCTGTCATAATTAAAAATCTGTCATATATTTGCCAGTGTAACTATTTTCTTTTATCGCCTAATATATTTTCTGAAAAATAAAAAGAAAGAGTTTTTAAAAAGAATAAAAACTACAAACCTAGCATAACGATGAAAGAGTTACTAAAAACCGTTGAAAATTGTACTGTGTGCAAGACAATCAATGAGCATAGGAAATTTAGCATGCAATCACATGGAAATTTAAATGCATTTGCAATGTTGGTTTCAGAGGCTCCTGGAAAAGATAGTCTGGCAAAAAATAAGTATTGGGTTGGAGCAGGTGGTAAGATAATACGCGATTGTCTGCCCTAT
Source organism: Bacteroidales bacterium (assembly GCA_007132225.1). GTDB lineage: Bacteria > Bacteroidota > Bacteroidia > Bacteroidales > PUMT01 > PXAP01. Next base: position 1,991 of record SLPB01000034.1, on the reverse strand, counting down.
GAAACGGAATTGGAAGATATATTTTATCTGACCGATATTGTTAAATGCTGGCCAAACCAAAATGGAGAAAACAGAAGTCCTTTGGAAAGTGAAATAAAAAACTGCTCCGAATATCTCTCGCAAGAAATCAAAAAACTTAAACCAAAAGTAATATTATCATTTGGAGGGATTTCATCAACTTTCTTGCTCAATCGGGCTGTTAAGATAACAAAAGAACATGGGAAAGTACACAAATACAATGAATACACGAATATTATTACGCTTTTACATCCTTCAGGAATTGACAGGTTTATGGACAGACGGACTTATAAAACACAACTTGCTTCGTTATTTATGAAAATAAAGGAGAATGACCTGATTAATATGCGTGACATTTTTAATGAATACCATGAAAATGAAAAGGATAAACTGGTGGAAAAGGAAGAACAAGTTCTTTTTCACAATATAGTAAAAAGTGAGAAAGGAACCTTTACGATACCATCCCCAGGGAATTCAATAACAGAAGGGGATGTTAGCAAAAATCAGATAAGAATTACCGTTGATTTTAAAAAATATTTTCCAGCCAGGTCCACAGAATTATTACTCGAGTTTCAACAAGAACATTTTAATGTAAAGTTTAATTATCGGCCCAATAAGAGTCATATATTAAAACTTGGTAATAAATTGGCCACAAGAATGAGACTAGAGGCAGGGATGAAAATAAATATGACTGTATTTGATAATAATACGTATAGAATTAATAAGATAATTTAATTGCAGATTAAACAAGAGTGCTCATTAAGATAGAGTTTTTTAGTCCTGTGGTAAAATCTCCAAATAAGTCCCAACCCAACATTCATAAACAATTCACCAAATCATGAATTTCGTTCCAGAAAATGATCTTACCCTAAGACTTTATGAACTGCTCCTGAAAAAACCTTTTCAGAACAAGAGGGAGTTATTGGGGAAGCTGGAGGATGAAGGCTGGACGGGGTTTACAACCCGTGACATAAATAAGGAGCTTTACCGACATACAGTTCTTTTTGATCATGGGGGTGAAAGTCTGCCTGTTTGGTTCGCAAAACCTGTTGATAATGAAACGCTAAACTTAATCCTTTTACCAGAAAATCGCACTGAGTTACCGGTATACTATATAGGACCTGAACCGCGGGCCTGGCAAACAGAAGCACTTGAATCCTGGAGAAATGCAGGCTGCCGGGGGGTTATTGAAGCTGTTACAGGTACAGGGAAAACAACTGTGGGAATACTTGCCGCGGCGGATGCTGCAGTTAGGGGAATGAAAACCTTGATCGTAATTCCGGGAATTGATTTAGTAGAGCAATGGTATGATAAACTCAAAGAAAATCTCATAAACCTGAACATTGGAAAATATGGTGGAGGAGATAAGGATGTTTTGGATGATTTTGATATAGTTGTGGCAACTGTGCAATCCGCAAGTAAATATTTAATGATACCTGAAAATTCTTCAGGACTTATAATTGCTGATGAAGTACACAGATTTGGAGCTGAAACTTTTCAACTCGCACTGGAAGATGAATTTGATGAAAGAATGGGTCTGACGGCTACCTTTGAGCGTGATGATAATGGTCTTGAAACTTACCTGGTACCATATTTTATGCCTCTGAATAAGAAAATTTATACAGATTGCATCATTTTCAAATGCAACTACTCCAGAGGTTTGTCCGATAAAATTCTTTCTAACTTTAGGGTAGGGCTTATTCCTGTTGAGTTTGATGAGAATGATATGGAAGATTATTTCATGTATGATGAGCAATTGAAAAATACCAGGTACAGGTTGATTACGCAATATGGTTGTCCTGAAGAACCTTATGGTGAGTTTATGAAGTGCGTAACGCAACTGAGCAAAGGAGGTACAGATAATTATTATGCAACAACATATGCGCGGAAATACCTGGACTTATTCACGAAGAGAAGGTCGATACTTGCAGATGCAGATGGTAAATTGGATGCAATTGGCAAATTGTTACAGG
>SLPB01000118.1 GCA_007132225.1 Bacteroidales bacterium | reverse complement strand
TGCTTGCATTCTTGAATCCGTCCTCTTTAATGTAGCTGTCCCATCGCTCCCATATGGTGGTGGCACCATTTACAACCTCAAACAACCAGCCAGGGTATTCTTCATTTAGCAGCAACATATAAGCCAGATCACTTCTTCCCATTTCAGACAATGCGGGTAACAGGGGCCTGACCCCCAGAAATCCCGTTGACAGCTTATTGTCGTGGGCACTGATAAGATCCACCAGGTGCTTTCCGGCAATCTCTTTTTTCTGAGAATCCAGCATATCCTTAAAGATGGCATTAGCATAGGCGGTCTGGGTATGCCCATCGAAGCCCATATGGCCATCCACATATCCGGCACCGTCGCCATAGGCTCCAGCATCAGTAATAAACCGGCCTTCTCCATCGGTATAATGCTGCAGGAAAGCCTGCCGGATATCGGAAGCCAACCTTTCAAAGTAGTCAGCATCGCCTTCTTCACCAATGGCAAGGGCCATTTCGTGCATCAGGGAGGAGCAATAGGCAAAATAGATGGATGCCAAAAGGTCGGGAGGTGTCTTTTTCCCGATAGAGAGCCAATCGCCAAACCCGCCTTTTGGCCTGATATCCTCGAAACTGCCTTCCTTATAAATAAGGTTACCCTCCGATTTGTCTTCCATAAAACGAAGATAGGCCAGCATATTGGACCAAAACCTTTCTATTATGCGTGTGTCGCCATAGGTCCTGAAAAGAGTATAGGGAACGATTATACCGGCTTCCGACCAGCCGGGAGAATAGGTATCCGTAGCCCTTACAGGGGGTGCGGGGGCATAGATCGGGTAGGCATTGTCAGCCATTTGGGCGTCATTCAGGTCGATGGTCCATTTTGAGAAGAAAGCTGCAATATCGGTATTGTATGTAGCAGCCTGAACAAAGACCTGTGCATCGCCGGTCCACCCCATGCGTTCATCGCGCTGGGGACAGTCGGTGGGAATTTCCAGGAAATTAGAACGCTGTGTCCAGACGATATTGCTGTATAGCTGGTTTATCAACTCATTGTCGGTTTCAAGAAAACCAGCTTCAGGTGTCATGGTCGTTAAAACGATCCCGGTTATGGCATCAAGATCAGGGGGCGAGCTAAATCCGGCGACTTCAACATACTGGAATCCCTGGAAGGTGAATCGCGGAGTCCAGGTTTCCCCGGAAGGGTCGCCTTTGATTATATAGGTATTGGTGGCACGGGCCATTCTCAGGTTTTCTGTCATCAGACTGCCATCTGCATGCAGCATCTCTCCAAACCTCATTATTATCGTATCTCCCCTGTTACCTTTCACATTATTGAGTCGCACCAATCCGGCAAAATTCTGTCCCATATTGAAAATGTATTTCCCATCTCCTGCAGGTTTTACTGTTACCGGGTCAATTTCCGAATGTGCCTGCACCGGATCACCGGGATAACATTCGATTACACGGCCGGACTTGTCAGGATAAACAGAGGCATACTGCCACAGGGCATCATCAAAACCCGCCTGACTCCAATTGTCAAACTCCAGGGTGGCATCGTAGGTTTCTCCATTGAGGAAGTCGGCTTCGATGATGGGGCCATGATTGGTTTTCCAGCTTTGGTCGCTTACAATCACTTCCTTTTCCCCATTTATGTACTCAATTTCGATCCGGGCCTTCAGCTTTGGAAAATCTCCGTAGAAGCCCCTGACTACTGGATTTCCTACAAGCAGTGCATATCCCAGGTACCCTGCATACCAGCCATCGGCCAGTATCGCCCCGAAGGCGTTGGGGCCGTGACTGACCAGATCGGTCACATCATAGGTCTGGTAATACACCCTTTTGTCGTAGTCGGTCCAGCCCGGTGCGAAATAATCATCACCAACCCGATTCCCGTTGATCTCAAACTCATAGATTCCAAGGGCCGTTACGTACAACCTTGCTTTTTGCACACCCGGTCTGATATTTGCCTCCTTCCGGAAGAAGGGCGCAGGAGGCAAATGATATATTTCTCCTTGTCCGTAGGCAGTCAGGTCATTGCCAATCCATTCAGCCTGCCAGTCGCTACTTTCCAGCAAACCCATCTCCCATGTCGCAATTTTGCTCCAGGGACCTGCCTCACCATATTTGTCCCAGCTGCGTATTTGCCAGTAACAGATTTCACTGGATGAGAGAGGTGTCCCATAGTATACGATCTGGTTAGTTTCGTTGCCGTAAACCTTGCCGGAATTCCACATATCAGCCTTCTCTTCCGACAGCAGATCCGGAGAAGAAGCCACCAACACCTGCCAGGCAGTCTGTACCTGTCCCCTGACATCAGATAATAACTCCCAGCTTAGCCTGGGATGCCTGGTATCAATAACCGGGTCATTCTTATACTCAGTTCTCAAATGTACAGGCCGCAAATCGTCATGACTGCTGCAGGATGACATAAAAAACACTGACATAATAAGGATCGGTGCAATGAGGTGTATGAAAACAGACACGATCGATGCGATTACTTTTAAAAAAATTCTTAGATTGCTCATCGTTTTTTTATGATAATAAGAATACAGATTTCTATCTTTATTCGCTGATATATGGGATAAATATTTGATTCTTAAATATTCTGAATGGATGTTTTTCCCATCTGAAATATAATCGATAAACTTATCAAATTATATAATTAAAACAATGAATAGAATGCTCAAAGTATTAATGTTGTTGATTTTCATGGCTTTACAAACAGGTTGTTCCAATGAACCGGCACCTGAAAACTGGAATTATACCGGTAAACAAGATAGCAGGTCCGAAATCATCAGAGACCCCTTAAGTCCTGTAAGGATCTTATGGTTGTCTGACGAAACCGGGGATTTTATACAAAATCCCGAAGCATTGCTGGAGGAAGGTATCGGGCAAGCAGATCTTGTTGGAAGTAATCTTTGCACGATGGTTGGCAACCCAAACAATAACCCCGCCATATTGCTGGATTTCGGCAAGAATTTACACGGAGGATTGGAGATAGTTACCGGTATGTTTAAGGGCAAAGATCCAATCAAAGTCCAGATAACTTATGGTGAATCGGTAAGCGAGGCTATGAGCAGTGTTGAAACGTCAACAGCGACCAATGACCATGCCATGCGCGATTTCGAATTATCTCTTCCCTGGCTTGGAAAAATTGAAACCGGCAATAGTGGTTTTCGCTTTGTAAGGATAGAATTGCTCGATACAGACCGGGTTTTATTGCTTAAAGAAGTACGGGCCCTGCAGGTGTACCGGGACATTCCATACCTGGGCTCTTTCCAATCCAATGATGAAAGGTTAAATCAGATTTGGATGACAGGTGCCTATACTGTGCACCTGAATATGCAGGAATATTTATGGGATGGAATTAAACGCGATCAATTGGTTTGGGTTGGCGATATGCATCCGGAAGTGATGACTATTCTGGCAGTGTTTGGATACAATGAAGTTGTACCGAAAAGTCTTGATATGATACAGGCAATAACACCCTTACCAGCCTGGATGAATGGCATCAGTTCCTATTCCATGTGGTGGATACTGGTTCTGCATGAGTGGTATATGAGTACCGGTGATCTTGAATATCTGGAAAAACATAAGGAATATTTGTTTGAGTTACTGGAAGTCCTGGAGTCCAAAATTGATGAGAATGGAAAAGAGAACCTCGATGGAACCCGGTTTCTTGACTGGCCAACAAGTCCAAACAGACAGGCTGTCCACGCAGGATTACAGGCGATGATGGTTATGACTTTTCAGGCAGGTGCCGGTATTGCCGGGATATTTGGTGATTTTGAAAAAAGGGACGATTACCTTGATATCGTCACCCAGTTGAAACAACACGTACCTTCACCCAATGGAAATAAATCTGCAGGTGCATTGATGTCATTGGCCGGCATGGCAGACTTTAAAGCTATGAATGACACATTGTTATCTGTGAACAGTCATACCGGAATATCGACGTTTTATGGATACTATATATTAAATGCCAGGGCAGAGGCAGGCGATTATTTGGGAGCAATGAACTTAATCAGGGATTACTGGGGAGGAATGCTGGATTTGGGAGCAACAACATTCTGGGAGGACTTTGACCTGGCCTGGATGGAAAATGCCGGACGCATTGATGAGCTTACACCTGAAGGGAAGATTGACGTACATGCCACATATGGCGATTATTGTTATGTCGGCTTAAGGCACAGCCTCTGTCATGGCTGGGCATCAGGTCCAACCGCGTGGATGACCAGATATGTACTCGGGATCCAGGTTCTTGAACCCGGAAGTAAAAAGGTATTGATTGACCCAAACCTGGGCGACCTTGAATGGGCAGAGGGAACATTTCCAACCCCCTATGGTTTAATATCCGTAAGACACGAAAAAGACAGCGACGGGAAAGTGGTCTCTCAGGTTGACGCACCTCCGGGTGTTGAGATTGTTCGCCCCACCAAGGAAAACATACGATAAGCCAGGGACGTACTAATCCCTGTTCTGCTTACTCACAAACAGCAGGGTCTTCTTGCCCGTCTCCAAAACCTGTGTGGCTCGCCGGGAAATGACCCTGAAATATAAACCGGATCAATTAGCGTCGTTGCCTTACGCCCGGATAACATTTTTAAAATATTTATTATAAATTTAGCCATGGTGCAAGGCAAAGAGAAATCATGATTATATACTGCAAACCGGCAGAAGGATTGTATGTTATATTGACTAAAGGTCAATACAACATGGCAGTACTATTGCGGCAAGAGAAATCAAACATGAATAAATGAAAGAAAAAACAAAAAAGCGATTTAACCGGATCGCCAGGTTGTATGATATCTTCGAACGGCCTTTCAGAAAGAAGTTTTCGAGGCTGCGAAAAAGGCTTGTGAAGAATGCAGCAGGAAGAACCCTCGAGGTGGGAATAGGCACAGGCAACAACATCCCTTTTTATCCCGGCAATGTCGAGCTCACAGGCATAGACCTGAGTGATAAAATGATCAGTATAGCCCAGAAAAAATCAAAGGGAGGGACTAAAGTGAATTTACAGTTGATGGATGCAGAGAATATGCTTTTTGAGGATAATTCATTTGATACGGTAGTTTCTTTTGGCACCCTTTGTTCAATCCCTGATCCTGATCGGGGACTGAAAGAAATAAGGCGGGTATGCAGGGACGGGGGAAAGATTCTGATGCTGGAGCATGTACGAAGCAATAACAAGATAGCAGGAAAAGTGATGGACCTGCTCAACCCTTTAACCCTCCGGATCATCGGGGATAACATAAACCGCCGCACCTATGAAAACATTCTAAAAGCCGGATTCAGTCCCCGTGACATAGTTGTTGAAGATATATGGGCAGATATTGTGAAGTTGTTTCAGATTACCAACAACAAACCAGGGGAAGACTGACCGTTTCCGTAGTTCCAGCCTTCGGTATTGCTTATGGTTTATTGAAGCAGCTTACTTAATTTGTTTCACCAGGTTTACAAAAGACAACACTAAGATCGTTTTTGCATATCATGCCGGTTATGACCAGAATTTCAAATCACTGACTGACTTTTTCATCTGGGACACCAAAGCAGGGAAATTTGCAGATACAGGGTTTGTAAACCCTGTCAGGGACAGCCATCCTTTATTTCAGGAATATTTCAGCGAGTACCAGTCCCCGTGGCACGATACCCCCGGAATTATTGGTATGTCGGAATTAAAAAATGAGATACTGCATCATCTTACCAATGATGATTATGATTTGCCGGAAGATTGGCAGGGGGAAACTTATCTGCTATTGGGATTTATGAGTCAGTGTTTTGCTTCATTACACCCGGAAGAACCCCGCTTAATATTTTTTTTTCTTAACTTAACGTCCAATTTAAGTAAGCAATATCAGTCTTAATTTTTTATCTTTTTTAAACGTATACCTTATGAGTAAAATAATGCCTTTAGAAGTACTGGCGAGCATCAAAAATGCAAAGCCTTCAAAAAGTGTAGAGGAACTATTTGATGTTATTAAGACCGCATTCCCTGATTTTTCAAAAGATATACCTGAAGAAATTAATGAAGTAAATATAATCACGGTTGAGAATTTACGAAATGATGTTGTTGCTGAAAGTACAAACAAGGAAAAAAACCTGATAAGGAACAATTTCCCCAGGGAAAAAAATGGGTTTTTAGTCGTATCAAAAGTTATTGAAGGATAATTATGGAGTCAGAAATACTAAAAGTTCATAATGCATTAATAGCAAAGAACATTTCCTGTGCTGATCTAATTGCAGATAAAATCAGTGCTATTCGGAATAGCTCAAACAACACCGCCAACTTCATATTGGATGATGTAGCTTTAGAAATGGCATTAGCAGTTGACAGTAAGATTAAAAATGATGAGGAAATAGGTTTTCTGGAAGGAGTGCCATTTGGGTTAAAGGATGTTTATTTACTTCAGGGCTGCAATGCTTCAGGAAGTTCAAAGTTTCTGAAAGACTACATTTCACCCTATACAGCAACAGCAATTAAAAAACTAATGGATGCTGGTGCTATACCTGTAGTGAAGGAAAATTGCGATTGCTTTGGACACGGTAGTACAAGTGAAAATACATTCTTCGGACCAGTTAAAAATGCATTAGATGAGAATCTTGTTGCTGGTGGATCAAGCGGTGGTAGTGCCGTGAATGTGGCGAAAGGGTTCACTGCTTTTTCAATTGGCGGCGACACCGGGGGGTCAATAAGGCAGCCTGCTGCATTTAACAAAGTTTATGGGCTAAAGCCCACCTATGGCAGAATTTCCAGATTTGGCATAATGGCATATGCCTCATCTACCGATTGTGTAGGTCCGATAGCAAAAAGCTTAGAGGATATTAGAATTATTACAAATGCCATGAGCGGCAAGGATATTCACGATTCTACAACAACTGATTCTATCCCCATACCCGAAAGCATCTTTTGTGATAAAATTGCTGATAATGAATTCTGCCTGGGGTATTACAAATCATTTTTTGCAAATGAAAATATTGATCAGGGCATTAAACAGAACTTCGAAGGTATGATCAGTAAGATCCGGAAAAAAGGCATAACGGTAAAAGAACTGGAATTTTTTGATACAAACATATTAGTTTCAACATATTATGTTTTGGCTATGGCTGAAACAGCTTCAAATTTAGCCAGGCTTGATGGCACAACTTACGGAGAAAGGATACTTGGAGAAGGGATAAAAGATGATCGTGCCATAAGCAGATCTGAGAATTTCACTGAAGAAACAAAGAGGAGAATTGTTGGTGGAACTCAGGTACTATCCCATGGGTATTCTCACGGAATATACACAAAGGCAAGATTCTTGCTGCGTGAAATACAGAGAAAATTTCAATCCGACTTTTCCGAAGTAAATCTGGTTATTTCTCCTGTAACTCCGAATCCTACTCCGCGTATGGGCGAAAGCCTGAAAGATCCATTGCTGATGTATCTCTCAGATGCATATACCGTAGGGTTCAGTCTAGGCGGGCTTCCCACGCTTACCTGTCCGTTTGGCCAGGGTGTTCAGGTTACAGCAGACAAAAACAATGAAGCCCTGGTTTTAAAATTCGCTCATTTTTTAAAAAGCATTATCTGATGGAATTAAATGCCCTGAATAAAGAACTTATTAAAAATAATCTTGAGATAGTAATTGGTCTGGAAACACATATCAGGCTAAACACCCTTACAAAACTCTTTTGTTCATGCCCTAACAAAGAAGACGATAAACCCAATTACAATATATGTTCGGTTTGCACCGGACAAATGGGGGTTTTACCTTCATTGAATGCAGAAGCCTTAAGAAAGGCAATTCTTTTTGGAAAGGCAATTAATTCTACTTTTTCAAATAAGATTATTTCGTGGGACAGAAAGCATTATGAGTATCCGGATTTACCAAAAAACTTTCAGCTCAGCCAATTTCATCACCCAATTATTCCGGATGGAATTGTTGAGTGTTATCGCAACGATGGTTCAGTTTTTAAGGTTGATATTGAGCAGGTTCATATCGAAGAAGATGCAGCAAAACTCATTCATGAGGCAAATCAGACCCTGGTGGATTTTAACAAGGCAGGCGTTCCCCTGATTGAAATCGTAACTAAACCATGCATACACAATATCACAGATGCTTCTACATTTGCACAATACCTTCAACGTATTGTGCAGATTCTAAAGATATCCGAAGCAAATCCGGAGAAGGGGCAATTTAAGAGCGACGTAAGTGTATCTCTTAGAAAAATTGGCTCGGAAACTTTAAATCCGCGTGCAGAAATAAAAAACTTAAACTCTTTTAAGTTCATGCAGGAGGCCATACTGGAAGAGGTTAATAAGCAATTAAATTTTTATTTAAAAAACAAAATTTTTCGCCCCAACCAGATTACAGTACTTTTTGACTCAGACCTTAAGCAAACAAAAACAATGCGGCAAAAGGAGTATGCTGCTGATTACCGTTTTATAACTGAGCCGGATATTCCTCATGTAAATATTTCAAAAGCAATTGATGAGATTGGGATAGACTTTGATCTCTTGCCTTTTACTATTGAAAAACAGTTGATTGAAGGAGGGGTGAAACCTCAGGATGCAAAGTTTTTTACTTCCGGTATAAACCGGGCTAAAATATTCATTGACATAAATAAGGCTGTAAACGACCCTCAGTTTACAGCTAAAACTTTAACAAACAATCTGGACGCCAGTGATTATAACAGAATTATTAATACTGCTCCGTTTATTGAAATAATCAAACAATACAAAAAAGGAATACTATCAATTGATTTGATGCGTAAGGCTTTTTCTGAATTAATTCATAATCCGGAATTTGATTATACTTCTTTCATTGAAAAGAACCTTGTTACAGATGAGACATTATCTGAAATAGTTGCAGCAACATTAAGGGCAAACAAACCAGTTGTAAATGATATAATTGCTGGTAACACTAACAAGGTTGGTGTATTAGTGGGGAAAGTGCTTTCTAAAACAGGTAAAGGAGTATCCGGTAAAGCAATTCGCGAAAAAATTCTGAACATTATTGGAGAAACTGAAAAAGATGAGACAGCAGAAACAGTACCGGAAGAAATTATTGAATCAAAAAAGAGTGACGGGGAGATTACAACTGCCCAGATTAAAAAGGAGAGTATTTTATTAAAAGAGAGATACAGAACTCATCTTATTTCTGATATTTCAGAGAATAGCATTAACAATCAAGTCTTGTTGGCTGGCTGGGTTTCCAGTTTGCGCGACCATGGCGAGATAATCTTCATTGATTTCCGCGACTCAGGCAATGAATTGTTTCAGATTCGGTTTGACAGAAAAAACTTTCAAAATTTAAAAGATATCTCCAGAATAACACCCGAGACGGTTATCATGGTTTCAGGTAAAATTGTAAAAAGACAAGAAGTTGACTTTAATCCGGGAATCAGAACAGGTACATTAGAATTGGAAGTTGAATCATTTGAAGTAATTAATCATTCACAACCACTCCCCTTTGAAATAAGAAAAGCAGGTAAAGTCTCTGAACTCATCAGATTGAAATATAAATTCCTGGAGCACAGAAACCCGGAAACACACAAAACGATAGTAAATCGTTATAAAGTAATAAAAATCATCAGGGACTATTTACATAAGGAGAATTTCATTGAAATTGAAACCCCAATTCTTACCACGGGTACAGATGAAGGAGCCCGGGAATTTATCATACCAAGCCGAAAATTTCCCGGTAAATTTTACACGCTACCACAAGCTCCACAACAATTTAAGCAAATGCTTATGTTGAGTGGTTACGAAAAGTACTTCCAGATTGCCAGATGTTTTAGAGATGAAGATGCCAGGGGAGACAGGCAGCCTGAATTCACCCAGTTCGATATGGAGATGGCATTTGTAAGCATGTTTGATATTATTGAATTAAATTCCCGTTTACTGGAGGATATTGTGAAAGAAATTTACGGTAAAAAGTGGAAATTTTTTCCTTTCCGGACGCTAACCTATCTTGAGGCAATGGAGAAGTATGGAACAGATCGCCCCGATTTAAGGTTTGGACTTGAAATGCAGGATATAACGGATATTGTTAAAGAGACTAGTTTTAAAGTCTTTACAAATCCTATCTCAAAGGGGGGGATTGTAAAATGCATTAAAGTGGCGGGTAAAAACGGGCAAAATCCACTCTCAAAAGGTCAGATAGAAAAGTTGACCTATTTAGCCCAATCTCTAGGTTTAGGGGGATTGGCATACATAGTGGTTAAAAAAGATGAACTGCAATCGCCAATAATAAAATATCTGGGCGAAGAAATTGCATTTAAAATTATTAAAAAGGCAGAAGCTAAAATTGGTGATATTGTTTTCTTCTCAGCCGGCGATTACAAAACAGCAAATAAAGCTTTAGATGCCGTTCGTCAGGAATTAGGGCGGATGCTCAATTTGATTAAGCCTAAAGAGCTGCATCCTGCCTGGGTTATAGATTTTCCACTATTCGAAAGAACTGATAAGGGGGGCTGGTCGTTTTCTCACAATCCATTTTCAATGCCCAAAAAAGAATATATCTCAGATCATATCAAGGGAGAAAACATAGAAAACATTATTGCTCAACAATATGATTTAATACTTAATGGATACGAAATTGGAGGTGGCTCTATTCGTGCCCACAGATCTGAAATTCTTGAAGCAACCTACAGGAATATGGGTTATGATAACGAAACTATGCGAAAAAGCATAGGTCACATGATTGATGCTTTTCAGTATGGAACGCCCCCGCACGGAGGTATCGCCTGGGGTATTGACAGGCTGATGATGGTCCTGGAGAAAAAATCATCAATAAGAGAAGTTATCGCATTCCCTAAAACCGGAACAGGAGAGGATCTGCTATTCAACTGCCCTGCAAAAATTTCTGAGAAGAAGCTTGTTGAAGCAAGTATAAGGATTATTGAATAGTTGCCAAACCTGCTCCGTATCAATCTCCAAATACCATCTGAGTCAGGAAAATTTAAAATAAAAAATATACTGAATAATCTCACTGTGATATATGAGCAGCCTTACCATTATCAAAACATATATAAAAGATATATTAAAAAACAGACGGTTTGCTGTTCTTGCAACTGAAGGCGATGGCCAGCCTCATGCATGCTTGATTGCATTTACTCCGATGGAAGACTTCCGGAAACTAATCTTTGCTACCTATCGAAATACAACCAAGTACCGCAACCTTAAAAATAATGGTAAGGTGGCTGTTCTGGTTGAAAATATTAATATTAATAAGTCGGGCCTGCAGAAAAACCACGTGCTAACTGCGTTTGGTCATGCTGAAGATATTGATATCATAGAGAGGAATATAGTTTTCGAGGCACATCTGGAGAGACATCCTGAACTTTTATCCTTTATGAAGTCAGAGGATTGTTCTCTCGTTAGGATTAAAGTTGATACTTATCAAATTGTTCGCGGAATTGATGATATTGAGTGGTGGAAAACAGACGACCTGGATTAATACTTCGGCCAGTTATGACAAAGAAATTCCTGAGTTTGATGCTTGCTATTTACCGGACAAAAACGCTTGCTTGTGCCGGCTTAGATGCATATTAATAAACCCGTTTGATTGATATATTAAGTTGTGTACAACCTGGAAAATGGCAAGGAAAATAAATAAAGGATATTTGGATTCATAGTAGAGAAATAATTATCCCCAGATATTTTCATTTCAGATTTTTATGGTAAGTTTAACGTAAATTAAAATGGTACAGAAACACATCTATAAATTGCCGATCATTACCCTAAACCTTTTTTGTTTCGGGCTTCTTTTTTTTATATTATTTGGCAGTGCTATTTCCAATCCGTTGAATCAGGAGGGAGTACGTACGATCGTTGCTGTTGGAGATTATGATTATCCGCCTTTTACCTTTTTCGATTCGAATACCGGCAAACCGGCCGGTCATGATGTAGATATCATTAACCACTTAGCCTCCATTTTAAAAGCAAAAGTGGAAATCCGGCTTTTAAACTGGGAGGAAGCCCAGGAAGCTGTTGAAAACGGGGAAGCAGATGTGCTGTTGAGTGTATTGCACACTAAAGGACGGCAAGACAGGTTTGACTTTACTATTCCCTATCATACCGAGTATTATGCCATATTTGTAAACCGGCAATCTGCAATCCTCGATATTTCAGATCTGGAAGGGAAAGAAGCTATAGTCCTTGCTGGTGATGCATCCATAGAAAACTTCATAAAACCTTTGAATCTAAAAAGTAATTCAGTTCTTGCAGAGTCGCTTCCCATTGCAATTAAATTACTGGATTCCGGCAAGCACGATTTTGTGGTGGCTCCCTATAACCTTGGTATGCTCACAATTGAAGAAAATAACTTCGAAAATGTTAAAATAACCGGACCGCCTGTTTTACCCAGTTTATATCGTCTGGCTGTAAAAAAGGGTAATACGGGACTGCTGGCAGAACTTAATGAGGGTATTGATATATTTAAAGCCGGTTCCCAATACGAACAAATTAACAGGAAGTGGTTTGTCTATCAGAGGGATGAAGAATTATCGCCTGTCCTTTTCATGAAATATGCAGCTTATGCAATTATTCCTGTTCTTTCTGTATTATTGGTGCTTTTCTTCTGGTCGTGGACTCTAAAGCGGCAGGTGATAAAAAAGACAAGGGAACTGGAAAGGTCGCAGCAGGCTTTGCAGGAGAGTGAACAGTCATACCGTAACCAGTTTGAAAATAATTCAGCTGTAATGCTTCTGATTGACCCGTCGGAGGGTGCCATTGTTGATGCAAATTCTGCTGCAGCAGGTTTTTACGGTTATTCGCGTAAGCAGTTGAAAACTATGTCTATCACAGATATTAATATCCTGTCTTACCAGGAGGTTAAAAAAAATATGGCTTCTGTCCCCATGGGGCGTGGTATACAGTTTCAGTTCCAGCACCTTCTGGCAGATGGTTCGACCCGCGATGTGGAAGCATCTGCATGCAGCATCCTGTTTAACGGGCGATGGATTATTCATGCCATTATCCAGGATATTACCGCAAGAAAACTGGCAGAACATGAATTGAACATAGCCAAAGAAAAAGCTGAAGAGAATGACCGCTTAAAATCTTCATTCCTTGCCAATATGAGCCATGAAATAAGGACACCGATGAATGGAATACTGGGCTTTGCCGAGCTTTTGAAAACTCCCGGTCTTAAGGGAGATAAACAACAAAAGTATATTGAGGTCATAGAGAAAAGCGGAATGCGCATGCTCAATATAATAAATGATATTATCGATATTTCCAAAATAGAAGCAAAGCTGATGAATGTTAGCATATCGGAGACAAATATCAATGAGCAAATAGAATACATTTATACCTTTTTTAAACCGGAGGTTGAACGTAAGGGAATAAAAATATCATTCAGGAATTCATTGCCGGCCAAAGAAGCCATTGTTAATACTGATCGTGAAAAAATTTATGCTGTACTGACCAACCTGGTTAAAAATGCTATAAAATATACCATAGAAGGTTCGATTGATATCGGTTATGAAAAAAAGGAAACCAACCTTGAGTTTTTTGTCAGGGATACTGGTATTGGAATTCCCGGAGACAGGCAGAAAAGTATTTTTGAGCGCTTCGTTCAGGTAGAAGACAGCTATGCAATTACACAGGAAGGTACCGGACTGGGATTATCCATTTCAAAAGCTTACGTGGAAATGCTGGGTGGAGAAATATGGGTTGACAGCATTAAGGGGAAGGGATCAGCATTTTATTTTACAATTCCATACCATTCTGAGCCAGGAAAGAAAGAGGGTGTTGAAAATCCTGTCGTTGCTGAGGCTATTTTTAATGAGGCTCGAAGGGATTAGAATTTAAAAATATTGATTGCAGAAGATAATGAAGTGTCTAAAATGTTTATCACAGAAATTATTAATCCCTATAGTGATGAGATAATCTATGCAACTACCGGTACTGAAGCTGTCGAAGCTTGCCAGGA
The DNA here is from genome assembly GCA_007132225.1 of Bacteroidales bacterium. Taxonomy (GTDB): domain Bacteria; phylum Bacteroidota; class Bacteroidia; order Bacteroidales; family PUMT01; genus PXAP01. Next base: position 16,457 of record SLPB01000118.1, on the reverse strand, counting down.
TAATCCCGGCATCGAGCTGGTGCTGATGGATATTCAGCTGCCTGAAATGAGCGGATACCAGGCAACAAAACAAATCCGGGAGTTTAATAAAGATATTATTATAATAGCTCAAACTGCTTATGGGTTGGCTGCTGACAAATAAAAAGCACTTGAGGCGGGATGCAATGATTATTTTTCAAAACCCATTAAAAAAGAGGTGTTGGTAAGGTTAATATATAAGTACATGATACCTGTTTTATAGATGTGTATGATATTTTCAATTGAGAAAAGACCAATCTGAAGTCAGAGCTAAACCAATATTTCCATGAAAAAATTAAAACTATCCTTAATCGCAATAGTGCTTCTGCAGATTAGTTTTTATTCACCTGACAGAGATGTTTCTATCAGGGCAGATGCTACGATATCCTTAGGTGAGTTAGAACCCTTCTGGGCCAGTCAGATTATTCATGCAACTGAATTTTTGCCTACCCAATGGGGCAGGAATTATGTTCAAACCCTTCAGGAGACAGGAGCTGCACAGCAATTTATCCGTATTTATAACCAGCCCGAAAACGCCATATGGGTGGATGAAGATGGGAAAATATTTTATGACTGGAGTCATTTTGATGAAATGGCCGATATAATCCTGCCGACCGGCAACAAGCTGAAAGTGGTTTTCTTTGCCATGCCTCCTGAGATTGCTGCTTACCCCGGTTCGGGAAGAAGAAGACCCTACGGAGCAGTTGTGTGTACATCCCCACCCCGGAACTATGGCCAGTGGGAAGATCTGGTAAGAGATTTCATGAAGCATGTAACTGAAAGGTACGGGATAGATGAAGTTAAGCAATGGCATTTTCGTTGCTGGAATGAACCCGACCTTGGGGGATTTTGGTATCAGGCTGACCTGAATGAATATCTTAAACTCTACGATCATTTTGCCAAAGCAGCACGGGAAGTCAATCCGGAAATCCGGATTGGAGGGCCCGGACTCTCCTCCACAAAGACCTATAGAGAGCCTGAAAATTTCAGGTTTTTTCTTGATCATGTAGTAAATGGTAAAAACCATGCAACAGGGGAAACAGGTTCGCCGATTGATTTTTTAAGCATTCAAACATATGGCGGGGCGGGTGCCAGGGGCGGACCAGGACGTGAATTTCCTGAAGTTGATTATATTATGGACAATCAGCTGCGTTTGGCTGATATACGTGATGAGTATCCCACACTGCAAGACCTTCCAATTTATGTTGATGAATGGGGAGTATCAGCATCCGGTACCAGGGGTGTAGATAGCGAACCAATGGCAGATGTCAGAAACTCACAATATGCAGCTGCATTTCTTACCACCCTGGTTGAGAGGCATATAAAGGTTCGTCAGGAAAACGACCGTAATATCGGGACCTTCGTTTATTGTGCTATGAATGATGCACTCCCTGAACATGATTTCATGGGGCACAGAAAATTGATTTCAAAGCACGGCTTTCATAAACCGGTTTTAAATGCATATAAGTTGCTGTATAAACTTGCTCCCGAAATAGTGCAGGTTCATACAAAAACAAATCCTCATGTTACAGCATTTGCAACGCGTGATGGTGACCGTATTACAATTGTTGTTACGAATTTTCAGAATGACCAGGTATACAATGATGGCCTTTCCTATCCGGTTACGCTGAATATTAAAACAAGCTGGAAACCAGAAAGCCAGGTTACACTTAAGCACTGGAGAATAGATGAGGAGCATAGCAATTCCTACACCGCCTTTAAGGAACTTGGTTCTCCCGGGCTGCCCAATCCTTTGGAAGTAGATGCTATAAAGAACCGAATGGATCTTGAACTGCTGGAATCACCAAAACAGTTGAAAAGAGAGGATTTGAATAATATTAAATTTGATTTGCCTTGTAATGCTGTCTCATTAATTGAAATAATCAGGGACTGATAATTCACCGGAAGGTTTTATAGTATTATACGAGATTTTTGCAGCATGATATTTTTCCTGTTTAATTTAGTAACTGGACTTAACTTATAGATTATGTTTGCTATAGAGGCTTCAAACCTCGGGAAAAGCTTTGGGAAGACAAAAGCAATAGACGGTCTGAGCATTCAGGTAAGGAAGGGAAGTATTCATGCCATTCTAGGGCCAAACGGATCTGGTAAAACAACTTTTATCAGGATATGTACAACTCTTCTGAAACCCGACCAGGGAAGCATCCTGATATCTGGTCATGATGCAGTGCATGAAGCTAAAAGGGTCAGAAACATGATCAGCATAACCGGTCAAAGCACTTCCATCGATGAAGAAATGACCGGAAGTGAAAACCTCTATCTTTTTGCAAGGTTGCTGGGCCATGGCAGTTCAGATGCGCGATTGAGAGTAAGGGACCTGCTCTTGTTTTTCGGGCTGGAGAACTCGGGAGATATTCTTGTAAAGCGTTATTCAGGCGGGATGCGCAGAAGGCTTGATCTTGCGGCAAGCATTGTCAGGATTCCTGAAATATTGTTTCTTGATGAGCCCACGACCGGACTGGATCCGCAGAGCAGAAACATCCTGTGGTCTGTTATCCGGAAACTTGCGCAGCTTAATACCACGGTACTCCTTACAACACAGCATCTTGAAGAAGCAAGCCAGCTGGCTGACCGGGTCACGGTTATTGATCTGGGCAGGGTAATCTCAGAGGGAACAATTGATGAATTGAAGTCCTCTTTGGGGACTTTAAATCTGCATATTAACATCAATGATGCTTCTGTGAACCTCGATTCCCTTCTGGATAGTTCTGATTATTATCTGCACCGGGGTAGCGGGGATGGAAAAGAGATTTCCGTTCCGGTCCGGGATCATGATCATGCCATAGTATTGCTTTGCAAGCTCAGGGGAAAAAGAATCACCTCATTCAATATGGCCGGACCAAGCCTTGATGAAGTATTCCTGGCCCTTACGGGGAATAAAACAAGGAAAGAGAAAGCCCCTGAATCATCAGGAAACATGAATGAAGGGGGTGAATCGTTTATTCATGGCATTGATCGGATATTGAAGACTCCCCCGGCGAACCATTCGGGAATGCTTACACATAAGCTAATGTTCGGATGGAGAAACCTGCTTAAGGTAAAGCATATCCCCGAGCAGTTCGTGGATGTGCTTATTACCCCGATAATGTTTACCTTTTTGTTTACCTACCTGTTTGGCGGTGTAGTTGCAGGCTCTCCGCGTGAATACCTTCAATTTCTTATTCCCGGTATAATGGTGCAAACATTGGCTTTCAATACAGCATATTCAGGAATCAATATCCATACCGATATCACTAAAGGGATTTTTGACCGTTTCCGCACTATGCCCGTCTGGCCTCCTTCACCTCTGGCAGGGATTTTTATCGGTGATTTTTTCAAGTACCTTATCTCAGGTATCATGGTTCTCTTATTCGGCTACATCCTGGGTTTCAGGGCGGAAACCGGATTATCCGGATATGCGGTATCATTTTTGATAATGATCGCTTTTGCGATGAGCATCTCCTTAATTTTCATAATTATGGGGCTTACTATGAGAAGCACCTCTGCTGTAATGTCAATCGGATGGCTTCTGCTGACCCCGATTGTTTTTATGTCCAATATTTACGTTGACCCGATAACAATGCCCCAATGGATGCAGACCTTTATTTCATGGAATCCCCTTTCCTGGCAGGTCGATGCAGTACGCGGAATCCTGATGGGAGAACCTTCAGTGCAGGATATAATATATGCCCTGGGAGGTTCCGTGATCATCGGCCTTATTTTATCGCCCGTGGCAATCATGTTGTATAAGAAAGAAAGATAGGTTATCCCTGGTTATACAGCAACTCGGTTTGCCTTGTTATCTCTTTGACGGCAATGAGTCTGAAGCGAAGAGATCCATGACGGAACCTGTGCGGGATGAGAGAATGGCCCGACACGCAAAATGCCGCCCCCCCCTGAACGTAACTATTATTGCAGGAGTATGCGTCGGGTAAGTGAATTTAAACTATTGCTGAAATATGTCGTCAAAGTAGAATAATATGGGAACATTTATGAACGTACCTGGACCTCGCTTCTGGGATATATTTTTCGAAGTTTACGAGGCCCTGCCCCGCCAGGGACCCGGTAACAAAGCCTGCGCTGTCAGGGCCCTTAGTCTCTGCCTCGAACTGCCTGACTCCCCCGGGATTCTCGACCTGGGATGCGGCGTCGGGGGCCAAACACTCTATCTTGCAGAGCTTACATCGGGATCCATCGTGGCTATCGACAATCATGCACCAAGTATCGAACGGCTGAAGAGGTCAATAGCTGTATCCGGGTTATCCCGGCGCGTAAGGGCAATCGTTGGAGATATGGCCCATCCGGAGCTACCACCTTCCAGTTTTGATCTCACCTGGTCGGAAGGCGCGCTCTACAGCATTGGACTAAGGAAGGCTCTTTCCGTCTGCCATGGATTGCTGCGCCCCGGCGGCTACCTTGCATTTACCGATGCAATCTGGCGCGAGGAGAACCCGCCTCCTGAAGTCAGGGCCGGTTTCGATCTGGACTATCCAGCCATGGGATGGCTGGATGATGATCTGGCAGCAATACAAGACGAAGGATTCGAGGTTGTCGGACACTTTACCCTGCCTGATGAGGCGTGGTGGGACGATTTCTACACTCCCATGGAGAATCGTATAACGGAACTGCGCGGAAAATATGCCAGCGATGCTGAAGCCTCGGAAATACTTGATCAACTTGCCGGGGAGCCCGGGTTGCACCGCCGCTATTCAGATTTCTATGCCTATGAATTCTTTGTTGCACGCCGTCCGCCTGGCTCTAAACAGGCTGGCGGATTTTACAAAAACCTTAACGTCCATTAATCGGAATAAAATTCCTTGATCCTTCGGGGCGATACACCGGCTTCATAAGCCATCACTAACCCAATATTCAGGAGCTGCTGCCTGATAATCCCATTTTGAATAAATCTCCTGGCAGAAGTGGTAACCGCTAGGGGCAGCTTGATGAACATTCCTTTTCTTCTGACATCTTTTTGTATCTCAAGATCCTCCATTACAGGAATATCTTTATACCCTCCTGTTTCATCAAAGGTGGTTTTCCTGATGAAGATTCCCTGATCGCCCCATGTCAGATACCTGTTATTTATCCTGGTGAAGCGGGCAAGAAAATTCAGAATCCTGCTCTTATCATCGAATTTCACATAAAAACTGCCCCCCGAGATTTTGTTATCTCCCATAGCTTTTTCAATAGCCTGAATTCCCTTTTCGGGCAGTGTGGTATCGGCATGCAGGAAAAGCAATGTGGTGCCCAGTGCGATACCGGCACCCTTGTTCATCTGAAGGGCCCTGCCTTTCTCCGAGGCAACTATCTTTATATCAGGGTATGATGCGCATTTTGCCAAGGTATCATCCGTACTGCCACCGTCTGCAATGATAATTTCATAATCCCCTTCCTGGTCCGCCAGGTTTTCCAGCAGGGCAGTAATGGATTTCTCCTCATTTAAAACCGGAATTATTATGCTCACCATAAGTGGTTGTCTGATCAGTAAAATCATATAAAAATAAGATTCTCTTTTATAAAATTGTACAGTCAGGGCTTTAATCAAGAGGTTTTTTTTTGTAAATTGTGTTGCTGTTAACTGCCGGGATCAATATCCATGAGGTTTAATATTATATTTTCATTGCACGTCAGGATGACTGAAGGTTAACAAGCCATATATTTTACGCCTTTGTGGCTTATGCCCGGGGTCTTAACACTATGGAGGCATTTTGCTTTCTTGCAACATCCTGTTTAACTGTGTTATAATTACATTTCATTCCAAAGATATGAGCATTGAAAATAAAGAATATCCATCTTTGAGTTCAGCAGAGCAAATCAAAATCCTGGAAAACCATGAAAGAAAATACAAAAGTATTCCGGTATTTCAGGAAAAACTCGCAGAAAATCAGCTATTTCCATTGATTTCCACGAAAGTGGAACTAATGCAGGTAAATTCAGGCAAACTGTGCAACCAGGAATGCATTCACTGTCACGTAGATGCCAGTCCCCAAAGGGAGGAGGTTATGACCAGGGAGACGATGCAGCATTGCCTGAATGCTATGAATAAAGCAGGTATAAGGGAAGTGGATATAACCGGGGGCGCACCGGAAATGAATCCTTCCTTCAAATGGTTTGTTAAGGAATGTTCACTTTCTGGGATAAAGGTGATGGTGCGCTGTAACCTGACGATTCTAACCCGGGAAAAATATGCTGATATGCCCGCATTTTATGCAGGACATGATGTGCATCTTGTTTGTTCCCTCCCTTATTATGAAGCAGTCAAAACAGACCCCATAAGGGGGGACGGGGTTTTTGCCGAGTCCATCACGGCCTTGAAATTATTGAATATGGCAGGCTACGGCAACACTGAAAAAAACCTTGTACTGGACCTGGTTTACAATCCTTCCGGTGCATTTTTGCCGGAACCACAGAAATGTCTTGAAAATCAGTTCAGGAAAATTCTTCTTGATAAATTCGGCATCCGGTTCAACAGTCTTTATGCGCTCACCAACATGCCTGTCGGCCGCTTTCTGGGTCATCTCACCGGCAGCGGTAATTATGAAGAATATATGGACCTGTTGTCAAACGCCTACAATCCTTGTGCCGCTAAGAAAGCGATGTGCAGGAATATGATATCGGTGGGCTGGGATGGTTACCTGTATGACTGTGATTTTAACCAGATGCTGGATTTAAAGATTGACACTGAGGATAATCATATCAGCAGATTCAATCCGCTCTCACTTGACAGGCGGGAAATCATCCTTAACCAGCACTGTTTTGGATGTGCCGCGGGCTCAGGTTCCAGCTGTGGAGGAGCTACCGATTTATAACTTTTGTTTGGGTGCAAACGGGATAAAATACTTATAATATGGCAGTGAATAACAGTGAAAGGGCATTGATGATCTTTGTGAGAAATCCAGTTCAGGGTAAGGTGAAAACCAGGCTTGCCAGAACCATAGGTGAAAAAAAAGCCCTTGCCATCTACAATGACCTGCTGAAATATACCTTTAATTCAACCAGGGATGCAAACTGTCATAAGGTGGTTTTTTATTCAGATTTTGTTGATAGAAATGATACCTGGGATGAAAATGTTTTTCACAAAAAGGTTCAGTCAGGCCGAGATCTGGGTGAAAGAATGAAAAACGCATTTCGTGTAATGCTGGATAAGGGGTTTAAAAAGGTTATAATAATCGGGAGTGACTGCCCGGAAATTAATCCGGCTTTAATTGACAACGCCTTCGGGATGCTGGATTATACCGGTGTGGTAATCGGTCCAGCCATCGATGGCGGTTATTATTTACTTGGACTAAAACAGATGTGCGACGCCCTGTTTGAAAAAAAATCATGGAGCACCTCACGCCTCCTTAATGAAACGATCGGGGAATTAAAAAAAAGGAGTATCCCGTTTTCACTCCTGCCTGAGCTCTACGATGTGGATGAGGAGAAAGATCTGAATCGCAAATGCCCTGTTTGGCATGATAACCCCGGTTTTGTCAGTATGTCGGCATTAAAATGAAATACTGTACAATCTTAACACCAAAGATTATTATTTGCCGGAAGAGTGGCAGGAGGATAACCGACTGGATATAATTATGGATGATCATGCAGAAACTAATAGAGGTAAAAGTGGAATGTTACTCAGGTTACAGGGCTGATGAGAATCCCCGCCGATTTTATATTGACGATATCAGGTTTGAAATAAAAGCTATAGCCGACCGTTGGTACCAGGCCCATTACAAACCGGGTTATCCGCCGGTTCATTATTTCAAAGTTCAGACAGGAGATGGCAAACATTACATTCTTAAACACGAACACACCAGCAATAAGTGGTATCTTGTTGTTAAAGGTGACAGCATCATTATGCCGTAATAAGAAGTTTTATCAGGGTCTGTATCCGGTTAGTGGCTGTATCCGGTTAGAGTCTGCCTCCGACCATTAACACTCGGTTGATCTCACATCTGTTATCATGCTCTTTTAGCTATCTAAGTCACATATGCAAGGATAATTAGTAAAAGTATCAATCTATAATCATTGACTATGTTAACGAAAGATAAATTAATAAAGACAATTGAAGATGTTATTGAAGAAGAAAAGGGTGAGAAAGAGGCTATATTGTTAATAATCAGAAAAAACTCACCACAAAATGCGGTATAGTTTTAACCAATTATAGACACTGATAAATTTATTGAGCAACTACATTTGGTTCAAATGGAGACTATTGCATTTATCAATTCTGAAATTGATCACCGTAGCAAGAGAATCCTTGATATAGGCAGTATCAAATGTGATGGAAGTATGTTTCATAAGTAAATATTAATATTTACTTATGAAACCCGCATTAATTTGTTAAATTATTCCATCCGCTCCCAGTCATTTTCAGCCCAACCTTCTTCAATAAGAATTATAGGATACTTGTTTACCCAGTTTTCCCAGAGTCCAATTAAAATCTTCATTGGGCTTGTCATTATCCTTGCAGTCCTGGCAGCTGTAAATATTTTTTTGCCGCAAGGAGATTTCTCACAAATTTTGCAGGGGCAGAGACTTCCAGCTCCAAAACCATTATTGGCTCTTGTAAATGCAGCTGGTGCACTTATTATTTATGGTGGATTAGGCTTTCCTGGACAAACGCACCAAAAATGTCCGTTCATTTCGGTGAAAGCAAAATTTAAGAACGGACTTAAACAAATTGACTATTTATTTCTTTTCTTTGTTATATCAATCATATTTATATGGATAGATCAGGATTTGATATCTCATGGATGTTCAGGCTAAACTTTATCAAGTGGATCGCCGGGGGTTCGGTAGCTATTTTCCTGCTTGTGCTGCTGCTGACTTCGCCGCTAATAATAAAGCCATTGTACGAGTCCGGAACCACTATCTATGTCCCCCTGACCCTTTTTAGCCGGCAGTATGAGCAGCTGGGAGTCGGCTTCGGCAATAATGAAGAGATAGACGCACATATTCAGATACTCAGTTCAACCCGCATACTCGACAGCCTGGATAATGTTTTCAGGTTTTCGGAAAGACTGGGTATCGACATGGACGATCCCGGAGGACCTGGCAGGTATTACCGGCTTGCCGGAAACCGTATTACAACTGAGAAGACCCGTTACGGCTCAGTCTCGGTCAGCGTAAGGGACAAAGACAGGATATATGCAGCTGAGATGGCCAACCGGATAGTGGCGCTGGGCGATCTAATAAAGGAAGACATTTTGCTCGAGAACAGGCTTGCAGCCTATAATTTTGCAAATGAGCTTTACAATGAAAAGCTGGAGGAAACGCTGGAGATGGAGAGGCGGATCACTGAACAGGGAGCACCGGTGAAGCATATGAAAGAAGAAACAGTGAGTATCAGTCCCGCTGAAATATTTAGCCACGCTGAAGCTGAAGAAGGTGATGGATTTACTCCCCGTGCATTGAGACAGTTAACCATCTATGAGTCTGAGCTATGGAATCTGACTTCTTTAAAGAATAACTATGAAAGGGTAAGAAAAAGCCTTGAAACACCCATCCCCCGCAGCTATGTGGTTTCTCCCGCGGTTGTTGCCGAAAAACCGGCATGGCCGCCACGGCTGCTCATAGCTGTTGCTGCTGTAATTTCATTTGCAGTCATAATGGTCTTTATCAGGATAGTCAGAATGGATTAATCAATCGGGTCCGGATGCAAGGGAACGCTAAAAACAGATACGGTATACTTTCGGTGACACTTATTGTTGTGTTGTTTACAGCCATTATTTTCACAGGATCATTGCTATTTCCCCTGCTGGCGCTCATACCCGGTACCATACTTATTTTTATCCTCGCTTATCTCATTGTGCGCTTTAATCTGCAGGCTCTCCTGCTTAAAGTGATGGCTTTTGTGCTTCCTTTTTCAGTAGCGGTTCCTCTGACTGAAAGTTCAATGATCAGGGTGCCGGGAGAACCTCTGGCCCTTGTTGCCGCGGCTGTGCTGTTCACGGAAATTATGAGCGGATCCTTTAAAAAAATGAATGACACCCTTCACAGGGAGTTCCTGTGGTTGTTGCCCTTTGCAGCTGCATTTCTTGTTACAATACCCTTTTCACAGATCCTGGTTGTTTCGTTAAAATTCTCATTCATTAACCTGCTTTACATGCTGGTGTTTTACATCTTCGTTGCAAGGCAACTGAGATATGACAGCAGCCTTTTCTTCCAGATGATACTTCTGTACAGCATGGGGATGCTGGTTGTGCTGTTGTGGAGCCTGTTCAGGTTCTGGCAATGGGAATGGAACCCGGTAGTGATGCGGGGGATATTTCTGCCGTTCTACAATGATCATACCATCTTTGGAGCTGCAGCAGCCATCCTTGCTGCCCTGTGGCTTTCGACCATCTCCCTGTGCCGCAACAACAAAACAGGCATTTTCTGGCTGGTAACAGGTTTACTTTTCATAATGATAGTGTTTTATACTACCAGCCGGGCCGCCCTGCTCAGTCTGCCGCTTTTCATACTGGTTTTAACGCTTCTGTATTTAAAGCTGAAGATAAGGCACCTGCTGATCATTGGCGGGTTATTCCTCATTGTGGGCATGGTCTTGCACCAGCCACTGATCAAGAGAATGCAGCAGGTTGAGGCCCTGTCATACGATGTCAATGCAGGAATTGTGGAGCGGACTGTTTCTTCTGCCAACATCAGCACCGATGTATCAAATATTGAGAGGCTCAACAGGTGGGTGTCGGCATGGAGAATGTTCAAAGAGAGACCGTTGACGGGTTTTGGTCCCGGAACCTACCAGTTTACCTATATTCCCTACCAGGAGCCTTCACTGATGAACCCGCTCACTGTTACAGATCCCTGGAATGTACCTGAAGGATCAGGGGGCACTGCCCATTCAGAGTACCTGCTTGCGCTTAGTGAGATGGGGATACTGGGTCTTGCGGGGTGGCTGCTTTTTATCGGGCGGCTCATATTTTTGGCTTTCGGCCGGAGTATTGGCCATCGTTCACGAGTTGCAATAATTGCAGCATTTGCTGCTTTGGCCACCTGGTTTTTTCATGCTTTTTTTAACAATTACCTGAATACCGATAAATTTGCCTTTCTCTTCTGGGGAATTGCGGCATGGCTTGCTACAAACTATCATACTAAAGATGAGCACCTATATACTAAAGATGAAGAGCACCTATTACGGAAAAATTGAGGAATATTATGACGCCGATGCTGCCGGCTTTGAGGAGCGGTACTGGCAGAACCCTGCTCTGCAACGCATGAGACAGGATTTCAGGGAAGAGGTGAAGCGGTTCAGCTTCACCAGCATGTTAGAGATAGGATATGGAACCGGACTTGACCTGGTTCATTTTGCCGTGACCCATCCTTCCGTTCAGGTAGCCGGGATCGATATTTCCGGCAAGATGCATCGGCTCGCATCCGCTAAAGTAGAGAACATGCATCTGGATAATGCCGTTGCTGCAAAAGGGAAAATTGAGGAACTGGAAGATATCTTCCCCGGCAGGCAGTTTGATATGATCTACGTGTTTTTTGGCGCCCTAAATACCGTGGAAGACCTGGAGCAAGCCGCCAGGATACTCCACCGTGCAGCAACACCCGGAGGCGTGCTTGTCCTCTCCTTTGTGAACAGACATTACCTGGCGGGTATGTTCATAGAGCTGCTCAAGCTTCGTTTCAGAGCAGCATTTTCAAGGCTCAGGTCCAGCTGGGGAGGTTATTCGCCCTCACGAAATCTGCCAAGCCGGTGTTACAGCACCAGTCAGATACGAAAAGCCTTCAGCGATTTCATCCCGGTTAGAAGGAAAGGCTACAGCATCGTCAGTCCGGCTTGGTATTATCACCGGCTTAACCGATTGTTAAGGAGATTTGACAGGATTTTATGGAAGACCGATATGGCATTGCAGAAAACGACGCTATGGAAGTCCGGGGAATACACCCTGTTTGTTTTCAGAAAGCCTGACAACGGGGACAAGTAACTGTTCCGGGCCCCGGTAAATAATCCCGGCCCTGCGGTGCAGCTCCGGGTACAGAGTACCCATTGGAGAGGAGGATAGCAGCGCTGCGGCAGTAACCTTCCCGTAGTTCCGCCTTAAATGGTCTTCAGGTATCATTTCAGTTTCTGCGTTCAGCAGCCGGGCAAGGGTATTTGAAAAGTCAAGCTGTGTGATAATATCTCCCGAGAAGATATTCAGGTTGCTCCCTCTTGAGCCGTATTGCCCCAGGGCATTTATCATTGCAGCACAGTCGTCAAGGCAGGTCAGAGACATATGCTGCATCCCCTCCCCGTAGCAAGGCACCTTGCCGGTGCGCTGCCATGGTTTATAGAAGAACTCCATGAACCATGAACCAGGACCGGCGATCCAGCCCGGACGTGCAAAGCGGACATCAAGGGACCCTTCACCCTGCACCTCTATCCAGGGCAGCTCGTTGCGGTAATAGTATCGGGCGAAAGATTCCGGGTTCAGCGGTGCGTTTTCAAACGCCGGATCGTTGTCCAGCCGGTCGCCGTACATCAACGACCCGCTCACATACACTACCACGGGCGGTCCCGGCAGTCCACGTAAAATTTTTACCAGTCGCCTGTTGGATCTTTCACCTGCGGCTGATCTCAGTTTTCGGGTTACAGCATTACTTCCCGCCGGCCTTGCCAGGTGATAAACTATATCGGGCGGGTACCGTTCAAACCAGCCGGGTTCAATGCCGGAAAGAGTACCGGTAAAAGTGCTGAAACCCTCCAGTAACCGCCAGGGAGCTCTTTTATGAACCAACAGGTGGAGCCTGTTTGCCTTATCGCGCGACAACAACTTTACAAGAGCCGACCCGATAAATCCGGTGCCTCCCAGGACCCATATGTTTCGAAACTGTTTTATCATAGATGATTTACTCTGCTGCCCTCGTGGGGTACAGTAACTTTAAATACCGGTTAACCCGCTCATTATATTTATCCATTATGCTAAACTGATGGCTGTTTGGTAAATACTTCAGCTCATGCCTTAGAACCCTGAAGTTACGTGTAAAAGTATCATCATCCATATGAGAAAACTGCCTTCTTATCCAGGATCTGGATCTCCTGTAAAGGTAATTATCCAGTCTGCCGGTCACCTGGCCGGAAAGCAGTTTCTCGACCAGTCTTTTCAGAGTTGGTTCATTATTATGGCAAACATATTTATTATTTACCATTAAATTCTGATAGTATTCTTTTACCCAGCTGTTCTGATCCAGCAATCTTTGGTGCATTGCACTGTTGAACATTGGTGCCAGGAATGCGATCTCGGTTGCAGTATACCTGTTATGCTCCTTGATGAACAGATGGTTGCTGTCTACGAAGTAGTTGATGCAGAAATTCCTGTAAGAATTAAGAAGAAAAACTTTCTTGAAAATGGTGAGCAGTGATCTCACCAGCCACAACCGTTCCGGTTCTGTCACTATGAAGTAGTCAATATCATCTTTCTTTGCTACAAATCCCTTTGAAAGAGAACCGGATATAAATACACCCCTCACGAAAGGGAACCAGGAGATAAGCCGGGCGAATATCCTGGCCGTCTTCATCCTTCCGGCTGCCCTGTTGTTGCCATTAAGCCGCCTGAACACTTTCTGCTTGCCGGCGCCCACAAAGTAAAGTCCGCCAAAACGGTTTATCAGTCCTTTCCTTTGCAGCATCTCAATAGCTGTGTCTGAACTATCCACGGCATCGCCTGAAATACCCGAATAGTCAATAAGCTCCCTCTTTGTAAGGGGGTACGAGAAAATGTCAAAATAAAGCAAAACCTTCAGCAGCTCATCGGCCATAGAAGAATAATCGTTATAAATTATGCCCTCTTATTGTAAAAGTATATCAAATATAATACTCCAATTAAAAACACTAACAAGAAAACCAAAAAGAAGTTTTATCAGGGTCTGTTCCAAATTACGTCCAATTTTCTTAAAGACAATTATATAAGTCTATCCACATCGCCTCTGCCGAATATCTTTTCCAGGACTTTTTCACGATAGTTAAAAATGTCCTCAAGCTGACGACTGATCACCAGGCTGTTGGCGATGAATCCTAAAAAACCCCCAGGTGGTTTGTACGAAACTATGTCCGTCATCATAACACCACCCTCAACCGGTTCAATTAAATGCTGGTGATGCCACATGGAGTAAGGTCCTGATCTCTGCTCGTCAACAAAATACCGCTTCTCCTCAATATGGGTTATTTCGGTTACCCATTTCATCTTTATCCCCAATAATGGTTTCACGGTATAGGTAATTATCATTCCCGGGTACATCTTTTCAGGAAGATTGTTCGAAGTAATCACAAACCCCATGTATTCAGGGGTTATAACCTTCAGGTTTTCAGGGTTTGAAATAAATTCCCAGACCTCGTCTGCTGATGCAGGAACAAACTGTTTCTTATGTAACTGATAGAATGCCAATGTATTTAATAATTTAATTTAGCAATGTTTCTGATCATACCCCTGAAAATAATAGCATGGAAAGGTAGAACAGAATACAAGCCTTTCATGCGGATCGAATTATATATAGCAGCATTGAATCTTTTTTTATCGCGGGTGCAGCAAATCACCTCATGGCCTTCATACAGCAAGACAGGCAATAGTCTTTTTCCTGTATACCCGGTAGTTCCAGTCAGCAGGATTTTCATTATATGTGCTTAAATAATAATCAACAACCTTTATTGAATGGTGAATTTACTTATTATTATTCTAATTATTTTAGCCACATGCATAAAAGGTCACAGGTCTTCCCGGCGTGATATTTTTTTCATGACAAAAGAGGCTGCCCTTCTGAGACAGCCTCCCTGTGGAGATCATGAGACATTCGAACAGAACCTCAATGATTTAGGGGTTTCTTTTATTCCAAAGGTAAAAGCACCGCGTCAATTACGTGTATGATGCCGTTTGAAGCGGAGATGTTAGGAACAACGATATTCACCTCCTGCCCGGCAATATCGGTGATCAGGGCATCACGATCAACTGTAAAAGTCGCACCCTCAAAAAGGGTTGTAATTGTCCGGGGGCGTACCGGGGGAACCACGCTGTTGGCAGCACGGCGTCCTTCTACCACGTGATACAGAAGAACATTCAGAACCAGTTCGGCTGGAAGATCAGAAATTTCTTCAATTTCTAGAGCTTCGTAGAGTCCTTCAAAAGCTTCATTGGTCGGGGCAAAAACAGTATACTGATCGGTTCCGTCAAGGAACAGATCCACTAATCCGGCATCCAGTTCCTCGTCAACAAAAACAAGTGCGCCTACAAGCTCAGAGAAGCCGGCTTCGATGGCAATAGCAGCAATAGATTGATCACCGGGAGCCGGGGCTGCCTGGGGGGCTCTTAGATCAAAGTTTTCAACATTCCCTCCCTTTGGTACTCCGTCGGGGGGACCTTTTCTAAGCTCATCCTTTTCGCAGGAAAAGGTAATAAAAGCGACGATTCCCAATAATACAAAGATTCTTTTCATAATAAAGGGTTTTTGATTAATATAGTGGAAATGACTATTATTAAATTTACAAATAAATCAATTACGGAATAAAATTATTTGATAGATTTTAATAATGAAAAGATAAATTTCAGATAATTAGTGACAAATCCATAATAAGAAGAAAAACCCATTCAAAATCTTTCCTGTTCCTGAATATTTTTAACATGCTCATTACTTTAATCATCAGTTAACTTTAAGCGAAAATATTCCCCCATCAACACCGTACACCTGTCCTGTTATCCATTTCGATTTATCAGAAAGTAAAAACGCAGCCATTTGAGCAATGTCCTGGACAGAGCCAACCCTTTTCATGGGATGGCGTTGTCCATAAGCTTCAAGTTTAGCATCGCTGTTAAACAATCCTGAGGAAAGAGGAGTATAGGTAATTGAGGGAGCAATACAGTTTACCCTTATTTTAGGCACAAACTCAGCCGCCGGTGCACGTACAAGACCCTTCACGGCCCCCAATACCTGTATATTGAAATCATCGATAAAATCTTCAGGCTTAATCCTTGCAAAGGGTTTAAGGTTGATAGTACCCGGACAATAGGCAAGTCCGTCTATTCTATCGGGCAGGAAATCAAGATTCAGGGTATCTTCAGTAACATCAAGAAAATGATATTCCACTCCTGATGCTTTCTCCTGTAAAGGTGTGTTTCGATAGGTTCCATAAACCTTATGTTTTTCCCTGTTAAAAACAGAGACCGGTTCATCCATTGCCACAATTGGAGCCACGGCCGGGTGAGTGTTGAAAATCATGGATTATAAGTTTTTTGGAAACCACGGAAAAAATGGACTGGTTTTTCGAATGTATTCCCTGTATTGTGGTTTCTTATCATCTAAAGATTTTTCAAGCAATGAAACTCCTGATACTTTTATTATCAATAAAGTCATAAGCACTGATCCAACAATGTGCCAGTAATTTCCGGCAGCTATACTGAAAATGGCAAAAGACCACCAAACAGCAGAATCGCCAAAATAATTGGGATGCCTGGTATATTTCCAAAATCCCCTGTCTA
>SLPB01000141.1 GCA_007132225.1 Bacteroidales bacterium | reverse complement strand
TTCATTCGTATAAAGTATAGTTATCTAATATAAAATCAATCATTTACTAAGAGATGGTATTCATATTCAGTATTTCACTCTCATGGAACCCGCATGCTTTATTCATGTTATTTTGTCTGCCGAAGGCTGATGCGGGTTTCATGCGAACAAATCAGGTTAATTATGTTTATCAATCTACTTAACAATGTGTTACTAATTCATGATCCGGATAATCTGTTTTTCAATCTATGGATCACCCATGGTGTTTATTCATGCATTTTTGTGTGACGAAGTAACATGGGTATTCATAATATAATAATTAATTTATATATATATTTGCAGGTCATAAATTGCGCTTTTATGGTTAATGATAATTCCTATGATATAATTGTTGTCGGGGGCGGACATGCTGGTTGTGAGGCCGCTGCAGCGGCTGCTAATATGGGAAACAGTGTACTGCTTATTACAATGGATTTGACCAAAATTGCCCAAATGAGTTGTAATCCCGCGATGGGAGGAATTGCAAAAGGCCAGATTATTAGAGAAATCGATGCACTTGGTGGATATACGGGGATTATTACCGATGGGAGTACCATTCAGTTCCGTATGCTTAATATGAGTAAGGGACCAGCTATGTGGAGTCCAAGAGCGCAATGTGACAGAATGCTCTATTCATCACTATGGCGATCGCGTCTGGAATCTATTTCAAAAGTTTCATTTTACCAGGATGTGGTTAACGGACTAATTATTGAAAACCGCACTGTTATTGGTGTCAAGACTTCATTAGGAAACTTGATTTATTCTAAATGTGTTATTTTAACCAACGGAACTTTTCTAAATGGGCTTATGCATATTGGGAGCATAAAAATTCCCGGAGGCCGTGCATCTGATGCTTCTTCTCATGGTATTAGTGAACAATTGCTTGAATATGGATTTACTGTTGGCAGAATGAAGACAGGTACATCTCCGAGAATTGACGGACGTACTGTTGATTTTACCCTGATGATCAAGCAGGAAGGAGATAAATTTCCAGGTAAATTTTCTTTTTTAAATTCTCCTGTCAAGTTAGAATATCAAAAGCCTTGTTTTATTACATACACTAATCAGGAAGTTCATCAGGTACTGGAGTCCGGTTTTCAGGATAGTCCTTTATTTACCGGTAAAATTTCAGGAGTCGGACCAAGATATTGTCCAAGTATAGAAGACAAGATTGTTACATTTTCAGGTAAAGAATCTCATCAACTTTTTTTAGAACCCGAAGGGTGGAATACTTGTGAATATTATATTAATGGGTTTTCTTCATCGCTTTCCAGGGAAGTTCAATTAAAAGCATTGAGACTTGTACCCGGACTTGAGAATGTTAAAGTTTTTCGGCCCGGATATGCAATTGAATATGATTATTTCCCTCCAACCCAGTTAAAATACAGCCTCGAAACAAAAATACTGTCGAATTTGTTTTTTGCCGGACAAATTAATGGCACAACAGGGTATGAAGAGGCTGCAGGTCAAGGGATTATAGCAGGAATTAATGCTCACTTTAGAATAAAAAGGGGTAAACCTTTTATTCTAAACAGAAACGAAGCATATTTGGGAGTTTTAATTGACGACCTCATTAATAAAGGAGTTGATGAACCATACCGAATGTTTACATCAAGGGCAGAATTCCGCCTGCTTCTCCGACAGGATAATGCCGACGCACGGCTGACAAAGAAATCCCATGATATTGGACTTGCCTCTGATGAGAGATTATTTCAGACAGAAGAAAAACAGAGGTATAAAAATTTAATTCTTGACTTCCTCTATTCTTACAGTATTACTCCCGAAACCATTAATCCGTTCTTAATTGAAAACTCCACCTCAGTAATCAAACAAAAAGTTAAACTCTATGAAATCCTTCTTCGGCCTCAGATTAATATTTTTGATCTTTTTGAATCACTAAACTTCTTTCAGGATGACTCCGTTATCCCCCTTGAACTTCGAAAGGAAATATTTGAGAGTGCAGAAATTTATTTAAAATATCGTGGTTATTTTAAGCGCGAAAAAATACTGGCTGATAAGATTCAAAGACTAGAGCACATTTTTATCAATTCAGACTTTGACTATGATTCGGTTAAATCTATCTCCACGGAGGGTCGGGAAAAATTAAAGAAAATACGGCCATTATCATTAGGGCAGGCATCTAGAATTAGCGGCGTTTCTCCTTCTGACATTAGTGTTTTGTTGGTGCACATTGGCAGGTAATTTGCTGGTTATTTAAATTATTGTTCCACGTGAAACTATTTTGTAAATGAATTACTATATAAAACTATTTGTTTATTTGAATTGTTCCACGTGAAACTATTTTTATTCATTAAATATTGATAGTATGCCTGCTGTTATAACGGGGAACCTTGTGGATGTATTCAAAAATGAAATTTTCCCTGCTGAGATTACTTTTTCAGAAGGGATGATTGTTAGGGTTGAGAAAAGTAACCGAGCATATTCAAATTATATTTTACCCGGGCTTATTGATTCACATGTTCACATAGAAAGCTCCATGCTTACTCCAGCAGGTTTTGCTGAGCTTGCTGTTAAGCATGGGACTGTTGCCGTCGTTTCTGATCCTCATGAAATTGCAAATATTGTGGGTTTGCGGGGAGTAGATTTTATGATTGAAAATGGGGCAACTGTTCCTTTAAAGTTTTTTTTTGGAGCGCCATCCTGTGTTCCTGCCACAGATTTTGAATGTTCCGGCGCCAGGATCGACGTTCCGGATATTGAGAAGTTGGTTAAAAGGGATGATATTTATTTTCTTTCAGAGGTTATGAATTTTCCCGGAGTGATATCAGGGGAAAGGAGTTTAATGCGAAAAATTGCTCTTGCAAGAAAATACAATAAGCCCGTCGATGGTCATGCTCCCGGATTAACTGGTGATGATTTGATTAAATATATTGCCGCCGGCATTAAAACTGATCATGAATGTATTAGTTTATCTGAAGCAGAAGAGAAGATTTCCCTTGGAATGAAAATTCAAATACGGGAGGGAAGTGCCGCAAAAGGATTTGAGAAATTTCACCAACTGATTAATAAATATCCCGGCTCGGTAATGCTGTGTTCTGATGACCTGCATCCTAATGACCTTCTCAACGGGCATATTAATGCCTTGCTTTCAAAAGGAGTTAAAATGGGAATAGGCATCTTCAATTTGATTCGTGCTGCCAGTTTAAATCCGGCATTACACTACCGGCTTCCTGTTGGAATGCTTCGTGAAGGTGATCATGCCGATATGGTTATAGTAGAGGATCTTGATAATTTTCACGTAATAAGAACTGTAATTAATGGACGTGATGCTTTTAGGGAGAATTCTCTTTCTTTTAAAAAGCAGTTTAAGGGACTCGATTCTAAATTCAGAACAGAAAGTGTCAGGGAGGAAGATATTAAGCTTATTTCTAAAGGCCGGAAAATTAAGGTGATTGAGGTAAATGATGGGGATCTGTATACCGGTTCGAGAGTTTTTAGAACTAAGATCGAGAATGGATATGCAATTTCCGACGTAAGCAGAGATATTTGCAAAATAGTTGTCGTTAATAAATATTTCAATGCTAAACCGGCAGTTGGCTTCATTACCGGGTTTGGCATAAAAAAAGGAGCAATTGCTGGTTCAATTGCCCATGACAGCCACAATATAATAGCTGTTGGAACCGATGATTACGATATAATAAATGCAATTAACTCCATTATTGAGCTTAAAGGTGGTCTTGCTGTTGTTAATGGAAATCAAAAAAATACCATGCAACTTGAAATTGGAGGAATTATGACAAATATGGATGGAGGTGAGGTAGCGCGCAGATATCTGGAGGTTGATAATTGTGTTAAGAAGTTGGGGTCTCCTCTTACTGCTCCATTTATGAGTCTGTCTTTTATGGCGCTGCTTGTTATTCCGGAATTAAAAATAGGAGATAAGGGTTTGTTTGATGCAAATAGATTTAGTTTTACCTCGTTATTTATTAATTAAACGTTAATGTTTTCCAATAGCGCTTATATAACAACTGAGTATCCGATATAAGAATGGGATAAAAGTTTCTGTAATTAAAATAATATAATCATTTGAATAATTAATTAAATAAAGTGAAATAATTGAATTTTGGACCTGGAATATGAATGAGTTTGAAATTAATGAACTTAAGGATACTGTTAAATCACTGCCTTTATCTCCTGGTGTATATTTATTCAGAAATAAGGATAACAAGGTTATCTATGCTGGTAAAGCAAAGAGCCTAAGGAAAAGAGTCAGTTCATATTTTACAAAAAAAACCTTTGAAAGTAATAAAATCAGAATTCTTGTTAAGCAGATAAGGAAAATTGATCATATTGTTGTTGAAACTGAATCAGATGCGCTACTTCTTGAAAATAATTTGATTAAAGAGTATAAGCCACGGTATAATGTTCTTTTAAAAGATGATAAATCATATCCATATATCTGCATTAAAAATGAGCCGTTCCCAAGGGTTTTCATTACCCGTAATCCTGTAAAAGACGGATCAACATATTACGGGCCATATACATCGGTTCATATGGTCAGGATGATCCTTGAGTTTATCCGGCAATTGTATCCATTGCGCACTTGTAATTATCATCTGAGCCAGCAAAATATTGAATCAGGCAAATTTAAGGTTTGCCTTGAGTATCATATTGGTAACTGTAAAGGACCTTGTGTTGGAAAGCAATCTGCTGTAGATTACGATGATAATATACTGCAAATCCATAAAATACTTAAAGGAAATATTGCCGGGGTACAAAAATTCCTTAAAGATCGAATGGAGAGCCTGTCCAGGGAACAGGCCTATGAAGAGGCTCAGTATACCAAAGAAAAACTTGATCTGCTGGCAAGATATCAAAGTAAATCAACGATAGTTAATCCTTCAATTAGCAATCTTGATGTATATTCCTTTGTAGATAATCTAAAATTTGCAGTTGCAAATTTTTTAAAAGTTGTTGATGGTGCTGTGATACAGTCACAAACAATTGAGATCAAAAAAGTTTTTTCTGAAAAAAAGGAAGACTTGCTTGCACTTGTTATTACCGAAATTCGAAGCAGGGACATCAATAGTTCAAATGAAATTGTCGTCCCTTTCCTGCCTGGCACCGGGATTCCCGGAATACGATTTAAGGTGCCGGGTAGAGGGGATAAAAAAAGATTGCTTGATTTGTCTACCCGGAACGCAATGTATTATTTAAAAGAAAAAGAGAGTAAAACTGCTCAAAAAATTGGTGCTGGAAGTACAGAAAGAATTTTAAAAAGAGCTATGAAAGATCTAAGGTTGAGCAAAATACCCTTTCATATTGAATGTTTTGATAATTCAAATATTCAGGGCAAAAACCCCGTTTCTGCATGTGTTGTTTTCAAAAATGCCAGACCAAGCAAGAGAGAATATCGTCATTATAATATTGCCAGCGTGACCGGACCGGATGATTATGGTTCGATGAAAGAAGTTGTATATCGCCGTTATAAAAGGCTGCTTGCGGAAAATGCGTCTCTTCCTGAATTAATTGTTGTGGACGGAGGAAAGGCACAGCTTGGTGCAGCTGTGGATGCCGTTGGAAATCTCGGCTTAACCGATAAAATCAGTATTGTTGCTATAGCAAAAAGACTGGAAGAAATATTTTTCCCTGGTGATCCTGTCCCAATATACCTTGATAAGACATCTGAGACCCTTCGATTGATTCAGCATCTTCGAAATGAAGCTCACCGGTTCAGTTTGCTTTTTCATCGTCAAAAACGTTCATCCGAATTCACATCCTCCGTTTTGGAGTCTGTACCGGGCATAGGCCCTGTAACTATTGCAAAACTTTATAAGCATTTCAAAACATATGAATCTATAAGGAATTCCGGATATGATGAGCTTGCGTCAGTAGCGGGAAAGGCTCCGGCAAGAAAACTGATCGATTTTTTTAAAAAAACTGGAAAGAATGGCTAAAAAGTCTTTAAAAGCCTGGAATACAGGGCTTAAGGAGAGCTCAGATAAATTAAATGTTTAATGAAATTTCTTAAGGTTTGCTAAATTATAATACGGACCGGTGGTAGCCGTATCCCATGTAATACTACCTTTTTCTTTTTTGCAGGTAACCCGGGTGAAAAATATTGATTATTTGCTCCTTTCAGTAATATAACCCGCCAGATTGATGAGAGATTCCCTTGCCTCGTTTTCAGGAAAGTCTGAGAGGCTTTCGATAGCTAAATGCTTGTGAAATTCCATTTTGCTGATGGCATATTCCAGTCCTTTTTTGTTTAGAACAAAATCAATTATCTCTTTTATTGTATTGGAATTTTTACCGGGTGTTTTCAGAAGCTTTATTATACGTCTTTTTTCAGTTGTTGTTGATTTTGACAATGCATAAATAAGGGGCAGGGTTAATTTTTTCTCTTTAATATCATTGGCAACGGGCTTTCCAATGATTCCTTTTTTCTGGTAATCAAAAATATCATCTTTTATCTGAAATGCAATTCCTGCATTTTCAGCATATTGTTTAAGTTTGTTGATTTTTGTTTTATCGGATACAACTGAACTTGCGCCCGAAACAACACATGCAACGATTAAGGTTGCAGTCTTTTTCCGGATTATTTCAAAATACTCGTTTTCCGTAATATTCAAATGCCTGGCTTTTTGTATCTGGTATAATTCTCCTTCGCTCATCTCCTTTACTGCCTGAGAAACTATTTCAAGAAGCTGATACTCTTTTTTTTCTATTGCCAGCAATAATCCTTTGGAAAGCAAATAATCACCTACCAAAACGGATATTTTTGTTTTCCATATGGCATACAATGAAAAGAATCCCCTTCTCTCATAAGAATCATCAACCACATCATCATGAATAAGAGTCGCTGTATGCAACAGCTCAATAAGAGCAGCCGCTGTAAATGTTGATGGGTTAGGCTTGCCCAGGGCCCTGGCTGAAAGAAAAACTAAAATTGGTCTAAGTTCCTTTCCTTTTCTTCGAAGTATGTAATTGGTAATATGATTGAGCAAAGGCACACTGGTTTTCAGGGAGGATTTGAAAAATGATTCAAATTCCTTCATCTCTTTTTTAATTGGGGACTTTATGTTATTTAAATTGGTCATATGACATTATTTATAGCAAAACTACTAATTTCCGGAGTTATTACACTGGCTTATTTCTATTTAAACAGAATTATTTATTGGGACATTCAATCTAAATCAAGTAAAAGGTAGTGACAATTGTCATATTTTATCCTGTAATGTATAGATATATTTGTATTATTGTAAAAATTCATATGTGTCTCTTGTTATTAGGGTCCCTCCAGTATTTTAAAAAATGTGTCATACCTAAGGCTGCACTAAAAGTTTAATTAATATTTATATAATTGATGAATATAAGCCAGTTAAATGTAGAGCAATTGGATAAAGCTGCTAATATGCTCAAGGCAATAGCACATCCTATGCGAATTGCTATCCTGGGATTCCTGGAGGGTGGTAAATCACTGACAGTCACGCAGATACATGAACTTTTGGAGATTGAACAATCCACTACTTCCCACCATCTGGGAATTTTAAAGGATAAGGGAGTATTATGTTCAAAACGGGAAGGTAAAAACACATATTACTCTCTTAAGCACCAGAATCTTACCCAGATTGTTGATTGCCTGAATAATTGCTGCCAATAGGTTCCAAATTATCGGAATCTTCCTTTCCTTTCCGGGCATTCCGCATAATTAGGTTTTTGGAATTCCGGAGATGCTTTAGAATTAGATTAATTCTTATCGCCATAAGTGGCGGATCCTCTTAAAATTGAATAATATTGATCCTGGTTATTTAGTAAATTAATAGCCTGCTCCAGATAGGGGTCGTCCTTAAGGGAAGCTTCTATACGTCCCTTTTGATAATAATAGCGGCTTGCTATTTCTTCCCTGAGCAATGATTTAATTTGATTTTTGTGAGTTTCAAAGTCTTCTTGTTTATTCCGGGAAATTTCCTCCCTTAGCTCCTCAATAATATTTTTTGTTTGGGAATAATAATTCTCTTGTTTTGAGATTTTGATTAGTTCTGCTAGTTTAATTTCTGTTTGTGTTTTATAACTGAAATGTTCCTTTTCCAAATATTTGATAAAATCAGTATAAACTTCATCGTTTATTTCAAATGATGCTATAGTTGGTATTTGCGGATTCTCTGCAGCATATTTTGTTGCATAATTAAAAATATGATTCCTGGTATAAAGATTTATTACCAGTGCACCCGGGCTTTCGTCAGTTATCATTATATCTGGAGTAATTCCGCCGCCATCGTAGACTTTTCGTCCATTCCTGGTTTGGAACTCGTTTATAAGGGAATCCGGGATATTTACTGTATTGCCTTTAGCTGAGAAATTCATTGATTGAATGCTTCTTCCGCTTGGAGTATAATATTTCGCTGTTGTTATTTTTAGCTGTGCACCATAATTGAGCTGCCTGGATGTTTGTATCAGCCCCTTGCCAAATGTTCGTTGCCCCATAATTATTCCCCTGTCAAGATCCTGGAAAGCGCCTGCAACAATTTCCGCGGCTGATGCAGAAGTCCTTCCAACAAGAACAACTACCGGCATATCCGAATCAACCGGATTATTGCGGGCTTTATATGTATTATCCCACTGTTTTACCTTGCCTCTTGTGCTTACTATTTCCTGCCCTTTATCGACAAAAAGATTTGTAACATTTACGGCCTCTATGAGTAATCCTCCCGGGTTATTTCTTACATCAAGGATTATTGAAGAAACTCCCCGGTTATTTTTTAGATCAATTAATGCTTCCTTTACTTCCTGATGTGAGTTTTCAGTGAATCCGTTAAATTGTATGTATCCGATATCGTCACTAACGACACCGTACCAGGCAACATTATCGATTTTTATTTCGCTTCTTGTTATTTCCTTTTTTATTAATGTTCCGTCCCTTTGAACAGTTATTTTCAATTTGCTTTTTGGAAGGCCCTTCAATAGCTCGCTTACTTCATTTACAAGCAGGCCTTTTGCAGATTTTCCATCAATTTCAATAATTATGTCTCCGGCATGCAAGCCGGATTTTTGTGCAGGAAAATTTTCATAGGGCTCAATTATCATAGTGTGATCACCAACCTGTCTGATAAGGGCTCCAATTCCTCCGTAGCGGCCCGTAGTCATTGTTTCAAAATTATCCTTCTCAGAGGCAGGGATATAGGTGGTATAAGGATCCAGACCTTCAAGAACACCATTGATTCCGTTTTCAATGAGCTTATCGGGCATTGTATCATCAACATAGAATAGATTAATTTCCCTTATCATTGAAAAAAATATATCCATATTTTTTGTCAGCAGAAAATCCCTGTCGGGTGGAATATTCATAAAGCCCACCGATAAAAGAACAATACCTGCAGCAGACAACATCAGGCTGCTATTGCTTTTTATTTTTTTAATTAATTTATACATGATCCTTGTTTTTGTGAATTGCAGGCTTTTAATACCCGGCGAATAATTTTTTATACAACCTTTATGGCCCCGTTATTTGCAAAATTAAGACTTTTTCTCCCGGGTTTAATTTAAATGTGGTGTTTATATAAACGATGTAATAATAATATTGATATAATTACCAGTAAACTGCAAATTACCGACCCCTCAAAACCAAATTCCCCTCCGCTTATGTAACTGTTTTCTTCTATTCTGGTTTGAGTAATTCCCGGTAAATCAACACCACTTACATTGAAACCAAAAACCGGGCCCTGGAAATAATTCCAGCTGAAGTGCAAACTTAAAGCAAACCAGATCGTCTTTGTATAAATAAAAACAACTCCCAGAAGCATCCCTGCAAGAAACAGATTGGTAAATGCCAATGCAGACATTCCCGGATTAAAAATATGAAAAAGAGCAAACAGTAAGGAAGATATTAATAGTGCAGCATATGGGTTTAACGATTCCATAAGATTATTAAGTATATATCCCCGGAAAGAAATTTCTTCAATCCATGAAACCATCAGGTAAAGCATCAGGCTTGCTGCAAGATTGACGGGATCAGGATCAATTGTCTCTATAAAAATATAGCCAGAAAAAAATAGTATTGCAAAGCCACCCCCTATGCAGGCAAAACCGGTTAATATTCCAATAAGAAGATCTTTTTTTATTTGGAATTTGTAAAAACCCAGGCTCACAAAGGTTTTATTATCAATGAATTTTCGAAAAAACAGAGTTAATAAAGTTATGGTCACAAGCAATATCAACTGGTAAAAAATGAGAAAATAAATATTCTCCCTGTATATAAAATCCCCACCTGGAGCTGTTTCACCCGTAACAAGAGAAAATATCATAATAAAAACAACTGAGGAAATTATAATTGTAAAGGGTAATGAAACAAGGTACAGTGTTACCCTTAACCACCCCTTGGTAATTACCGGGCTATTCATTCGTATAAAGTATAGTTAGCAATTTGTTTAACAATGTGTTACCAATTCATGATTCGGATATTTCACTTTTCAATCCATGGAACCCGCATGGTTTGTTCATGTTATTTTGTCTGC
>SLPB01000018.1 GCA_007132225.1 Bacteroidales bacterium | reverse complement strand
GATGTCTTTAACTTTGCTTAACGTGCTCGAGGCACAATCATTAAAAGCAAGTTATTAACTTAAACTACTAAGTATGAAAAAGACATGCGGACTGGACGTACACAAAGATACAATTTTTTGTAGTATCTATAATGGAAAAAATTTCAGGACAAAACATAAAAAAGCACTGGTTTATAATATTAACTTTATAACATTATAAACCAGTGCTTTACTATTCAGGAAATTACCAGCATATTTCTATCCGGTTCGTAATTTCATAATATGGCATCCCGTCAAGGATTTCACATCCTCTTACTCCAAAGAGGCAGGCAATTCATTGCCTTTATCCAACAACCTTAACCTCAGTTGCCTGGGGTCCTTTTTTTCCCTGTACTTTCTCAAAAGTTACTTCCTGACCATCTTCCAGGTTCTTAAAACCTTCCTGTAATATGTCAGTGTGATGTACAAATACATCTTCGTCTTCTTCTGACACAATAAATCCAAAGCCTTTGTTTGAATCAAACCATTTAACTGTACCTTTCATAATACTAATTAGATTAAAAATTTAATAAATAACATAATATAAAGTAAAGAAATTTTTTACATCATTCCAATTTTATTTTGCATTTAATTCTGCTTTTACACTTAATAAAGTACTTTAAAACATCTGTAAATTTACTACCTTTAAGGCAATTAACATAATATATAATCACGTTAATAAAGTTTAAGTCATTTTACAAAATGACAAAATCCTATAATAATCAGAATTTTACAGGCATCAACCCAATATTTTAAGAAATGATGAAAATGCAGCGACTATTGTTACCATTTGTCATGCTCCCTGCATAAGGAGATGCTTTGAACCGCCTGTACCTTTAATTCCGAAAACATTTTAACATTTAAATTTCACTCATTATGCAAATCAGATCAAAAGTAAAGCATTCAGCTGTTCATAATTTTATGTCAGCATTAGTTTTAATCTCATTTATCTTACTTTCGGCATCTTGCGAAACAATTAAAGAGGATGAAGTAACTCATCTGAAGGTTTTTCATGAACCCGGCAGGTTTGGAGGATGGCCTGCCAATCACGGTATCTGGTCATGGGGTGATGAAATTCTTGTTGGTTTCAGTATCTCCTGGTACAAGGATAAGGACGGTCATGCTGTTGACCCTGACAAACCCAGGCATCATGTACTTTCAAGAAGCATGGACGGTGGTAAAACCTGGGAACTTGAATATCCGGAAAAACAGGGGGCCCTGCTTCCCCGGGGAGAAAAAAGTTTTGGTACAGCACCCCCGGGTATAGAATATCCTCCGGTCACTGAACTTAAAGATCCGGTTAATTTTACACACCCTGATCTGGCATTGACTTTCAGAATGAGGGATGCCGCCGGAGACACACCTTCCTACTTTTATTATTCCTATGACAGGGGTAAAAACTGGAACGGTCCTTATGCTTTGCCGGTTTTTGACACTCCGGGCATTGCAGCAAGAACCGATTACCTGGTAGAGGGGGAAAATGAGTTGTTAGTCTTTTTAACTGCAGGGAAATCCACTGGAGGAGAAGGCAGGACTTTATGTGTAAAAACAGAGGATGGCGGTTTAAGCTGGGAGTTTGTGTCGTGGATAGGACCCGAACCAGATGGTTTTCGTATTATGCCTTCCACAGTCAGGTTGTCGGAAAATGAAATCCTTACTACAGTCCGGCGGCGGGATGGTCCTCGCCGCTGGATCAAATCCTGGCTTTCCTCCGACAACGGCGAAAGCTGGGAATTCCTTGGCGACGTGGCTACTGATGTGGGGTACGGAAACCCGCCAAGTCTGATAAAGCTAAGGGATGGCCGCTTAGCAATAACCTATGCCAGGAGAGAGGAGCCTTTTGGAATAAGAGCAAGAATAAGTAACGATGACGGCAGGACCTGGAGTGATCCCATCATACTGAGAGAAGACGGAGGAAATTGGGATATTGGTTATCCAAGATGCGTACAACGGTCCGATGGGAAAATAGTAACCGTATATTATTACTGGGATGAAGAAACCGGTCCGGAAAGGTATATAGCTGCAACAATATGGGATCCTGATATATTAAATTAAAATCACAGATTATGGAAAGACAATCCGGCACAAAGTTCCCGGCCCTCTATTTATGGGAATTATTCAGAAAGAATATCTGCCTGACGGCAATCATACTAAGTGTTTTGGCATTATCTTTCTTAAGCACTTTAAATGCAGGAACAAGTAAATCTGAAGCAGGATTTACTGGAAATACTGCCTGCCATGCGCTCAATGAAGAGAATATCTGCCCGGAACCTGCTGCTGTTAACCTGACTGAAAAAAGTACTTTCTCAGCGGGAGTTGCAAAAATAAATATTACTCCGTCAACCCCGGTTATTATGGCAGGATATAGTGGAAGACCTGATCCTTTTAAGGGGGTTCATGATTCATTATTTGCTGTTGCAACAGTGTTTGATGATGGAGCCGCTAAGGCTGTGATCATTGCTGCGGATGTTATCGGGTTTTCTCATGATTCATGGGATAAAATAACAAAAAAAATAGAAAAAGAGACAGGGATTCCACAAAAGTTTATTCTTCTCTCTCCCAATCACACTCATGGAGGCCCGGCAACAGGAAGGTACGGGGAAGATCCCGATAACGACCTGGCTGCCTACAACCGGGAATTAAATAATAAACTGGTAACTGTTACCAAAGAAGCCCTGGGCAGGTTACAGCCAGCCTTAATTGGCTCCGGTAAAGGAATATGCAAAATGAGTATTAACCGCAGGGCCCTTAATTCTTCTACCAAAGGCCTCCGGATAGGTAAGAACCCTTATGGCCCGGTTGATCATGAGGTGGGCGTTGTCAGGATTGATAACCAGGAAGGTAAGGTCTTCTCCCTGTTTGTTAACTGGCCAACTCATGCCACTGTTATGGGAAGGGAAAATTACATGATCACAGCTGACTGGCCGGGTGCAACCAGAAGGCACATTGAAAGAGAATTCAATGGCCCTGTTATTGCCTCGGTTACAGCCGGAGCATCTGGTGATATAAATCCCCTTTACCGCGAAAGGCCCACTTTCAGTGATGGAGAGTTAGAGGAGACTGGCATTATTCTAGGACGGGAAGTTGTCAGGGTGGCCAATGAGATAAACACTTATCCGGCTGTCTCTATAAATGCATTACAAAGGGTCATTACCCTGCCCGGGAAAATGCCCGGGGGGTCATGGCTGCCGCGGGATTCTTTTGATCCTGGTCCCGATATTGATGTAAGGCTGTCTCTTCTTAGAGTGGGAAATATAATTTTTGCAGGTATATCAGGTGAAGTATTTTCTGAAATAGGAATGAAAATAAAAGAGCTTTCTCCTTACAAATCGACACATATCATTACTCACTGCAATGGCGCCAGTGGCTATCTAATCACCGACTCGGCTTATCCGGAAGGAGGCTATGAAGTCTTTGCCACCAGGGTTATGGCTGGTGCTGAACAGGGAATTATTAACAATTTTATTGAAATGATAAATGACATATAGGAAAGAGGCAGATTAAAACTGATTATATCCCCTGCAGAGTAAATAGAAAAACCCTGCATAAATCCAAAATGTCAGATTAAAACAGGATTGCTGTCTTATAAACAACCTGGTTTTAAGATAAACTAAAATCCCTGAAGGTATACAGACAGGGCATCTGCAAGATCGCGCCCGAACAACCTTGCATTTTGAGGAGTTATCTTTTGTCCGTTATTAATTGAGAACGGGACCTCTACAGTACTTGAAAAAGATATCCCCTCAATTTCAGAGGCCCACCTGCTGAAGCTAAGACCCTGTCCTGGTGGAATCCCGACATTCCAGGCCTTTCCGTATTCAAGTATTGACTTGTCAGGCTTAATAGTCAGTTCGCCACTATGACGGGAAAGAAGGATATCAACATATTTTTTCTGCTCCCTTGCTATCTCCTCTTTCCCGGAACCTACAAAATAGATATGTTCATTCCACTCTCCTCTTATCCAGGGACAATGTAAGTCCAGTGCCACTTTCAATTTTCCCTCACCCCAGGCAGCAACTTTATCACGAAGTGAAGCAACACTATTATAAATGCTTTCACCTGAATAATCCCTGTTATGATCATGAGGCCTTCGGTTTTTCCCCTGATCCCCATCCTCAACACCGTCCTTGTCCATAAAAGGTATTATCAGAAACTCTACATTCTCCTGAAGCCAGCTTAAAGAGCTGCCAGGACTGTTGGGGCGGTTGGGACTGAGGGGACTGTTATCCTGATCTAGTATGGAGGACAAAAAACCTTCCAAAACATAGCTTGCTATTGACTCTCCTGCATGATGCCGGGCTGTAATAAGAACTTTAAATTTGGGGTTACTTTCAGGATGTTGAATATAAACTTTCTCAATACTTCTGCCCTTTTCAGAGGTGTTCAGCAACCCTGTGGATAAATAAGGATTATGCTTATACAAGGAAATATAATTATCAAAATCTGCCTGTAAATACGGAATGGTTGAACTAAACCTGACCTGATTCTCATCAGGCCCAAAGGTGTAAGAAAAACTATTGAAATTATCCTGAACATCATCATACAACCATTTCCAGGATTGATTATTATCACTTATAATGGCAGGCCCAAAAGCACTAATAAAACTTCCCCGCGGAAACTGGAAATACAATGTTCTGCTGGCTGCTCCTGTTACCCTGAAATACCAGTAAAACCAGTTTCCTTCAGTATCCCTGAGGTCGGGCCTTATCAATATGGTATCCCCAGTGATATCATAATACAAGGTGCTTACATTATCATCATCCTCTACTATAATATTTCCTCCGGGAAAATCAATATCAATTATAATATTTTCCTTTTGACCAAAAGCTTCGGATAAACTAACTAATAACACCAAAAATAATATAACTAGAACATTTTTATAAATTCTGATTATTTTCATTATTATTGTATTATACATAATAGTCATGTTTGTAATTTGTTAACGAACAAACTACGGATAACCTGATTTGCATTAGCCGGGCAAATAACATTTTAACAATATTGCCGATCCTGCTTATTATACCTTAACTAAAAAAACAAAAGATATGAAATCAGAAACATTAATAAGCAGGAATGTTAATGGAATAAACTTTTATAAATCCTCCTTGCTGACCGGAGTACTTGGCACTACCACATTATTAGTCTCAGGAGCTGTAAATATAAGTAATTTGGATCCATCCTCCCAAAAAGAAACAGGAATGTCCCGGTCCAAACCCAATATCATAGTGATTATGGCAGATGATCTAGGTTATGGGGATCTTGGGGGTTATTATGGGGGACAGGCAAACACGCCAAATCTAAACCGTCTGGCCCAGGAGGGGATGTTATTTACAGATTTTCACAGTAACGGACCCATGTGTTCACCAACCCGGGCGGCGCTGCTTACGGGCAGATATCAACAGCGCCTGGGGATAGAAAGCGCTCTTCCAACTGACTGGGATAGCCGGGGAATAGGAAGCGATGAAAACAAAAATGAGATTACAATGGCTCAATATCTGAGTGAGGCAGGTTACGTAACCGGCATTTTCGGTAAATGGCACCTGGGTAAACATCAGTCAGGCAATCCTGTTTTCCATGGCTTTGATGAATTCCGCGGATTAACTTGTGGTTGCAGTGATTATTTTTCAAAAATAGATCGAAATGGTTACAGAGACTGGTGGCATAATGACAAACCGGATTTTCAAAAAGGCTATATAACAGAAATAATAACAGATAATTCCATAAACTTCATTACAGCAAATAAAAACAAACCTTTTTTTCTGTATGTTGCACATTTGGCAATACATTTCCCCTGGCAGGGCCCGGAAGATGGAAACCTGGAGACAAGAGGGGAAGGTGAAGATTTCACAAGTAATTATCCCGGCTCTCAAAGCAAGCTTAGTCCGCATCCCCCTGAAAAAGTTCCCTCTACGGTGATTGAAATGATCGAAACGCTTGATAAAAGCGTTGGGCGCATTATGGAAAGCCTGAAAGATCAGGAACTTGACCGGAACACCCTGGTCTTTTTCACATCGGACAATGGAGGTTACCTTAATTACAATGGAGATGTCTGGCCGGACGTTGGCTCCAACGGGCCTCTCAGGGGACAAAAGGCACAGGTTTATGAAGGAGGGCACAGGGTACCTGCCATTGCATGGTGGCCGGGTCATATCCCTGCACTATCTGTTTCCGGCCAAACAGTTATGACTTTTGACCTTTTACCAACCTTTCTGGAATTACTTGAGATCAAATTTCCATCACCCTGCGGCCCCAATGCCATTGATGGGGTAAGCATTTTGCCATTATTGCTTGAAGGCGAGTCTCTGGCTCCAAGAACATTGTTCTGGAGGATGTGGGACAGCGGAACAGCTGTAAGAAGGGGACGATGGAAACTTGTAATACCGGGAAAGGATCGTAAACCGGAACTATATGATCTGGAAAAAGATATCGGAGAAAGTAATGATCTGGCATTTCAATACCCAAAAATAATAAGCGAACTGGAAGCTGAACTGGATAACTGGGAAAAGGATGTAAAAAAGAGGTGATAATTGGCAATGAAATTAGTATTATCAGTAAATCCAAAGCAAATCTTAGTTTCTTTAAATCTGAATTGTGGATATCAGGTATAATAATCCTTATATTTACTTATTACAGGAGTACCCCGGGTCAATAATTTCAAACTGTATTTCAATAATACTAAAAATTACAAATATGCGGTCATTATTGTTAGTATACCTTCTCATCTCCCTGTTGGCATTTAAAGGATGCCATGATAAAGAGAGCCTTGTTATTTATGATCTACGTTGTGAGAATCTTAATAATCCTTTGGGGATAAATACCGTGACCCCTCATTTCAGCTGGAAAATAAAAAGTGACAAAAACGGTACCCGGCAAAAAGCATATCAACTGATGATCGCAAGTGATATTTCCAAACTTGAAAAAGATAATCCCGATTATTGGAATTCCGGCAAGATGAACTCTTCATCCAGTTTATTAGTTCCTTACCAGGGTGAAAAACTTAAGCCCGGATCAGTTGGATACTGGAAAGTCAGGGTATGGGATGAATCAGGTAAAGCTTACCCCTGGAGCCCGGTTTCTGAATTTAGTATAGGTTTGCTCGAAGAAGAACACTGGCATGCTTCCTATATAGGATTCCCGACTAACGATGGTTACGATCATTGTCCACAGCTTAGAAAATCCTTCA
Organism: Bacteroidales bacterium; assembly: GCA_007132225.1. Classification (GTDB taxonomy): domain Bacteria; phylum Bacteroidota; class Bacteroidia; order Bacteroidales; family PUMT01; genus PXAP01. The sequence goes on along the minus strand of SLPB01000018.1, from coordinate 3,349 downwards.
ATTTGGAAAATACAGATGAAAGGTTGCTGCTGCATGTTAATTCACTTGGTTATCACGAAGTTTTTTTAAATGGGATTAAAGCAGGAGATGGGGTCCTTTCCCCCGCAGTTTCCCAGTATGACAAACGCTCCCTAATCATCACCTACGATCTGTCTTCTTTGGCAAATAAAGGACATAATGATATTGTTCTATGGCTGGGCAGCGGTTGGTACAAAAGCGGTTTACCCGGGGTACTTGATGAGGGTCCCCTGGTTAAGGCACAACTGGAACAAATACGCGGAAAAAAGAGAGAAATAGTATTGGTAACCGATTTATCATGGATGGGGAGGAAAAGTAATTATATCCAGACTGGTAGCTGGAGGCCCAGAGATTTTGGGGGTGAAGTACTGAACGGCGCATCAGCCGCAGGCGATTTATCTCCGGAAGCACTTGATAATGGCATTTGGAGTCCCGTGAAGTTAGTTGAAGTCCCCCGGCACGAAGTAAGTCCGCAGATGGTTGAACTTAACAGGATCACAAAAACAATAACGCCGGTCTCCATTTCAAAGATTTCAGAAAAAACTTACCTGGTAGATATGGGCACCAACCTCACTGGATGGATAAAGATCAGGTTTCCTGAGCTTTACAGGCACCAGGAGATTGTAATGGAATATGCTGATCACCTTGATGAAAGCGGCAAGTTAGTAAATCAAAGGCAGGTTGACCGCTATATTGCTGCCGGAGAAGGGATGGAGATATTTCAAAACAAATTCAATTATCAGGGCTTCAGATATATGAAAATATCAAATCTGGATGAAATGCCTTCCCTGGATTCCATCAGTGCATATTTAATTGAAACCGGTTACCAGCCAGCTTCAAGCTTTGAGTGTTCAGATCCGGATATGAACAGCATCCACGATATGGTTCATTATACTTTGCGTTGTCTTAGTCTTGGCGGTTATTTAGTTGATTGTCCACAGATAGAAAGGCTGGGATATGGCGGAGATGGAAATGCCTCGACACTGACAGCACAGACCATGTTCAATATGGGCCCCCTGTATGATCACTGGCTGCAGACCTGGGCCGACTGTATGCGTGAAGACGGCAGCATGCCTCACACTGCCCCCAACCCATATCCTGCCGGCGGGGGGCCATACTGGTGTGGCTTTATTATCACAGCTTCCTGGGACACCTACATGAATTACGGAAATACCGCCATTCTTAAAAAATATTATCCTTACATGCAAAAATGGCTTGAATATGTTGAGCAATATTCCCCGGATGGCCTGCTCGAACGCTGGCCTGATACAGATTACAGAAACTGGTACCTGGGAGACTGGGCCACCCCGACAGGCGTTGACCAGACAGCCGAAGCTTCTGTTGATCTGGTAAACAACTGCTTTATTGCAGTATGTTACGACTATATGCAAAAAATAGCGAATGTTCTGAATAAGGAAAGTGATGCGGGAATTTATTCGAAAAAAAGTGCAAATATTAAAAACCTCATACATCAGACATTTTATGATGATATTAGTTACATTTATGGTACCGGCACACAGATCGATCTTACTTATCCATTGCTGGCAGGGGTTGTACCGGAAGAATTCACCACTGAGGTTACAAAAAGCCTCATAAATGAAATAACCAATAACCATAACGGACATTTTGCAACGGGTTTGGTCGGTGTTCCCGTTTTTACAGAATGGGCCATTAAAAACCATGAGGTAGAACTCATGTATTCTATGCTGAAGAAAAAGGGTTACCCCGGTTATCTTTATATGATCGAAAACGGTGCCACAACAACATGGGAGCACTGGGACGGACGAAGAAGCAGAATACACAATTGTTATAACGGAATTGGTTCATGGTTTTACCAGGCCCTGGGGGGTATTCGTCCATTTGACCCTGCATACCATAAGGTTTTGATTCAACCACAAATACCCCGGGAGATAACCTGGGCCAGAACCTCTATAGATACTCCCTTTGGGACCCTTACAGTTAACTGGGAAACAGAAGGAAACGCACTTCAGATGGACCTTGAAGTTCCGGCAGGGATGGAGATCGAAATGCCTTTGCCTGCTACGGTCAGCCAGTACAGGCTTAACGGCGAAAAATTCGATATCCCCGGTGACGGATCACCCCTGATTAAGATTAAAAGCGGCAGGTATAATATTTCTTATAGCCCCTATATATGATTAGGGAATCAAATCCATTCCGGGTTGACGTCCGAACCCCCTAAGGGTTAGTGAGCCTTCCCTGCAAATAATAAGTTCAGCATATGCGTTGGATTCACCAACTACCATTGGATGAATTCCAATGTAATGTATACCATTTATTATTTTGTAGCTGCCCTTGTGATTGTGCCCCTGGAAAACTGCCAGAACATTTCCCTGCTGCTCAAGGATTCGTCTTATTTGGTCTGCATTTTTTACCCCGTGAGAGTCATCTTCATCACACAATATCTGGTGAATAAAGATTATAACCTTTTTCTCATGTGATACTGATCTCTTTAGTTCATTTACAAGCCATTTTTGCTGATCTGAAGGTATAAAAGAATCTGTCCAATGAAAATTACCCCTGCTGTATTCAGCCCCGTCATTTTTAAAATTGCCATCAAGTATAATAAAAAAGTATTCCCCCCTGGTGAATGAATAGTACGATGAATTACCCTCTCCCCCGGTTTGAGCTATGAACTCCTCCTTATTGAGCTCGCCCAGATCATGATTGCCCAGGACATAGTGCCGCTCACCTTTAAAATGCTCCAGGAGATCATCGAGCCTTTGCAGGTTTTCGATATCCGTTTCTTTATCGGTCTCATCAATATTGTCTCCAAGCAGAACCAGGAAATCAGTACCATTGTTATTAAAAGTCTCTACTGCCTGTTTTGCTTTATCCAGTGAATGGCAGTAATACCTGTCATTAAGATTTGGTTTCGCAGCATAATGAATATCTGAAATAATACCTACCCTTAAAACAATGCTCTCATCCGCAAGTTTTACCGGGGAATTTCCAAGCTGCCCTGAATTATCCAGGATTGCTCCGCTCGTACTTGCAGAGCCAGCAATCAACAATATGGTTATCATTACAATGTTCATGTCTTTTTGTGTCACACAGTAACATGGGGATTCATACGAATAAACTATTGTTATCAAATTTAAATTCAGTTATTTATTAAGGCATGGTATTCATATTCAGTATTTCACTCTCATGGAACCCGCATGCTTTATTCATGTTATTTTGTCTGCCGAAGGCTGATGCGGGTTTCATAAGTAAATATTAATATTAAATCATTGGTCTTATGGATCTTACCATGACAATATTTTCATTGTATTTTGTGAAGATATTGAAAATATCGTCATGGACGATTCAT
>SLPB01000125.1 GCA_007132225.1 Bacteroidales bacterium | reverse complement strand
TTATCTAATATAAAATCAATATTTACTAAGGCATGGTATTCATATTCAGTATTTCACTCTCATGGAACCCGCATGCTTTATTCATTTTATTTTGTCTGCCGAAGGCTGATGCGGGTTTCATAAGAATAAAACAGGTTAATTATTTATTAATCAGGTTACACGATCACTTCTAACGGTTTTTTTCAATATATAATTATCAATGCGCACCAATTTCAGCCCTCAAGCCAGTCATCCGTTCATAAGGCTGCACAAGCACTGACTTTTTACGTGTCCGCATGCTAAAAGATTCTGTTTCAATAAAAAACAATGCCTCTTTCAGAAGGGGTTCCTCAGGATCTCCAAAGGAGAAGGATAAATCATCTTCAACATAAGACTGGGCCGGCAAACCATCAAAATAATCTCCCTCACCATCCGCGTTTACGGTTTTAAATGTAACCGGCACAAAAGCATACTTGGCTTCATAAAACCATACATTCATACCCATAGGTTTTCCATAGGTGTCATCACCTATAATGTAAACCGGCATAAAGGGAATTAACCCGTTAATAACCATCTCACTTGCTGAAGCAGTAGCTTTGGTTGTGATGGTTATGAGCCGGTCCAAAGCAAGATTTCTATCCTCGGAGGAAAAATTATCGGTAAAATTCTGATCAGCTTCTTTTTTATTATTGTAAATATATTTTGCAAAGGGCTGGTCGGCTAATGCCGGTCCGCCTATAACACTTGCCAGATAATTGGCCACATCAGTTTGTCCGCCGCCATTGTATCTCAGATCAAGAATCAGTTCATCTATCCCTTCTGAATTAAAGTAGTCAATTGCCATCGCAAGTTCGGTGAAAGAGGGTCTTGTGAAATTCTTAAATACAAGATAACCGGCTTTTTTACTTCCGGTTTCTATTATCTCCCTGTGCAATACCGTATTCATGAATACTTCCTGTTTTGAAAGAGTCATCTTAACCTCAGTGCCGTCAGGATCAATAAATAAAAAGGTGTTGCTTACCCCGGTCTCATTAGGTCCGAGGACCTGGTTAATATTTGTTCGTTCATTAACCTTAACCCCATTTATTTCATCAATTATCCAGCCTCTCCTGACTCCCTTATCATACATTTCAACAGTATTAAAGATAAATGACACCCAAAGCTTCCATTCCTGACCCGATCCGGGATCATAGGCCGGATGGGATTCAGGGATAATGCCCCACCCAGAACCAAATCCATATCCAATAAATTTTGACTCCTGATAATATGCTACAAATTCTTCCCGGCTGGAAATATAGCTCCACCTGTCCAGTGGTTTGTATCGCAGGGCTTCCAAAAGTTCATAAGGAGAAGGGTAATCTTCAGGCTTAACCGCAGGCATATCTTCATACCAGTAATACCATTCCTCCATAAGTCCGTAAAAGGCCTTGTTTTCTTCAGCATACTCATTATCCTTCTCATCCTTCTGGCATGAATTAAATAAAAATGCCACAGATAAAAAAGTAAGTAAAACGGGATATAAATTATTTCTGTTCATGATTTCCTTTTGGTTATCAGATCTTAAATTCTGTACATAAAACTAATTTTAAAATGCAGTATAACATAGTTTTTCTGACAATATAACTGACACGTTAATGTTTCTTTCTTAAACTATTTTTAAATGCAGCACAAACTCTGATTTATACTATAAATAAACAAATAAGTAAGCGAATTAGTTTATATGACTTAATCATTTATGTTTATAACATAACGGTGTTCATTGTCCGGGTGATACAACCCGCTGCAGGACAATCCCGGTGACAATAAGTAACAACCCGCCAATTGTAGTTAAATGAATCCGTTCTCCAACAATCAGACTTATAAGGACCAGAGAGAAAAAGGGTGTAACATAAATCAGATTGTTCACCCTATAGGTTGAAACAGCATATTGCAACGCTTTTAGCCAGAAAATAAAAGTAATCCCCATTTCAAACAATCCAATATATATACCACCTGCTACCCCGAACCAGTTCAGGGACTCAAAACCAGATGAGAAAAACATGGCCGCCATTACAAAGATTAATGCAAAAAGAAAGGAGAGGAACAGCTTAACAACCTCGTTTCTTTTGTCCCTGACATTATATATCCAGAACAACGCCCACAGGACGGAACTTACCAGGGCAAGCGAAACGCCAAGAGAATCAGTAAACCTCATATCAAAAGGGTTACCCTGGGAAGAGATAAGGTAAACTCCGGCAAAACTCAAAAACATTGTACCCAGGCTAAACACCGAAATCCTTTGATTAAGAAGGGGTACTGAAAGGAGAACAAGCATTATGGGCCAGGTAAAATTTAAGGGCTGGGCAACCTGCGCGGGAATAAGGGAATAGGCCTTCAGCAATATTAAATAATAAAGAAAAGGATTCAAAAGACCAAGAAATGCAGAACGGATGAACTCTTCACGAGTGGTTGTCCGGAGCAGGTAAAGGTTTTTTTGAATAAGCAGAATAATAAAAAGGGTTATGCAACTGGTAAGTGTAGCGAAAAAAAGAATCTGGATGAAATTTATGTGTTCAAGAGTAAGTTTAAATGCAGAGGCAGCAGTTGACCAGAACAATACCGCAAGTCCGGCATATAAATATGCCTTCAGAGGGTCTTTGGGATGTTGGTATACCGACATTATTACCCGTATTCAATAACTTCAAACCCTGTATAGGGAATCAGTATTTCGGGTATCAATATGCCCCTTTTGGTCTGATTATTCTCAAGCAGTGCTGCCATTATCCGGGGAAGAGCAAGAGCACTTCCATTTAGAGTATGCAACTGTTGGATCTTTTTCCCATTATCTTCCCTGAACCTCAGCATCATCCGGTTGGACTGGTAAGATTCAAAATTTGATACTGAGCTTACTTCAAGCCATTTTTCCTGTGCTGCAGAAAAAACCTCAAAATCATAAGTTTTTGCAGCATGAAAGCTCATATCTCCTCCGCATAAAAGAATTATCCTGTAAGGGAGCTTCAGCTTCTGAACCAGGTATTCAACATGGGATGTCATATTTTCCAAACTCTCGTAGGAATGCTCAGGATGCTGGACTTCCACTATTTCAACCTTGTCAAACTGATGCAACCGGTTCAGTCCCCTGACATCCTTGCCATAGGAGCCGGCCTCCCTTCTGAAGCATGGCGAATAGGCGGTGAGTTTCCTGGGAAGATCTTTTTCCAGGAGTATAATATCCCTGAAAATATTGGTAAGCGGAACCTCGGATGTGGGAATCAGGAAAAGATTATCCTCACCAATATGATACATTTGTCCTTCCTTGTCTGGTAACTGGCCCGTTCCAAAAGCGGAAGCCTCATTTACAAGAATTGGAGGAATAATTTCAAGATAACCGGCCCTGGAAGCTTCATCAAGAAAGAAATTGATCAGTGCCCTTTGCAACTTTGCAGCTTTCCCTTTATAAACGGGAAAACCTGATCCGGTAATTTTGTTACCAAGATCAAAATCGATAATATCATATTTTTTTGCAAGTTCCCAGTGTGACAGTGCGCCGGCAGATAAAACAGGTACCTGTCCCCCTTCACGTATCAGTAAATTATCTTCAGGAGATACTCCCTCCGGCACGGATTCATGGGGAACATTAGGCAACTGCACCAGCAATTCCCTTATTTGATCTTCTATACCATGCAGTTCAGGAGACAAATTCTTTATCTCCTCTTTTATCTTTATAGTCTGCTCCCTTACCTTTTCCGCTTCCTCTTTTTTACTTTGCTGAAACAAAACACCTACCTGCTTTGAGAGTCTGTTAATGTCCGACTGACTATTATCGAGGGCGGTCTGTAGTTTGCGTCGATTAGAATCCAGCTGTTTTAATCTGGTGATAATACCGGCAGCCTGAAAATTTTTTACCTTGAGCCGGTTAATTACCAAATCGGGGTTTTCAGAAAGATATTTCAGTGATAACATATGCGGGGATTTGAAATACAAACTCAAAAATAAAAAATCTCCTGGTAACTTCAGCTTCTAAAGAAGCTTAGTTTCTCAGGAGACAACAACTGGGAAAAAACGATTATTTATCAGGAAACAGGTTCAACAGAAATAAAAGACTTGTCACCCTGCTTTCTTCTAAAAACAACCTTACCGTCAACCAGTGCAAAAATTGTATGGTCTTTTCCCATTCCGACATTTAGTCCGGGATGATGCCTGGTGCCGCGCTGACGGATAATAATATTTCCTGCCTTGCAGCTCTCCCCACCGTATATCTTAACTCCAAGACGTTTACTCTCTGATTCGCGACCGTTCCTTGAACTTCCAACTCCTTTTTTATGGGCCATTTCTGTAAGCTTTAATTATTTTGTTACAATATCTTCAATTTGAATCCGGGTTAAAAATTGCCGGTGACCATTAAGTTTCTGATATCCTTTTCTTCTTTTTTTCTTGAATACCATTACTTTATCTCCCTTTAAATGAGAAAGTATCTTTGCCTTTACAACAGTACCTGTCACGTCCGGGGTTCCGACCATCACCTCTCCTTCATTGTCGACGAGCAGCACCTTGTCAATATCAATTTCAGACCCCTCTTCCCCCTGGAGCCGGTTTACAAAGTATTTTTTGTCTTTTTCTACCTTTAGCTGCTGTCCTGCTATATCTACTATTGCGTACATTATATGATTGTATTACTTATGATTAAGATTGGGAATGCAAAAGTAAAAAAGTTTAACCGAAATTCAAACTTTTATTGCCATAATTTTTAAATACCTAAAAGCATTATTTAAAATATGTCTAATTTTTATTGGATAATATGGTAAAAAGACTTTTGCTTTTATAAATTGATTGTTAAATTTACAAGAAATATGCATTTAATTATAAGATAAATGCATTTGTTTAAAAAATTGTTATTACGGAATACTCTTTAAATCACTATGGGTAGTCAAATCAAGCTCAACGTACTAGGAATCTCATACAGTCAAACCCAGTCGGGTGCTTATGCACTTGTGCTGGCCGAAGAAGACGGTGAACGCCGTATACCCATTATAATTGGAGGGTTCGAAGCACAGGCTATAGCTATTCAACTTGAAGGCCTTAAGCCTCCACGTCCTCTCACGCATGATCTTTTTCTTAGTTTTGCAACTGCTTTCAACATCACTATTACCGAGATAAATATTTACAAACTGGAAGAAGGTGTATTCTATTCACAGCTTATATGTGAGGACGGAAAAAACCAGATGACAGTTGATGCACGAACCAGTGATGCCATTGCATTAGCCCTTCGGTTTCGTTGCTCAATATACACTACTGAAGAAATAATGGCCAAATCCGGCATAGTTATAGATATTGAGCCTGAATCCAAAGGAAAACAGCCTGCGGGAGCATCAGGTTTTTTTACAGATCCTGCCCCGGGAACAAGAAGGCCGGGGGATGAATTACACGATTTTAGTGTCAGTGAATTGAAAGAGATGCTTCAGGACGCCATCAAGAATGAAAACTATGAAAGAGCATCGGATATCAGGGACGAAATAAGCCGCAGAAGTAAAAAATCCTAAATACCCCGGTTATCCTTCCTATTATTGTTGCAGCCTGCCTGTGACCTTGTCCGGCAATAAAAAGTCCTGCACGGAGTTCCATGCAGGACTTTTAGTTAAAACAAATCCCAAAAATAATCAGAATTTTATTCAGGGAAGCAACACCTTATCAATTACATGAATTACACCATTGGTAGCATGAATATTGAGCAGGCTAACTGCTAATTCTGCCACATTACCTTGTCCGTCAGTAACAGTCAGTTCAGAGGTATCTATGGTTACATCACCATTGAGGGTCGCAACCGGTCCGCTTGTAAGATCCGTTGAAAAAACCCTTGAGCCAACAACGTGATGGGTAAGCACTGCTGTCAGAGTTTCCAGGTCAATATCATCAATGCCATCAACCCCGAGAGCACTGTACAGATCCGCAAAAGCAGCATCTGTGGGAGCAAACACAGTCAAATCACCATCTCCTGAAACAGCAGCAAGCAGATCAGGATCTTCCCCGTCGGTTCTTGCTACAGCTGACAGGAGTTGGGTGAACTCGGGATCACCTCCGGAAGCCATATCTGTAACAATTTCAGCTATACTTTGCGAAGGCGGCAAAAGTGTTTTGTCGATAATATGAACAACACCGTTTGAACCCTGGATATCGGTAGCGACAACCTCTGTGGTTCCGTTTATGAATACACCCTCTGCTCCATTATTGCTTAAATAGAAATTGTCTCCAAAAGTTTCAACAGATGCGCTTCCTGTAGGAAGATCAGCAGCTTTGATCTCCCCGTTGACAAGGTGATATTTTAAAACAGCTGACAAAGTAGCACCATCAGGGAGGGCTGTTATACCTGCTGCCTCAAAAGCCTCATTTGTGGGCGCGAAAAGCGTGAAAGGCCCGTCGCCAAGCAACACACTGAGAATATCTTCATCAGCCTCGAGCACAGCCGCAACAAGCGTACTAAAATCCTTGTTAAAATAAGCGGGAGCAACAATTGTTCCTACTACAGGAGCTATAGAAGGCGGTACAAGAACGCCATCAATAACGTGTACGACACCGTTGGAGGCTTCAATATCGGCACGTGAAACATTTACACTGCCATTTAGTACAACACCGTCAGAAATATCTACCGAGATTGATTCCCCCCCAAAGGTCGGAACATCACCACTGGTGAGATCACCTGAAAATACCGCAGTGGTTATTACATGATACTCAAGTATATCACGAACAACCGACTCGGGAATGTCATTAAGTTCCGTCTGACCTATAGCATCAAGCAGCGCGGCAAAAGCTTCATTGGTCGGGGCAAATACAGTAAAGTCACCCTCTCCGTCAAGTGCTGCAACAAGTTCGGGGAAAATACCCAGTGCAGCCACAAGTGTCATAAAATCATTTTCAGATGAGGCAATTTCAACAATGGTAGCTGGAGTCTCTTCTCCCCCGGGCAATAGGACAGCATCAATAACATGTACTACACCGTTTTGTGTTTCAATGTCTGCCACGGTTACCTGGGCCCCGTTTATAAATACATTTCCATTGGTAATTGTTATGCCCAGGTCCTCCCCAAATAATGTAGAAACATTCATGCCATTGGACAGTGAACCAGACATTACTTTATTACCAAGCACATGATATAACAAAATATCAGTCAGTTCCCCTTCAGGATCATCTAAAAGGGATTCAACAGTTCCACCGGGCAAAGCAGCAAAGGCGGCATCTGTGGGAGCAAATACAGTAAAGGGACCGGACCCCTGAAGAGTTTGCACAAGACCGGCAGCGGAAACCGCTGCAGCAAGAGTATTATGATTATCACTTCCTGTAATTACTTCAACAACATTAGCAGGCAGCGGATCATCAGGAGTGATATCATCATTGTCATCCTCACAGGAAGACAATGTGAACAATGCAAAACCCAATATTAAGAGCAGGGTTTTAAAACTTAAGATTTCTTTTTTCATAATTGCAGTTTTTTTTATTTTTATTTGGAATAATTATAACTTTAACAGCAATATGTTTTTTTTGTTCATTGTATTATTGTTTTTTTTAGTCATTTATTGTTTTCGTTTTTTAATTCATAACTTTATCTAATATTGTAATTACCTTACTAACAGCCTTTATATACTTTTTAGCAAAATAATAATGCATATAAACTATATTCTAATTGTTTAACTCCTGTCTTTTTTATTAAACATTAAAACATAATCCCGAGCAGGCCACATATTGTTCCGGGACTGAACATCCATGTGAATAACAGAGACAGGGACAAACAAAACATTTGTCCCTGTCTCTGTATATATCGAACCTAGTTATTGCACATTCAGATATCTCCGTACATGAGACATCAAAAAAAATATTTTTATCCGCTCTGTTATTTTTGAAAATGGTTTATGATGATTCGGATAAACGGAAAAAAAAGTCCTGCATTGAATACAATGCAGGACCCTAATACTTAGTTCAAGAGAGGTTTAAGGCAGAAGCAAGCCGTTAAGACTATGAACCACACCATTTTTAGCTTCAAAATTATCTGCCCTGACAGGTTCTCCATCCAGATACAGATTATTTCCTTCTTTTGTTACGGTCAGCGTCATATCCAGCAAATTTTTCAGCTCAAGTCCGTCAACCAGATCATCTGCCATATATTTGCCTGGCACGATAAGATAGGAGGCAATCAACAGGATATCTCCCTGGGGATCCTGAAGCAATGCTTCAATATCGCTTAAAAGAGGTTGAAGAAGATTATCTGTGTAAGCAAAAACAGTGAAAGGACCTTCTTTCTCAAGCTCGGTTGCCAGTCCGGTCTCATCCAGTATTCTGTCAAATATTGTGTGGGTATAACTGTTTGAGGTCACATCAATAACCGTTTCGGGCAAGGGCAGTTCAAATTGATCAGGAACAAGTACAGCATCAATAACATGAACAACGCCATTTTCAGTTTCAATATCTTTTGTTTCAACCTTTGCATTCTCAATGTAAATTTCATCGCCTTCTATTGTGACCGTTATATCATCACCATATAAAGTAGTGAGGTTTTGTCCGTTAGTAAGATCACCAGACATGAATTTTGATTCAACAACATGATATTTCAAAATGTCTGCCAATAATTCGGTTTCATCCAAAAGTATATTGAGTGTTCCCGGAGTCAATAACCCAATGGCCCTATCAGTCGGCGCAAACACAGTAAATGGCCCGTCACCGGAAAGACTTCCAAACAAACCGGCCTCTGTAATAGCATTAAGGAGAGTTTCATGATCGTCACTTTCAGAGATAAATTCAATCACGGTAGCAGGCATCTCGATATCATCATTATCATCAATAATATCTTCAACATCATTATCATCGTTGTCATCACATGAAGATAAAGCAAGTAAAAACAACCCAATAATCGTAAAAAAGGATATAAAACGAAAAAGTTCTTTTTTAACTTTCATGGCATAATAAGATTAGAGATTAATAAAAAGGATAATTTAAAAGATAATTGTTTCAATCGTTTACGATATGGAAAATAACCCGGAATAAGCATGGTAATGAATGCATTACTCTTATTTAAAAACATAGCGTTAAATAAATTCTGAAAGATTCAACGGTAAACTCTGTTAATCAATAATGAGTAAACCTACAAAAAATATCAATACATAAACCTTAATTTAAGCCAAAATTTAAAAACTGATCATTTGGATATCACTTATAAATTATTCACTGAGTCTTTTATAGATCAACTCTGTCTCCTCCTCAAAACCGGGCTTCTTCAGCAAAGCGAACATATTATTCTTATATGCCTCGACACCGGGCTGATCAAACGGATTTACCTTCATCAGGTATCCACTTATAGCACAAGCTTTTTGAAAGAAATACATAAGTTGTCCGAGATAATACTCGTTCAGCTCCGGAAGTTTGATAAGGATATTGGGTACCCCACCATCGACATGGGCAAGCATTGTTCCAAGCTCAGCCATCTTATTTACATCTTCTATTCTTTTCCCCGAAAGATAATTGAGTCCGTCACCATCTTCCTTCTCAAGTGGAATAAAAACTTCACGGACGGGGTTTTGAATTGAAATTACAGTTTCAAAAAGATTTCTCTGGCCCTCCTGGATATACTGCCCCATTGAATGCAGATCGGCAGTAAAATTAACACTTGCAGGAAAGATGCCCTTTTTCTCCTTCCCCTCGCTCTCACCATAAAGCTGTTTCCACCATTCAGCAAGATAAACCAGTTTTGGATGATAACTTGCAAATATTTCGTTCTTAGGGTTTTGAAGATAAAGCGCGTTCCTGGCTGAAGCATAAACAGCGGCAGGATTATCCCAAAAAGGAGTGCCCGGCTGTGTCATCTCCTCCATTTTCCTTGCTCCGGCAACCAGCTGCCTTATGTCAAAACCTGCCTGTGCAATTGGTAAAAGCCCCACAGGTGTCAGCAGTGAATAGCGCCCCCCGACATCATCAGGAATAACAAATGATCTGTAACCTTTCTCATCGGTAAGCTTTCTCAATGCCCCCCTGTTGGCACTGGTTATTGAAACAATACGTTTACCGGCTTCTTCATTCCCGTATTTTTCCTGAAGATGATTACGCAAAATCCGGAATGCAATAGCCGGTTCAGTGGTGGTGCCGGATTTGGAAATAACAGTTATGGCATAGGACTTTTTATCAAGAAAATCAATAACCTCCCCGGTATAATCTTCACTTATATTTTGACCTGCAAAAATAACCATCGGAAAAGTACGATCACCTGAATACATTCCGAAAGAATGGGAAAGGGCATCAATAACAGCTTTTGCACCAAGGTACGATCCTCCGATACCCACTACCACCATAACTTCTATCTTCTTATTAAATTCGGCAGCAACCTTTTCAATCTCTTCAATGGATTCGCTTGTAATACTGGAAGGAAGGTCAAGCCATCCCAAAAAATTGGCACCTTTGCCGGTTCGCTGATGTAAATGCTTGATATGGTAACGGGTAAGCTCCTCATATTCATCGAGTGTCTTTTTTGACACAAAGGGCAAGACATTTTCTATATTTAATTCAAGGTTATTCATTCGTATAAAGTATAGTTAGCAATTTGTTTAACAATGTGTTACCAATTCATGATTCGGATATTTCACTTTTCAATCCATGGAACCCGCATGGTTTGTTCATGTTATTTTGTCTGC
>SLPB01000085.1 GCA_007132225.1 Bacteroidales bacterium | reverse complement strand
CAGACAAAATAACATGAATAAAGCATGCGGGTTCCATGAGAGTGAAATACTGAATATGAATACCATCTCTTAGTAAATGATTGATTTTATATTAGATAACTATACTTTATACGAATGAAACGTCCATGACTATATTTTCAATATATTCACAAAATACAATGAATGTCACATCTGATGATTATTGATCAATGAAAAATAGATCGAATGTTAGAATGACGAATTCAAAATATTGTCATGGTAAGATACAAGGACCAATAATTTAATATTAAGATTTACTTATGAACTACTCACAAGAGCAGGAGAATTGAAATAAAAGATAAAAGTTTGCCAATTAACAGGAAGCTAACGGATTTGCAAATAAGCATTTTCCTTTTGTTGCATAATCAACTTTTCATCAGGCCGGGAATCTGTATATCCTATTAAATGCAACACCCCATGCAGAATAACCCGGTCTAATTCAGTATAATAATCGACATTATAAACACCTGAATTCTCCTTTACTCTATCCACACTGATGAATATATCACCGTTAATAAGATTATCATGAGAATAATCAAAACTTAAAACATCAGTATAATAATCGTGTTGAAGAAATTTACGGTTAAGCTCAAGCAGGTAATTATCGGAAGTAAAGATAATATTAATATCCCCACAGCTAAACTTCTCCGCATCAATAACTTTGCTGAGCCAGTTTTTTAAAAAACCAAAATCCCTGTAGGAGAAAATGATATCAACAGAATCCTGAGTAATCAAAAAAAGTCACAAATTAAATTTCATTTCAGACACACATCCGTCTTCATGGAATGTAAGCTGATCGGATAACTGGCTCATAAGAAAAATTCCACGGCCGTTTACATTCTCAATGTTTTCAGGAGCTGTGGGATCGGGTACGTTCTCATAATCAAACCCGGGTCCTTGGTCCCTTGTAACAATGGTTAGCTGCTTACCTTCAATTTCGAAAACAACATCAACCTCCTTATTTTCATCTAGTTTATTTCCGTGAGTTATAGCATTATTGACTGCTTCCAGGCAAGCTATCAGAATATTACCATACACCTCCATGCCCAGTGCATATTCACTTGAAATTGAATCAATAATTTTTTCAATTTCCCTTAGATTCTCAATTTTTGATGATATAGTTATATGTTTTTTCATTTGTACATAATTTTCCCCTTTGGTCCGGGTTTGAAATCTGGTAACAAAATTTCATCACTAACTCAGGATAATATTTTGAACGTTCATTCAATAACAAAATCCTGAGATACATTATTCTATTTTATACTTAAACTTTACCTAAATAGTTACAAAATTTGCCAAAATTATAGTTGCGCTTTAAGGGAACCCCAAATGCAGGAAAGAATAAAACAGGCTCATGTGCCGCTTAATTAATTTCATTGCGAGCTAAGCCACAGAACAGGATTTAATTTAATATTCTCTTCCCAAATTTCCAGATGAAGAACACTGCTGCTTTCTTCCTGATCATCTGAAAAAACCCTTCCAATAAGTTGTTTTGTTACAACATTATCCCCTTTTCTTACATAAACGTGGGATAAATTAGCGTATAGAGAAAGATAATTTCCATGTCTGATTATTACAACATTATTAGCACCGGGAACAGTTAAAACAGATCTTACAACGCCATTAAATAATGCCCGGACCTCAGCGTCTTCACTGGTACTAATATCAATCCCATTATTCTGGATTTTAATCCCTTTTAATACAGGATGAGGATGTGCGCCAAAAAAACCGGTTACAACACCTCTTTCAATTGGCCATGGTAATCCGCCTTTATTATTTTTGAAATCTTCTGAAATTATTCTCTCTGCAGGGGTTAGATCATAAATGCTCCTATCAACGGCACTTTTACTCTCTTCTCTTAATAATTCTTCAATGGCTTTTTCCAAAGATTGTGCGACCTGTTTTTGCTGACTAATTTGCTTCTTAAGATCCGCCTCTCTCTTCTGGAGTTCCTGCAAAGTGGAATTATGCTGAATTTGCTCAGAACTAAGCTGACTGGATTCATCCCTTTGCTGAGTTAAAAGTGCCAGTTTCTCATTCTTAAGGTGTTCCTGTTCTTCTAATTCCTCAACAATCTCATCTGTCAATTTCTGAATTCGGGAAATTTGTTTTTTCCTGGATTGAGAATATTGCTGTAAGTATTTCAATCTGCGGTAAGCCTGATTGAAACCATCAGATGATAAAACAAACATAAGGGCCTGATGTGAAAACCTGTGCTTATATGCTATATTAATCAATCTTGCATATGATTCCCGGGCTTCCTGCAATTCAATTTGCAGATCATCGATACGCTGATTTCCACTTATTATGGAATTATCAAGGTATCTAACTTCTGACTCAATGGTGTTGATTATTTGCTGACGCTGCTGCAATCTTTGGCTAATGATATTAAGACGTTCAAGGTTTGTTTTGCGGGAACGGCTGGTCTCCTGTAGAAGGCGCGAAGTATTCTCAATAATATTTTCAGCTTCAATTCGCCTTTTTTCAAGCTCCTCCTTATTCTGGGCTTGTAACCCATAAATACTAAAATAAAAAAGCAAAACAAATATGAAAAAAACCCTAAACATACTATCTGTTTATAGAATTGTAACGAGCGGGAATATTAAAAGGGAAACTAAGTTCATTATTAATTTCAATTCTGCTGAGTTTAATATTGGCTGAAACAGGTACTTTGTGAGAAATTAAGTAAACATCAATATCTTCTGGAAAATAATATCCATTATATTTGTTATAGGAATTGAAATTAAACCGGGCAAAGGCCTCAGTATCGGTTGAATGAAAAAGAGATTCGCGCATTAAAAAATTCTTGTCAAAATCAAATCTGATAGAATTGTTTCCGGAATGGTCATCTGTAGAAATATCCCTGTGGTTCTGCAATGAAATTATTTCATTATTGAAAAAATAAACTTTATCGCCATTCTCAAATAAATTATATTCATTCATTATATCCAAAGGAGTAGCAAAAAAAAGATTTTGCATCATATCAAACTGCACATTAAATGGCAAATATCTGTTACGATCCTCATAATTTCCAAGAAAATATTGATTATTGATCCTGTCTATAATCTTAATACTGTCCCTGGTCATGAGTACCCTGGCAGCTTCAATTCCGGCAAAAGCATTGATTGTGAAGAGAATCAAGGAATCTTTCTTGATTCTCACGGAGCCCCGGAAAGAAATTTCATCCTCATTTTCTTTCAAGCTAATTTGCATCCTGCGAACAGAATAAGTTTCAATATCCGGTTCATTACCCAGCAACTGCTCAAAAATCTGATTGCCTGTATATGAATCCTCCACAACAACTACGGGGGCTATAGTCCGGCAGGATATGGAAAATAATAGAAGAAAAATAAAAATACATGCTCCCCTTATCAAAACAGAGAACTTAGAATTAACCCAAATGGTCATAATATGCAATGGTATATGAACTATGAATACTCAATTAATTGTACAAATAATGCGGGTATTCCGGCAATAAAAATAATTACTCATTATAGTTATCATCAACTTGCTCATTATCTGATATAATCGCAGCTTTATTAAAATAAATTTCTGCTTCATCACATCTGCCAAGCTTCTTTAAAATCTGGCCGTAATGTTTTACAATTTCATAACGATTATTTCCCCCATTATTATACGCCAGCTCAATATATTTTAAGGCTCCGTCAAAATCTTCAAGTTTATACAAAATCCATGCATAAGTATCAAGAAAGGAAGCATTATCAGATTCATTTTCAATTGTGATGTAGCTTAGCTTCCTGGCAGTCTCAAGCCTTTCTCCCCGTAATGATAGATAATATGCGTAATTATTGAGTGTTACTAAATTACGATCATTAATCTCAATAGCGGTCTCATAAGCCTGATCAGATTTTTCATAATCACCTGCTTTGTAATAAAGTTCACCTATAAGTGAATAAATGTTGCTTTCAAGCTCATATGATTCAATATTCAAAGTAGTTGCTTTCTTAAATATTTTAATGGCAGTATCGGAATATCCTTCAAGATAATGAGCAATTCCAAGGTTATAAATGACAAGAATGTTTTCAGGAAAATTTTCATACAGAAAATCGCTCATATCAATGGCATCCTGATAAGAGCCGGTATAATTTAGCAAACTGACGAATTGTTCAGCAAATATCTCATTATTGGGATTCTCTAAGCATAACTTCTTCAAAAGAACAACAGCCTGATGATAATTTCCGCTATTTAAATAAAACTCACTGGTTATTGCTTCGATAATAGAATTATCAGGATATTCATTTTTAAACGTGATCAAAATATTTTCAACCCTCTCAGGATAATTGTTAATAAGTTGAGGATCCCGGGCGATAGCAGAAATTACAGGTAATTTATCACGATAATTAAGAGATGGGTTGATTACAGCTCTATCTAAATAAATAAAAGCTTCTTCAAATTGACTATTACGCAAATAGAATTCAGCAATTGAAATTTGTGCAAACCCGTTGTCAGGATCAAGTGTAAACAAATCTTTATAAGTTTCAAGAGCTTCCTTATACATATCCATTGACTGGTAAAATTCGGCAAGCATACCCAGATACCCGGGTTCGTAGGGAAACCTGGAAACCAGTTCAACTATAACATTGTGTGCCTTCTCGAATTCTCCCAACTCAATATATACATGCTTTTTGGGTATTGAGAATTTCGGGTTAATTCCGTATTTTTCTTCAAGGGCTGTATATACTTCTATAGATTTATTGAATTCTTCATTGATAGAAAATAACATTGCAAGAGTATACTGAAATTCAATTTCATCAGGAAAAATAGCGGCTGCATTCTGGTAAACAGAAATTGCATCAGCGAAACTTTCATTTTCCTGGTAAATTTGTCCGAGATGATAATAGAACCATAAATTCTCAGGATTTAACCCAAGGGCCCGGTTTGCATGTTCAATAGCAATTTCTGTTTCACCAGCAGAAAAATAAACCTTGGAAAGTTCATAATAAGCAACATCGCTGAATGGAAAAATTTCAATACACCGATTCAAAAAATAAACCGAACGTCCTAAATCACCAAGTAATCTATATTTAATACCCTCACTCAGCGAGTACCGGTATTCAAAATCCTCAATATTCTCGAGCAAATAATAATCATTCCTGCTTTCAATGATCCTGGAGCTTTTGCAGCTATTGAGCGGAATAATGAAAATAAAACAAAGTAATATTAAAAACAGGAATGTAAAACTTCGCCTGTCAGGTTTACCAGGTTTATAATTAAAAAATTGATTCATAATTTGCTAAATAAAAAATCTTTCTCTGAAAATTAATTTAGAAAAAGATAGCCTCAGTGAAAGATATATCCTGAATCCGGGATCAGACAATACCGAGCTGGTGAAAGAAATTTAACCGCTACCGGTGTGCCCGAATCCGCCGGCACCACGTGTTGTATCCTCAAGAATTTCCACTGGCTGCCATTCTATTTGTTCATATCTGTGTATAACCATCTGGCATATTCTATCTCCAAAATTTACAGAATAATCATCCTGAGATAAATTTATTAAAATAACCTTAATCTCGCCCCGGTAATCAGAATCAATAGTCCCGGGAGAATTAAGCACAGTAATGCCGTATTTAATAGCCATCCCGCTACGGGGGCGAATTTGCGCTTCATATCCTAAGGGCAGCTCAATAAATATGCCTGTGGGCACTAGAACTCTTTGCAGGGGCATAATAAGCAAAGGTTCCCTGACATTTGCGCGCAAATCCATCCCTGCAGAGTATTTCGTCTCATATAAGGGAAGGGGATTTTCAGAGGTGTTTTTTATTTTAATTACCATTCATATAACAGTTTAAATTTACAGGCAGATTTGTAATAAAAGTATAAAGTTAATCATTTATAAACTTCCGTATTTTTTATAATCTTATAAAGATTTTTTCTTTCAAAAAATATTACAAAGGCCGAAAAAATAAGTATAAGAAAATTATTGATAATCACCCTGTAAAATTCACTTTCAATATTTAATCGTGAAGCAATCATATATAACGCAATTCCGCTGAAAATATAAACAACCAACAACCATATATTGTAAGGTACAGGATAATAATGCCGGCCAACAAAAAAAGCTAATAAAACCATAGAAGTATAGGACATCAGATGTCCCCATGCAGAGGCAACATATCCGTAACTGGGAATAAAATAATAATTTATGCTTATTGTAATCAGGGCTCCAAAAGTAGCAAAAATTGCCCCAAAGTAGGTCATCGCCTTCAATTTATACCATACAGATAAATTGAAATATATTCCAAGCATAAGATTTCCTAACAATACTACGGGTACAATAACAATTCCCTCTCTGTACTCAGGTCCGATAATAAATTTGAAAAGATCAATATTTAGCGAAATAACCAGGAATATTATAACCCCGCAAATAGTAAAATATTTCAAAATCTCCGCATACATCTCCCGGTTATACTTTTTGTTTTCGCTGGTAAAAAAAAATGGTTCAGAGGCATATCTGAACATCTGAATAAAAAGAGTCATCAATACCGCAATTTTTATATTTGCCCCATAAATACCGATTTGCTCTAGGGCATCAATTCCGTCAGGCAGACGGTACCTTAACATTATCCGGTCCAGAACCTCATTAACAGTTCCGGCTAATCCGGCAATTAAAAGGGGAAATCCATACAATAGCATTGATAGAAAAAGCTTCCAGGAAAATTTATAATTGATCCTGTAAAAATCCTTAACAAAAAACAATAAGGTGAAAAGAGATGCTAAAAAATTAGAAACGAAGACATATCCAACGAGAAAGTCGGGCTTATAAATAAAATAGAAAAAACGATTTTCAAAACCTTGTTCAATAAGCATGGGTATCAGAACAAGAAAAAAAATATTAAAAAAAATGTTTACTGAAATATTGAATAGCTTAATCAGGGCAAATTTAACGGATTGGTTATTAAGGCGTAATCTCGCAAATGGTATTGCAGTAACTGCATCTATAGATAAAACAAAGCCAAGCAATAACAAAAACTCCTTATAATCTCCATAGCCAATAAGCCTGGATAATTGAGGATGAAATAAGAGTATAAAAACCAGGAATAAAAAGGATGTGCAAATTAATGCTATAAGCGCAGTGGAAAAAACGATCCCTTTATCAGAAGATTTTGATGAAAAGCGAAAGAATGCAGTTTCCATCCCATAAGTGAGAATAACAATAAAGAAGGCAACATATGCATAAAGCTCATTGATAATACCGTACTCAGCAGTATCTATAAATATTCTGGTATAAAATGGAACCAGAAGAAAATTTAAAATACGCGCGATAACACTGCTGAATCCGTATATAGCAGTCTGCCCTGCCAATTTCCGTAAGTAATTCAATTTATTTCGTTGTTGTGATAGGCATCAATATATATGGTAGCAAAAATATTCAATTCGTCTTTAATCCTTTGTATAAATTCAGATGTAATTTTATTAGCATCTTCAAGTCTGTAATTACCAGGTAATTTGATATGAAATGTTAGTTCGGTATGATGGCCGTATCTGTGCATTTGAAAATGATGCAAGTAAAGATCGTGCGAATAAACACTACGACCAATTATATGAATTTTATCAATAATTTGATAATCCGGTTTTTCACCTAACAAAGGGCTAATACTGTCCCTTACAATTCTATAGGCTAAAATCAATAAAATAAGTGATACCAGGATACCCAGTGCCCCATCTATCCACCAGATATAATTACCCAGAAAAATACCAAACAGTATAACGCCACTGGTAAGTGCATCAGACCGGTGATGCCATCCATCAGCACGTAGTGAATTATAATTCTCGTTTTTTGCGGCTAAAAAGGAAACATTAGCCATTATCTCTTTAGCTACTAATGATATGCAGGTTGCTATAATAGCAAACAATCCGAACTGGACAGTTTCTCTTTCGAGAATTGTCAATACAGACTGATAGAAAAAATTAATGGAAATTAAAACAAGAAACATTCCAAGTATAAGCGATGCAATAACCTCAGCTCTTCCATGCCCATATGGATGCTCATGATCAGCAGGTTTATTGGAAATATAAATTCCGGCTAACAACACGATAGAGGAAAAAGAATCGGATAGGGTATGCCATGCATCCGCTACAAGGGCAATGGAACCAGTAACGATTCCAGCCCATATTTTAATAACAAAAAGAAAAACATTCCCTAAAACCGAAAAATATCCGGCAAACTTTCCGGAAACACGTGTATTTTGAAAAACCATCATGCAGGAAAAAATGATAAACACAGAAAACTTTGAATAGCAAAGCAAATTTAAGTTTTTGGTATTAAATCAACCCAAAAACTGAAGAAAATCTCTAATTGTGATATTTTAAATCACTTTTATAATTAACCGTGTTACTGAGAGGACAAATATAGAGGAATTGTAATTATACAAAAGCACCCCTTCATTGCAGGCTGACAAAAAAGATGAATAACCCATGTAGATTCCTTCGGAACCAGAACCCTGGATGTGAATTCTCTATAAAATTCAAATTGAGTATATAAAACAGCTCCTGAAGTACAAATAAAAAACAGGTTACTCTTAATTATTTAAAAAGTATGTTTGAAATTTTTTAAAATTAGTTAGGTTTGCATTTGTTGATAATATGATTAAAAAGATAAATGGAAAAGAAAATTGAAGAAGCATATTTGAGGGCTCAAAATTTTACAGCTAATGACCTTAAGGAACTTGAACAATTCAGAATAGATTATCTGGGAAAGAAGGGAATAATAACCAGCCTGTTTAATGATTTTAAAAGTATCCCTGCAGCAGAAAAGAAAAAAACCGGAAAACTTCTGAACGAACTTAAGGTTTATGTGCAAGAGAAAATTCTTGAAAATGCTGAGGGGCTAACCAAACAATCTGATTATTCTACGAGCTTCGATCTGACCTTACCGGCAAATCATTTAATTACAGGTAGCAGGCACCCTATTTCGATGGTCAGAAAAGAGATAATCGATATTTTCAGCAGAATTGGTTTCACAATTTCGGAAGGCCCGGAAATAGAAGATGACTGGCATGTCTTTTCAGCGCTCAATTTTCCTGAAGAACATCCTGCAAGGGATATGCAGGATACATTCTTTATTTCAAAAAATCCGGATATACTGCTTAGAACACATACATCATCAGTACAGGTTCGCGTGATGGAAAACAATAACCCGCCAATTCGCACAATATCTCCGGGCAGGGTTTTCAGAAATGAAGCTATATCAGCGAGGTCACACTGTATCTTCCACCAGATTGAGGGTTTGTATGTTGATACCGAAGTTTCATTTGCTGATCTAAAGCAAACCCTTGAGTATTTTGCAAAGGAACTGTTCGGAGTAGATACAAAAATCAGACTCAGACCTTCATTTTTTCCTTTTACAGAACCATCAGGAGAAATGGATGTATTATGCAGCTGCAAGGGTACAGGATGCAGATTGTGCAAATATACGGGTTGGCTCGAAGTTCTTGGTTGTGGAATGGTCGACCCTAATGTATTAACAGACTGCGGCATTGATCCAAACAAATACACAGGATTTGCCTTTGGCCTGGGCATTGAAAGGATAGCACTTTTAAAATACAATATTAAGGATATCAGGTTATATTTTGAAAATGATGTGCGATTTTTAAATCAATTCAGCAGTATTGTTTAACTATTTAACGATACCCAAAAAGTTCGCTAGACAATTGCACCTTTTCATTTTAGTTATGCAGCAGATTGCATACCTTTACATATTTAAATTATTTTATTATTTTTGCATAATTAATGCTAACGCCGCCTAAACCGTAAGATATAACAATCCCTAAGATTATTATACCTTACACTTTATCCTGGGTAAGCATTTTAACAGATTCGATAAATAAATTTCTTTATCTATTCAACAGGCAAGTAAACAACATTAAATCCTGTCCATGCAATTTCCACACCTTTGCAATAGCTAATGCATGCCGGAAATAATTTTGTGATTTTATTAAGATTAAGTCAATTTATTTAAATGGGGTCATAATGGTAGTGGTCAATATACCATATAATAATAATAAACATCAAGTATATATCAACTACCTGTAAAGTATAACTAATTAAATATTAAATTGATTAACCTATTTTTATAAAGATGAAACCCGCATCAGCCTTCGGCAGACAAAATAACATGAACAAACCTGAGGGTTCCATACGAGTGAAACACTGAATATGAATACCATGCCTTAGTAAATAACTGAATTTAAATTTGATAACAATAGTTTATTCGAATGAAGCCCCATGATACTGCGTAACACAAAAAGGTATGTATAAAGCAAGGGGATCCATCCGTTTAAAAAGCTCAATATGAATTACCTGCTAAAAATAATTAACTGATTATTAATTTGATTAACTTGTTTTATTAGGATGAAAAATATTTCCGGTTCAGCTTCATGTGAAACTTGTTCAAATCAAAGCAATAATATTTTCAGGCATCTCACCAGGGATGAACTGGAAAAAATTTCACTTGAAAAGAATTGTGAGCCCTATAAAAAGGGATCTGTTATTTATCATGAAGGATATCGGATTACAGGATGCTATTGTGTTAATGACGGGATAATTAAAATTTATAAAACAGGGATTGATGGCAAGGAACAAATTATTAATTTTGCCAAAAAATGTGATATTATTGGTTTTCGTTCCGTTCTTAGCGGAGAAGTTGCCTGCACTACAGCCAAGGTAATTGAGGATTCACATCTATGTTATATTCCAGGAGAAACTCTAATCCAACTGGTCAAGCAAAACGGAGAATTCTCTATGGATCTAATGCAATTAGCCTGCAAGGAACTGGGCGAAGCCAATGCCTATATCACCGATATTGCACAAAAAACTGTCCGTGAAAGACTTGCTGAAGTAATACTTCTGTTAAAAAACAATTTTCAGCTTGATAATGAACAATTTCTTCAAATAACATTAACCAGGGAAGAGCTTGCCAATATAGTAGGTACGGCAACTGAATCGGTAATACGTTTATTATCAGAATTCAAATCAGATAAATTGATAGAGCTTCATGGACGACGCATCAAAATAATTGATGTCAAAGGTTTAAAAAAAGCCGGAAATATATTTTAATAATATATAAATAACCCCACCCTACATATATTTCTTACCAACCACTACCTGAACAACTAATCCCACAACCAGCAAAATACCACTTACCAGCAGAATGGTGTTATTAATGCCACCCTGGAGTAATCCAAAAGCAAGTAAAATAATTGCAATAACAAATATGATTAACCCAAGATACTCTATTATCTGTTTCATCAGTCTATATTTAAATTAAAATTCCTGTTAATACCGTCAGTGCGAAGCGTCAAATTTAAATAATTATTTCCAAATTGCTGTTTTACTAAAAATATTTAATACCTGAAGCCTTAAAAGTTGCAAAGTCAGGTGAAATTGTATTGCAACTAAAGCCCTAATTATTAAAACAGTAAACTACTGTTCCCGGTAATCTTTTTTCCAAGGTGGGTATACCCAAGTTCAGTTACTTCACGTCCACGTGGTGTACGTTTGATATATCCCTCCTTGATTAAGAATGGTTCATAAACTTCTTCAATAGTACCTGAATCTTCACCTATTGAAGTCGCTATAGTAGAAATGCCTACCGGGCCGCCTTTAAATTTTTCAATTATTGTCAACAAAATCCTGTTGTCCATGTCATCAAGGCCATTCTTGTCTATATTTAAAGCATTGAGGGAATATTTGACTATATCCATATCAATTTTGCCATTACCCTTGACCTGGGCAAAATCTCTGACTCTTCGCAGCAGTGCATTTGCAATTCTGGGTGTTCCCCGGCTTCTACCTGCTATTTCAACAGATGCGTCATCGTCAATATAAATTTCAAGAATATCTGCTGATCTGATAATAATTTTTCGCAAAATATTTGAATCATAATATTCCAAATGTGAATTAATACCAAACCTTGATCTGAGAGGACTGGTCAATAATCCGGATCTCGTAGTGGCTCCTATTAATGAAAAGGGGTTTAATTTAAGCTGCACGGACCTTGCTCCCGGCCCTTTATCAATAAGTATATCAATTTTATAATCTTCCATCGCCGAATAAAGATATTCTTCAACAACAGGACTAAGCCGGTGTATTTCATCAATAAACATAACATCCCCGTCATCCAGGCTCGTCAAAATACCTGCTAAATCACCAGGTTTATCAAGTACAGGTCCGGAGGTTATTTTTATATTGACATTCATTTCACTGGCTATTATATTTGCAAGCGTTGTTTTACCCAAACCAGGCGGTCCGTGAAGCAAAACATGATCAAGGGCCTCTTCCCTCATTTTAGCAGCTTTAACAAAAATCTTGAGATTTTCCACTGTTTTCTCCTGTCCCATAAAATCATCAAAGAATACCGGTCTGAGTTTTTTTTCAATGACTTTATCGGTATTATCTATTGACTCGTCCCTTATGTCAAAATCATTTGTCATTTAATTATTTCTGTAATTATTAATACAGGTCCGTAACATTCTATATTATTACTCATACAAAACTAATCTATTTTTCCTGGATGATTGATATAATATTATTTTCGTAATTAACAGTTAACAGTATATTATAAATATTATTTTAAATTTTAATTATTAATATGGTATATATATCCTGTTAATAGTGTTGATAAATATTACTGCTGAATAAAGCTGACAAATAATAAACCAAAAGTATCTAAACTATTAACAAGTGTTTTTTTTTAATCAATTAATTATAAGAATATTTGATGTACTAATGAACAAATAATTGAAATGTTGAAAACTTAAGTGTCAATTAAATTGCCTGCTAAATTTGTTTACATTAGGTTGATTTTTTATTCTATAATAATGATTGTAAAATTTCAATAAGTGATTATTTTTTATAACGGAAATAGTTTTTTTAAAAGCCAATTTTATGAAATTATTTTTCATAAAATTTATCAAGAGGAAATGTTAATATTGTAAAGCATTAAGATATTTTAAAATCTTGTTGTAACCGGTAAATAACAATGTACATTTTTTCGCAATCAGCAATGTACAATTTTTAGAATTATTATATGGCAGGAATTTATATTCATATTCCCTGGTGCAGAAATGTTTGTATATACTGTGATTTTCATTTTTCAGTTTCCATGCGAAACAGGTTGGAATTAACGGATTGCATGGTAAAAGAGTTGAAATTACAGGAAAGTTTTCTGGACAGAGAAATAATTGATACGATTTATTTTGGGGGAGGAACACCTTCGGTACTAAATGATCAAGAATTGAGTAAAATCCTTAGTGTTATTTTCTCCTTGTTTGTTGTATCCAATGATGTTGAGATAACCCTGGAGGCCAATCCTGATGACCTTTCAATATCATATCTCAGAGATTTGAGAAAATTGGGTGTGAACAGGCTAAGTTTAGGAATCCAGTCTTTTTTTGATGATGATCTTCAATGGATGAATCGCAGGCATGATAAAAATCAGGCAGTACGCTGTATAAAAGATAGTAAAAAGGCCGGATTTAACAATATTAATATTGATCTGATATATGGTTTACCAACTCTTAACTCATTAAAATGGAAGGAAAATCTGAATATTGCTTTTAAAAATAAAATTCAACATCTATCAGCCTATCATTTGACCCTTGAAGCAAAAACCGTTTATGCCCATAAGATCAAAATGGGGAGAATGAAAGAGCCTGATGAAAATAAAGGAATTGAGCATTTTGAAATGCTTATGGAAATATCACACAAGCAAGGGTTTATACAATACGAAATTTCAAATTTTTGCCTGCCCGGATTCATATCCCGTCATAATACTTCTTACTGGCAGCAAAAGCGATACTTAGGGATAGGCCCCTCGGCAAATTCCTTTAACGGGTATTCGAGACAATGGAATATAAGAAATAACACTCAGTATATTAAGCTTATAAAAGAAAATACTATTCCATGTAATTTTGAAAATCTGGGGGTAAACGAAAAATATAATGAATATATACTTACTTCATTGCGGACTATGTGGGGTGCGGATGTTAGTTTGATTGAAAGAAAATTTGGCCTTGAATTTTATGATTTCTTTATCAAAGAAGCAAAAAAATTAATATTCTCCGGTAAACTCAAAAGGGAAGGTAGTTATTTTAAACTTACCACATCCGGCAAATTGTTTGCCGATGGCATTATATCCCAGCTATTTATGGTAGATTAATTTACCATATCCTGCCTGATAAGATTTACCAGTTTGATTATTTCCTCAATATCCTTTTCTTTATAACTTAACTGTGGACTGGCTGCTTCAATTGTTTTATTTACAGTATCAATTTTTAGGTCTTCCTGGTTAAACATAATATCCACGTTGTCAAATAATTGCTTAAGTTGCCTGAAATACAGGAGGTACTTTGATGTATTAATATCCCCACCATGATGATTTGATAAAAGGGCGACAAGACGATCAAGTGAATACTTTTGAGATATTATCTGGTGTACCAGTGAAGGATCTGGATTTTCTTTATCATAAAAAAGGGATGTTATATACAGGGCCTCTATCCATCCGCCTGCAAGAATAAGAGATGCTATACCGCTCCGATCGTTAGCTTTGAGCTGTTTGTCGGCGGAAATGTAAATTTCACGAGCTTTATCAAATAATGAGTCAGGATGTGATTCATCCCTGAGATATTCTGCTCCCCCTATAATACCAGAAATACCCAGGTTATCAGCAAGCCTGTATATGGCAGACAGGTAATTGATTTCTTCCTGCGTCTGACCAAACATATGGCAAAAACTCATATCAGCACCCAAAATACCCAGATTAACAGCTATTTTGCTACTGCCGCTATATCTCATAATATTATCAGCCGAATTAAGAATGGAAGGATCGAATACCGGGTTTATTTGCCTGAAAACCCTTTTAGCCTCTGTAGGAGAATATATATCGTAAAATATTTCTTTTAAATCAGAAATATTTATTTCTGTATCCTTATCCTGAAAATAAACTTCGGAATCAAAAAATCTTTCCTCCTTCTCCGGCGACTGACCGCATGACATTATTAACGATAAGAAAAATATCACTAAACACGGGTTAAGGATTTTTAAAGAAAATCTGCTATTGAACATACATTTGAAATATAGATTATCACCTGGTGAACTGGCAGTTTTATTAGTATTTGCAGTTGTCATCAATAAGACAGATTATACGTGCGATATAAAAATACAAAAAAAATCAGAGTGGCATAATTAATTTTTTGTCCGGGCACTTTTTATGAATAAAAAAATCAAAATACAGTTCTGTTGCCCAGTTGCTTTGCAAGCTGGATATTGGTGTTTTTGAGCATCATATATCTTTGCTGCAATAATAAGGACTCATCATTACCGGCCACTTTAAGTTTTTTTTCAGTATCTTTTAATTCCTCTCTAACAAGAAAACTTTTATAGGCAAGTATGGTGGATGGCACCAATTGTATAAGTTTATCTTCTTCCGTTTCAATATAGTTTTCTTTCCTTTTCCATATTTTACTTATATCATAGGATGAGCTTAACAGGTCAGCTGCCGTATGGCTTATTTCAATATCAGCATGGTTGGAAAAGTTTTTTTCTGTAGGTATTATATTGCTGGCTATAAGTTTTTTACATTCATTGATAATTGAATTATAAACCGGGTTGGACAGATCAAGTTCGTCTCTTTCAAGTTCATTAATAATAAATCCGGTTACTGTAATGGATTTATCATCATCCTGATTATACAAATATTTTTCACCGTGATTAAGAAGCAGCCTGATAATTTCTCTTTCATGGTTTTCTCTTTCAGAGCGGGAATTAGTTTTGGCCGCAGAATTGGCAACAGAAAGTTTAGGGCTGTTTTCAGATAATGAGACCCTCTGAGTATACTCAGATTTAAGATTTTTTTCAGCAATCTTTTTCCTTATCTCATCGGTTTCCGTATATAGTATCTTCTCTTCAATTTGCAGAATGACAGAGCACTCCTTTATGTATACCATCCGGGTAATGCGGTCAGGTATTTTTGCGATTGACCCTACTACATCACTTATCATTCTTGATTTTATTACCGGATCGCTCTTTGATTCTTCACTTAGCAAACGAGTTTTGAACAGAACGAAATCAAGTTCGTTATTACTAATATAATCCCTGAATGATTCCAAATTACCTTTTTTTGAAAAAGAATCCGGATCTTCACCTTCAGGTAAGGTAAGTATTTTTACATTCATCCCCTCTGCAAGAATAAGGTCGATACCTCTCATGGAAGCGTTAATGCCGGCCTGATCACTATCGTAAAATACTGTTATATTATTTGTAAATCTTTTGATAAGCCTTATTTGATCATTTGTCAGAGCTGTCCCGGAAGAGGCAACAACATTTTCAATACCTGCCTGATGAAGGGAAAGTACGTCAGTATAGCCTTCAACAAGATAACACTTATCACTTTGGACAATAGCCCGCTTGGCAAAGTATAAACCATAGAGAACACGGCTTTTATGATAAATCTCAGATTCAGGAGAATTAAGATATTTTGCAGTGTTTTTATCCTGCTTAAGTGTTCTTGCTCCAAATGCCAGCACTTTCCCTGAAAGGGAATGAATGGGGAAAATAATCCGTCCGTTAAACCTGTCGAACAATTTTTCTCCTTTTCTTATTGTAAGTCCGGTTTTTTCAAGGACATCCGGCTTATATCCATTTTTGACAGCATGCTGTGTTAGTGAATCCCATGTTGAGGGAGAGTATCCGAGCTCAAATTTATCTATCAGATTTTTCCTGTAACCTCTTTCCTTCAAATAGGTGAGTCCGACTGCCAAACCCTCTTCATTATTAACCAGGGTATCAGTGTAAAATTTCCGGGCAAACCCGGTTAAAAGCAACATGCTTTCACGTTCGCCCTGCTTCTCTTTTTCCTCATCGGTAACTTCCCTTTCAGCTATTTCAATTCCATATTTCCTTGCAAGAAATTTCAAAGCCTCCGGCCAGGAAATATTTTCGTGTTCCATCACAAAATTTACGACATTCCCTCCTTTTCCGCATCCAAAACATTTGTAGATTCCTTTTGCTGGTGATACTGTGAATGATGGTGTTTTTTCATTATGGAAAGGGCACAATCCAATATGATTGACTCCGCGTTTTTTAAGCGTTATAAAATCCTGTATCACATCGGCTATCTCGGCGGTGTCAATTATTCTTTCAATGGTTGAAGGATCTATCATTGGCTTGTATATCTGAATGTTATAAGACTTATAAATGATGTTTTTATGAAGCACTAAGTTAAATAAATTTTCTTCTCATCCTTGTGCATATAAATTATGATGATTTTATTATTTTGGATATCATTTTTAGCAATCATTTAAAATAATTGATTTTAACTTTAACACGTTTTGTTATTATAAAACCTTTTTATTATGCATAAGCTTGTAGTATTAACTGGTGCCGGGATAAGCGCTGAAAGCGGTATTAAAACCTTTCGTGATATGGGAGGTTTATGGGAGGAATATGATATTATGGAAGTAGCCACTCCCCAGGGATGGGAAAAAAATCCCAAACTCGTTCAGGATTTTTATAACGCTCGTCGCAGGCAGTTATTGGAGTGTAAACCTAATAAGGCCCATCTGGGCCTGGTTGAATTAGAAAAATATTTTGATGTTGAGATTATTACACAAAATGTTGATGACCTGCATGAACGTGCCGGCAGCAAAAATGTCCTGCATATTCATGGAGAACTCAGAAAAGCTCAAAGCACAAAGTACCCTGAGCTGGTTTATGATATAGAAGGCTGGGAAATTAAAGATGATGACCGTTGTGAAAAGGGGTTTCCGCTAAGACCGCATGTAGTTTGGTTTGGTGAAGCCGTACCTGCTATGGAGCCTGCAATTGAGATTACATCTGCCGCTGATATTTTTGTTGTTATCGGGACGTCCCTGAATGTATATCCGGCAGCCAGTCTGCTGGACCATGTTCCTGAAAATACCCCTGTTTATATTATTGATCCCAATGATGTGACCTGTTATGGATTATGTGAAATTGAAATTATAAAAGAGAAAGCCGGCAAAGGGGTTGAAATACTGATTGAAAAATTAACCAGTAAAACATCCAATTTCAAAGGGTAGGAGGTTGACACTTATCATTCAGCAATGCTTCAGGCAAAAGCTATGGTAAGAATGCTTACATCAACCCCCGGGGTTTTCATTAATAATGACGCACATGATTCAAGGGTGGCACCTGTTGTCACAACATCATCCACAAGCAGTATATGTTTTTGAGTGATTTTTTCCTCAAGATTAATTCTGAAACTGTTCTCCACATTTTCCCAGCGCTCCATACGCGATTTGTGAGTTTGTGTTTCTATGCCCTTAACCCGGACCAGCACATCGGTAACCACTTTTTTGCCAAGGCTTTCCGCCAGTCCCCTGGCAAACCATTCACTCTGATTAAAGCCCCTCAGCTTTTCCCGGGAAGGATGCAGGGGAACCGGGATAAGCATATGCGGTTCTGTAAAACAGCCGGATCCCGATAATTCTTTTCCGTATAATATACCAAGGAATAAGGCAAGCTCTTTTTTGCCCCTGTATTTGATCTGATGGAGGATTTTCCTGCATTTGCTCCCTCTTTCAAAATAGTAGCATGCAGCCGCTGCCTTTATTCTTGTTCTTCCCCAGAATAGTTGTGCCATGGAGTTATTTGCATCAAGGT
The DNA here is from genome assembly GCA_007132225.1 of Bacteroidales bacterium. Taxonomy (GTDB): domain Bacteria; phylum Bacteroidota; class Bacteroidia; order Bacteroidales; family PUMT01; genus PXAP01. The sequence continues at coordinate 12,029 of SLPB01000085.1, read as the reverse complement.
GAAAATTTGTTTTAGGTAATTTATATAGACAGTCTGTGCAAATATGGGTTTCCTGTTTTAACAAAAGAGAATTGCAAGCCGGACAAAGAAGCGGATAAAACAGGTTGAAAACGTCAGTTTGTATGCCTTTCAATATGTTTATAGGGGACATAAAACAGGGTTTTGTTATCTAAGATACAAAACACACAGGTAAATATCAACAGCAAAAAATAATCGGGAGCATATCTGATTATATCCCGCCCCGGATATCAAAAACGGGTATTTACAACATTGTTAAATTGCGAACCAAAGGTATAGGCCAGTCCAAATGATCCGGACAGCTGATAATCCGTTGCCTGCCGGCGTTGCTGTAAAAGTATTTCTTCCAGCGTCTCATCACCCGCGGGAAGGGAGACAAGATCATTTATCAAATTAAAATTGCTGCTCAGACTAAGAGACAGTCCTTTAAGAATCCGTAAATTCAGGTGAGTTGAAAAGGATACCCGGTTTGCCCGGTAATCATGGAAGAAATGAGATCCGGTAATACTTGCCCGGTAGGAGCCCCAGGGCTGGCGATAGCTGGTTGAGACATTCAGGGAATGGCTTCCGAGGGTTTCCTGATCTTTTTGAAATATTGTGGTTTCAAGGTAATTATTATGGCTTAATCCCAGGCGGTAAACCATTGTAATGGCTTTTCTGGTGGCTTCACTATAAGGGAAGAGGCTGTATTCTATGCCCGGAGAAACGGAAGTATTAAAATTTGCGTTGTGAAAAGTACTGGAAAGGATGCGCACAAATAAACCGGCAGACCAATGCTGGTCAATGCTTTTAACAAAGTCCCCCAAAAAACCGTGCCTGTGGGATTTACTGGTGATCGTTCCCTCATCGGTATCAAAGAAGTTACGCTCATTATAATTAAAATATGGACTGACCCTTATTTTCCACTCCTCCGAAATCTTGTTGGCTGAAAAGCCCCATCTTGCATTATACCTGTCCTGCGAGGATTCCTTGTGAAAATTTCCTCCACCGTGAACTTCAAGGATCCAGTTTTTCCATGGATCTTCTAAGGGCCCCCTCTCTAGCTGAAGCCCGCCATTGATTTTAATTGAAACCTGGTCTGCCATTTCTGTATTTGCCAAATAAGGCAACAGCCCCATTTTTATAATTTTAACCAGTCCCTTACGAGTATCATCAGAGGAATTTGTTCCCGGTGCCCAATATGTAATTTTGTTGTTCATTCCTGCATAACTTCTTCTTCCAATAAATGAAAGGACGTAATTACGTCCGGATGAGCCTGAAGGATGACTTGTCAACATAATATGAACCTTTGAAAGCTCCCTGTCGCGCACATAGTTGACAAATGTTATGTTTTCCCTGATATAGTTTTGGTGAAACGAAAAATCAAGAAAAACGGGTATCAGATCATTGTTATTATATCGTACAGTGTCACTGGCCGCAACGGCTCTGTTGGGAATTGCCAGGGATGAAAGGGTGATGACAGCAAAAAGCAGTAATTTATTTATTGTCGATAATTGTATCATTTGTATCATTAGTTTTCGGAGAATAACAGGGTTGTAGAATAATTTAAAAGTAAACATTTCTGCAATATATGGGGTAATTATGAATTTACGCATAATATTACAGGGATGTTTCAAATACTAAAGGTAATTACTTCTCTCATAATTTACCGGCAGGATGAATCTCCACACTCCGGTTACCGTAACCTGTTATGCCCCATTTGATAATACCTCTCATCATTTTAATTCTTAACCCGTATAATAATGTTTTAATAACTCGGATGGCCAGGTCTTAGTTAAAAGTATATCTCAATCCCGTATAGAACATGCGCCCCATAAACGGTCCCCAGATCATCGAAGAGTCAAAATACCTTCCGAAAGGATCGTCGAAAGCGATAATGGGATTTTGTTGTTTAAAATTTGTCAGATTTTCTCCTCCGAAATAGATATCCATACTTCTGAATTTTCGTGTTATCTGTGCATGTAAAATATAATATTCAGGAAAGGTTTCCGGCCGGCGGTATTGCTCCGGACTTGCGCTGGTATCGGGAATGCGGCCGGGGCCATTAATCTGGTTGGTCATATCAAACTTCCACTGATCGCGGCGTGTTGAGTATGACAGTGTCAGCAGTCCCTTGTACCGGCTTGTAAGCGGAGCTTCCACCAGTTGGCCGTCAATGGTGGTTCTCACATCATCCCTCCTGTAGGCCGCAAATATCTCAACTCCCTCATAAGGATTAACGGTGAGGTCGGTCTGGAACGAATTGGAATATGATTTCCCGTCCAGGTTATAGAATACCACCCTGTTGACGCTCTGGTCAAGATCGGCAATTACCTGGTTTATGAAATCTGTCCTGTAAAAATCGGCGCTGAAGGTGATGTTCCTTTCCTCGCTGAGAGGGAAAACATGTGTATAGTTCAGTCCGTAGTTCCAGGCCTCTTCAGCCCTGAATTCTTCGGTAAATATGAGTTGCCGGGAACTGGCCATTATGGCTGAATGCTCGGAGAATACGTTGGCTGTGCGGAAACCTTTGCCGGCAGACCCCCTGAGAGTGCCCCCTTCATTGAGCTGGTAACGGAAATGGACGCGGGGTGTGATGAACAAGTCGTGAATGTTGTGATGGTCAGCCCGCAATCCCAGAATAAGAGTAAATGCATCGGCACTGGTATATGTATACTCCATGAAAATGCCAGGCACCGATTCAGTGCGGGTAATCAGGGTATCATTAAAGTGCTCCCTGTATTCGTCCAGCTGGTAGCTGATGCCTGTATTGACCCGGTGATCGGTTGTGGTTAGTGGGGACTGGTAAACTAAATTTGAATAGAGACTTTTTTCCTTTCCTGCGTAATTGTTGAGGCCAAAAAAAGAATTCTGGTCGTAATATGTTGCCACTGCCATCAGGCCTATACTGGATTCAACAGTATTGGGCAGGAAAATCCCTGCCTTCATAAAACCCTGAAGCCTTGTTGTTTCAATTTCTGTTCCATAGCCGTTTGTTACATCCCTGGCAGCATCGCGATTAAAAAACGTTTGTCCACCATACCTGTTATCGCTAAGATAATGAAAGCCGAATTGCACATGCCGCTTATGGTCTGTCTCGTGGTTCCACCGGTTCAAAAGGTTTATCTGCCTGCCCATGGGTACGTCCATAAATGTGTTTTTATTGTCATCTATCTGCAGCTGCTGGGTTGATACATGGCCAAGCAGCATGGTACTCCATGTATCATTAATCTCAACTGCAGAGTTTATGTTTGTTTCCAGCCTTCCCTCGCTATTGGCAAAGAGATTTAGAAACAGGGTTTCAGATCTTTGAGGTTTTTTATATTCTATGTTTATCTGTCCGGTTGTGGATTCATAGCCGTTCAGAACAGATGCTGCTCCCTTTGATATCTGGATTGACTCCATCCAGTTGCCCGGCACATAAGTAAGTCCGTAAGTTGATGAGAACCCCCTTATGCCCGGAAGGTTCTCAAACATTATCTGAGAATATCTTCCAGCCAGGCCAAGCATCCGAATGCGTTTTGCACCTGAGAGGGCATCTGAATATCCAACATCGACCGTTGCTGTGTTCTCAAAACTTTCAGAGAGATTGCAACAGGCCAGGCTATGCAGTCCACGGGTAGTTATCACCTCCGTTTTTGCCGGCTGCAGGGCAGAGATAAAGCCCGGGCCCATCTTCCTGCGAACAGATACCTCTTCAAGTTGCACGTTTTCAGTAAGCATTATTTCGATGTATGTTTTACCCGGCGGGATGAGAATGGTATCTGCAGAATAGCCTGTATAACTTACAATCAGCAGCAGAGTCTCTTTTGTATTGGGCTTATGGAGGTCAAAATTACCACTTTCGTCACTTGTCCCGCCATGAGTTGTTCCCGCCCAATGAAGGGAAGCATAGGGGAGTGTTTGCACTTCCGTTTTTCCGTTGCTTTCAACAGTTGCCCTTACAATGCCCTTTAGATGCTCATGGGCCTGGATGTTAAAACTTATCGTAAGTGCAAATAATGTGCATATCAGTAATTTTGATCTCTGGAGTAACATGGCTTGCTTTTTTTTATGATAAATGAAATAGCCGTATAGCCTTTATTAATCAATGCGGGTTCAAATCATAGAAAAAAGCGGGATCATAAAAGGAGGGTCCGGTTAAGGAGTATAAGTCCCCTGTCATACAAAACAGTAGGAGGATCTGTGTATGTTATCAGGGGAACATCGTTATTATTTGAATGCAAATTGACCGGGTCAATTGCAAAAACCAGTTGCAGCATCCAGGTTAACGAAATGAGAGATGGATCCGATTTAATGAAATTATCTTCAACCGAAATAAAGAGAACCGTATTCGAGCAACATTCGGGCATATCCGGGGTGCCGGAGCAGCTGTCCGAATCATTTAGAGGATTAATGCAAAGGGCGTTGTTTTCAGGGCACAAATGGTTATCTTCCGGGTGCCCGCAGCTATTTTCATTATCACTGCCGGCATGATGCTCACAAGGCTCTTCTGTAAGCAGGTTAAAAAAAAACAGTTCCCTTATGTTTTCAGAGCTGCAGTTGTGCACTGTCAGGTATAGCCCTGTTGAGGAGATCATCAACAGTCCCGCAATAATTATAGATGCAATATGCCTGATAAAAATCTTCACGTCTGACAGGGTTATAAGTGCAAATTTATAAAAATTTTACTCTTAAGTCCGCTCTTAACTTTCAATTTTGAAAACAGGGACTTACTTTTTTATTAAAAAAATGAGTAATAACCGGTAATTTCCGAATAAAGCAAGATGCAATCTTTTTTCAAACTTTTAGGTCACATGCACTATATGATTGATCTTAAAATTATCATTTAAAATAAGCAATCAGCAGTTATCAAGAATCGCAGATGCTATATATAAGTCAAGGGATGTTGTTATCTTAATATTTTCGGGCTGACCTTTTACCATGTGTATTTTGTGCCCTGCTGTTTCAATAAGGGCAGCTTCATCTGTGAATTTGGGATCGTAATCCTGCCTGAATGCATCAATAAGCAGATCCGAGTGAAAAACCTGCGGTGTTTGGACCAGCCTGAACCTTTGGCGGTCTGCACTTTTGTTATTTTCCCCCTGTATCTCCCGTATAGAGTCTGAAAGTTCTGTCACGGGCACTGCATTACCCATAATGGCAGCTGTGTCAAAGCAGGTACGGATAAGTGCATTGCTTAGCAAAGGCCTTACCCCGTCATGAATGGCAACAAGTGAACCGGTCGGTATTTTGCTTAATGTGTTTTTTACAGAGTGATGACGGGTTTCCCCCCCCTCCACAACTGTATGAGGGATATTGAAATTGTGATTTTCGCAAAGTGTATGCCAGTATTTTACCTGGTCTGCCGGAAGAGTAATAATAATATCCATCCAGGGGTCATACTGATGGAAAGTCCTTATGGTCCTGATTAATACAGGTTCACCATTGAGCAGAAGAAACTGTTTTGGGATTTCTGCATTCATCCTTTTTCCATATCCACCAGCCACTATAACGGCAAACTGCTGCATCAGCAAATATTTTTCAGGGATGATTCACCCGGATTATTAACAACCATAAATCTTCTTATTGAAAATCAAAAAAACCTCAGATGTGAAATTATAAAAAGTTAGGATTAATATTCGCAAATGTTGAATTGTTTTCTATTAATTATATTTATTTATGCGTAAGCTGAAATTTTCACGATCCAACAATCATTAGTAATATTCAATTGCTCTCTAAAAATTATAACCATTATAAAGCAATGTGCAGTGATCTTTTCAGGCTTAAATAAGGGGGATTAATTTTTGGTCATAAAATCTTAATAATGTCTTGCATCAGATAATCAGAAATGGAATTTTGAAGAATTTTTTTTATCTTTCCAGAAATTAACGGACTAATAGAATTATTTGCAAATAACACTTTTTACTATGGAAACCAACAAACAAAACAGGATAATAGGGCGCCTGCCCAAAGTAGGTATAAGACCTGCCATTGACGGAAGAAGAAAAGGAATCAGAGAGTCACTGGAAAAACAAACTATGGACATGGCCAAAAGAGCCGCCGGTCTGATTGAATCCAGCCTGAGGCATGCAGACGGCAGCCGGGTGGAATGTGTGATTGCAGATACTTCTATTGGAGGTGTTGCTGAAGCTGCTGCATGTGCAGACAAGTTTGCTGCCGAGGGGGTTGGGGTGTCCCTTACCGTCACCCCTTGCTGGTGCTATGGTAGTGAAACAATGGATATGGACCCCCATATGCCTAAAGCTGTATGGGGCTTTAACGGTACCGAGAGGCCGGGTGCTGTTTACCTGGCAGCGGTCCTCGCTGCACACAACCAGAAAGGTCTGCCTGCTTTCGGAATTTACGGACAGGATGTACAGGATAGTGATGATGAAAGTGTTCCCGCTGACGTGAGGGAGAAGATACTGCGCTTTGTAAAAGCCGGCCTGGCTGTGGCAACCATGAGAGGTACCTCCTATCTTGCCATGGGGTCCGTATCAATGGGTATTGCTGGATCGATAGTTAATGACGGCTTTTTTCAGAAGTATCTGGGAATGCGTTGCGAGTATGTGGATATGTCGGAATTTGTCCGGCGTATAAATGAAAATATTTACGATGATAAAGAGTATAACAAAGCCATTAGCTGGGTGAAGGATAATTGCCGTGAAGGGGAGGACAGGAATCCACCTGCAAATCAAAGGTCCCGTGCTCAAAAAGATCAGGACTGGGAATTTGTAGTGAAGATGACCCTCATTGCACGCGATCTTATGGTGGGAAACAACAGGCTTGGAGAGATTGGTTTTGAAGAGGAAGCTTCCGGACATAATGCCCTGGTTGCTGGTTTCCAGGGTCAGAGACAGTGGACTGATCACTTCCCCAATGGTGATTTTATGGAGGCTCTTCTTTGTTCATCATTCGATTGGAACGGGATACGTCAGCCATATATGCTTGCCACAGAAAATGACTCTCTCAATGGCGTTTCAATGCTTTTCGGCCATTTGATGACAGGATCCGCACAGGTGTTTTCTGATGTAAGGACATACTGGAGTCCTGATGCAGTCAAGCGTGTAACCGGTTATGCTCCTGAAGGCATTGCTTCAAATGGATTTATTCACCTTATAAATTCAGGTCCCTCAGCCCTGGATGGCACCGGCCAGCAGAGTATTGATGGCCAGCCTGCTATCAAACCATGGTGGGATGTCACTCCCCAGGAAGCCGATCTTTGTCTGAAGAATACAACCTGGGGCCCCGCAACAACAGAATATTTCAGGGGAGGTGGATTTTCCTCCACTTTCCTCACCAGGGGAAGCATGCCTGTTACTCTTTCCCGGGTTAATATTGTCGACGGACTCGGCCCTGTGCTGCAAATTGCTGAAGGTCACACTGCAGCACTTCCTGACAATGTTCATGATATCCTTAACAACAGAACCGATCCTACCTGGCCTACTACCTGGTTTGTTCCGAACCTTACGGGAAGCGGCCCTTTTAAAGATGTATATTCTGTCATGGCTAACTGGGGTGCAAATCACGGAGCCTTTTCCTACGGGCATATTGGTGCTGATCTGATAAGCCTTGCAGCCATGTTGCGTATACCCGTGTGCATGCACAATGTTCCTGAAAATAAGATTTACCGTCCATCGGCATGGTCAGCTTTCGGCATGGACCAGGAAGGGGCAGATTACAGGGCATGCAGCACTTACGGGCCCATATATAAATAACCGGAGGCTGTAATCCCAGGGATTGCCCGGTTTTTTGCGGGTATTATACCGGAGTTTGGTCATTTACCATCAGTTTATTATGGAGGAGCAGTGCTGATTCCGCTATAGTGGGCAAGGTATCCGGTATTTCAAGGTGCAATTATCAAATGACCAGGATTTTCAGGAAGTTTTTATATGCCCTGTCCCATTTTGCGGTTTCCGCGGGAAGGTAATATTCAAAATCAAAGGAGCTTCTAACTATTTCACGGACATCTTCCAGTGATCCGGCTTTGCCATGGGCCACTGCCTGCATCAGTATATTCCCGGCAGCTGTGCCTTCAGCAGGACCTGCAATTACTTTTTTCCCGGTGGCATTAGCAGTGAACTGGCAAAGCAGCCTGTTACGGGTGCCACCACCAATGATATGAATGATGTTTATCTCTTTACCGCTTATTTCAGTAAGCTGCTCAAGCACATGCCTGTATTTAAGTGCAAGGCTTTCAAGGATTAGGCGGACATATTCGCCCTGGGTTCCCGGTTTTTCCAGGGAGTGGAGGTTGCAAAAATTGTCGATCTCCGCGGGCATATCGGATGGATTGAAAAACATTTCATAATCGGGATCAATGAATGTTTTAAAAGGTTGTGCCTTCCCGGCCTGCTCAATGAGTGCCGGATAATCGAAGTCCGCGCCTGATGCGGCCCACTTTTTCTGACATTGTTGCAGCAGCCAGAGCCCCATTATATTTTTAAGGAACCTGAATGTTCCTTCTGCACCGCCCTCATTTGAAAAATTATATAATAAGGCCTTCTCACTGACTATGGGAAGCGGGGTTTCAATTCCCATAAGTGACCAGGTGCCTGAGCTTATGTAGGCCCAGTCTTTTCCTTTGGCGGGGACTGCCACAATAGCTGAGCCGGTGTCGTGGGAGCATACCGATGTTAGGTTGGCCTGTTTTAGTCCGGTCTGCCGGCACAGGTCTTCTTTTAACATACCTGTAATTTTTCCCGGGGCCACAATTTCATTCATATATGAGGAATCCAGTCCCACTGAGGCAAGAAGATCATCCTCCCATGCTCCTTTAAACGGATTGTACAACTGGGACGTGGTGGCAAAGCTGAACTCTGTTTTCTTTTCACCCGAAAGAAGGAAATTTAACAAATCGGGAATAAACATTAGTCGCTTGCCTGATTTCAATGCAAGGTCATTGTTCAGATTCATGGCATGAAGGTGGTACAGGCTGTTAAAGGGCTGCATTGATATGCCGGTAAGGGAATATATCCTTTCAGGCCCGATTATATTGTGAAAGTCAGGCATTGCTTTGGTTACCTGATGGTCACGATATGCATAGGGTATTCGGACAAGGGAATCGTCTTCAGCAAGAAACCCGAAATCCACTCCCCAGGAATCAAGTGCAAGAGAACCCGGATGCAGGTTCTCCTTTTGTGTGCAAATGGTCAGTGCCTTAAGCATCTCCTCGTAAAACCTGTAAATGTTCCAGTAAAAATGGCCGTTCAGTGCTAACATTCCTGTATTGAACCGGTAAATTTCCCTGAGGGATAATTTTTTATTTTTCAGCTGGCCGCAAACGGCCCTGCTGCTCTCTGCTCCAAAATCAAATGCCAGGAATAGGTTGGTGTTTTGCATGATGGGGATAAATTTTTAATTAGCGGGGCTGCTCTAAAATACAAAAAAAGAAGTCATTTGCAATAACTCAAATGACTTCCGGGGTTCAGGTTTAGGTAAGGCTTGCTATTCTTCTTCCATATACATAAAACGTTTTATGCTTTTCTTAGGCGTCTTTTCAAATTCTTTAGGATAAATACGGATTTTAGAGAGATTCATAAATACCGGCAGTTCCTTATTGAGGTTCTTGCGGTGGTTCTCCATGATGGCTTCAAGCTGAACCTCATCAATATTATCGGATTTTGCAGTCTCATGATCAGGATATACAAGGGCAACCAGTTTTCCATTATTACCCTTGCTATCAATTACAACGGATTCGAGAATATAGTTCATATTGTTAAGTTTGGCCTCTATTTCCTCGGGATAGATATTCTGACCTGAAGGACCAAGCAGCATGCTTTTGCTGCGGCCCTTGATATATATGAAGTCATCCTTGTCTGTTACCCCGAGATCACCTGTATGAAGCCAGCCATCCTTATCCAGCACCTCATTGGTGGCCTTTTCATTTTTATAATATCCGAGCATCACGTTTTCTCCCTGCACCATGATCTCTCCAGCTTCATTGAGTGGATCCGGAGAATCAATTTTTACTTTCATGCCATCCACCATTTTACCGGCAGACCCAAGCCTTGTTTTATCCCAGTTGGCATAACTGATAAGCGGTCCGCACTCAGTCATACCATAACCTATGGAAAAGGGAAATTTTATTTTATTAAAAAAGATCTCCACATCCTTGTTCAGTGCGGCTCCACCAATTACAACCTCATGAAAATTACCTCCGAAAACATCTACAAGTTTATTTTTGATCTTTTTGTATATAAGCTTATTTATACCGGGAATCTTAAGCATGTATTTCATAGATGGTTTTTCCAGGGCCGGCAATAGCTGTTTCTTGTATATTTTCTCAATTATCAGGGGTACTGCAAGAACCAGTCTCGGCCTTATTTCTTTAAAGGCTCCGAGGATGACCTGGGGAGAGGGGGTTTTTGTAAGGAATGTGATATGGCATCCCAGGGTAAAAGGAAACAAAAATTCAAAGGCAGCCCCGTAAGAATGGGCAAGGGGCAGGAATGATACGATGCTGTCGCCGGACTGGAGGGGCATGTTGTTGTGGGCGTACAACACATTGGATGCAAGGCTGTTGTGAGACAGCATCACACCTTTTGAAAAACCGGTTGTACCGGATGTATAACTTATAACTGCCAGCTCTGAATTTGGCACTTCAACGAGTTTAAAATTTTCAGGCGAAAGCCCGTCCGGGTATTTTTCAGCGAAAAGCTCATCAATTGAGGCCATTTTTTTACTGAGTCCGCCATTATCTTTATCTGATAAAATTGAAAAATTGTTTATAGAAAATATAGCCTTAAGATTTATCATCTCTTTTTCCTTTAATGTTTCAAGGATGTTGTCACCAACAAAAAGAACAATGGAGTCAGAATGATTAACGATGTGATGTACATCATTTGGCTTGAAGTCTGGCAGAACGGGAACGATTACAGCTCCATAGGATATGGTGGCCAGGTAAACAATAGTCCAGTGTGCAGAGTTTTTTCCCAGAAGGGCTATCTTGTCACCTCTTTTTATACCACCCTGCTCAAAGGCAATGTGTATTCTGGCTATTCTGCGGGCTACATCTGAATACTTATAGCTGTCTCCTTTGTAATCGGAAAAAGCCTGAATATCCCAGTTATTTTTGATACTTTTTTCAATAAACTGAATAAAATTATCTTTTATCATGGTTTAAGGGGATTGGTTTGGGCGTAAATTTAAAAAAAAACGCCAGATTAGATATATCTGACTGAAAAATTTCCATATGAACATGAGAATTCATCCTTACTGCAAAAATCAAAATTTTGCGATAACTTATTACTTTAAAGAGCTTCTTTTGTCAGGTTATTGCATGCAATAACCCTGAAAGAGCTGCCAATTAAAAAAAAAATACTTAAATTGCCAAAAAAAGAATATTATATTACCAGATTTAATTGTTACCCTGTTTCAGTAAAATAAAAGCCGGTATAATAAAATAAAACTCTTAACATGAAGCAGATTATAGTACCTATTGATTTTTCTGATGAATCAATGAATGGTCTTGAGCTGGCCATGATGATTTCCTCAAAGACAAAGGCGAATATTCAAATGGTATATGTTATAAAAAGATCTTCTGATTTATCCAATGTATACCAGGACGAGGAGAAGCGTTCTGCCAAAAAAAAGCTCCAGGAGATTCAGAACAGGTACGAACACAAAATGGCTTCGGGTGCCACACTTTCATTTATTATTAAAAGAGGTAAAATTTATGATGAGGTTGTAGAACAGGTTGAATCATTTGATGATTCCATTATTGTGGTTTCTACACACGGAGCATCTGGTTTTGAAGAGTTTTTTATAGGCAGCAATGCTACCAAAATCATTACCGCCAGTGAACAGCCAGTTATTACAATTAAACACGGGGTTTTGCCAAAAAGCTTTAGAAAAATACTTTTACCAATAGATTTTACGAGGGATACAAGGCAGAAAGTGCCATATACCATCAAGCTTGCCAAATATTTCAATTCCCAGGTACATGTTATGGGCGTTACTACTGGTCAGGATCCGGAATTGTTGCAGAGGATAAAATCATGGTCTAATCAGGTTTCAGATTATCTGGAGGAAAACGGTATAGATGTTGT
>SLPB01000070.1 GCA_007132225.1 Bacteroidales bacterium | reverse complement strand
TTTCCGGTGAAAAACTTCTTAATGGTTATTCCTGTTACAATTGCAGCAGGACCTCCTCCAATTATTATTACATCATATTGTTTCATAGTATTATAGGATTTATTTTTAATTATTCTAAATTCCTTCAAACATATTACCGCCACAATCCCATATAAAATAGGTGTCTTGCTATATGTTGTGACATTTTTAAGTCTAAATAACAGACATAGCAAAATTAAATGAACAAATGTTCATTACAAAATGTTTTTTCTTATATTTGTATCATTAGAGTCTACTAATGATTTTGCCGGGCTTATAAGTTTGTAGTAATCAATTATATTTGGGAATATGCATCCGGATTGCAAAAAATGTTTTCTGGAACAGGCAAACAAATTACTTGCTAAACAGAGGGTGTCAAATGATATTGCAGAAGATATTATTTCGAGGCTTCAATTTTTCATTGACCGACATGTGGATAATAATTTAATGGCGCCTGAGGTTTCATGTCTGGCAAATCGTCTTATAAGGAAGGCAATTAACGTGGATGATCTTTATGAAAAAGAAAAACACTATTACAATAATTTATTACTAAATCAGGAAGAAGATATTAGGAGCAAAATAAAAAACTCTGATGATCCATTCCGAACAGCATTACTTTATGCGTTGGCTGGGAACATTATTGATTTGGGTCCGCAAAGATCATTTGATGTAAAAAATGCTTTATCTGCGGCTATTACTGAAAAACCTGTTATTGATCATTCCTTATTACTAAAAGATAAACTGGAAAACGCCTCAACTGTATTGTACCTGGGAGATAATGCCGGTGAAATTGTTTTGGACAAACTTTTTATTGAGACAATTAATCATCCTGATCTTTATTTTGCCACCCGTGGCGGAAATGTAATTAACGATATTACTTACAAAGATGCCTTAAATGTGGGTTTAACTGAAATAGCAAAGGTTGTTCCCAATGGATATGACGCTCCATCAACTCTTTTAAACAGATGCTCTGCGGAATTCAGAGAAATTTTTAATAAAGCCGATATAATCATATCAAAAGGACAGGGTAATCTGGAAGGTTTGATAAGTAATTTGAATAAAAAGATATTCTTTTTGTTTATGGTAAAATGCAAAGTTATTGCAGAAATGATTGGAGTTGAAGAGAGACGTACTGTAGTTTTTTATAATCAAAGGTTTAATCAGCAAGGTATTACACTAAATTAAATGGATAAAGATGATTTCGTTTGGCCCCGTTTCCTCGAGAAGACTTGGTTTAAGTCTTGGGATAAATAATATTGTTTCGGGTAAATTTTGTTCTTACAGTTGTGTTTATTGCCAGATAGGAAATACTATAAACAGATCAACTGAAAGGCGGACTTTTTATGAACCCGGAAAACTGGCTGAGGATGTTAAAAATCATTTGGGAAAGCTGGATAAATCATATAGGCCAAATTATTTGACTTTTGTTGCCAATGGCGAACCAACCCTTGATATAAACCTTGGCCAGGAGATAAGATTATTGAAAAAGTACGACATCCCGGTGGCGGTTATTACCAATGCATCGCTTATCAGTCGTAAATCTGTCCGGCAGGATTTGATGCAGGCAGACTGGGTATCAGTAAAGATAGATACTGTTGATGAAGTAGTCTGGAAAAAAATCAACCGGCCTTCGGTCGAAATGGATTTAAAAATAATACTTGAAGGAGTTAAAATATTTGCATCAGAATATAGAGGTAGTTTGCATACTGAAACCATGCTTATAAACGGATATAATGATGATTTAGGGCAATTGGAGCAAACAGCGCTATTTATTAGCAGGGTACATCCCAAAACATCCTGGCTTTCAACACCAACAAGACCTCCGGCTTTAAAGGTAATAAAGCCAGTGCCTGAAGCCAAAATTATCCGGGCATGGCTTATTTTTAATAATAATAATATTAATACTGAATTACTTTCAGGTTTTGAAGGAACCAACACTGGCTATACCGGCGATGCTTATAGTGACATCTTAAATATCACAGCAGTTCACCCTTTACGCGAAGATACCATGGGGAAACTTTTAGAGAATGATAAGGCAGACAGTTCAATAGTTGAATCACTTATTGCAAAGGGGAAAATAAAAAGGTTAGATTATAATGGTAAAATATATTACCTGAGACGCTATAAAGGATGATTCTTCCGATTATTAATATGGTTCAATCGTGAGTTCATTAACAAGTTTTAGAAATTGATAAAAAGTATATTACTTGAAATAACCAGAAGTCAAAATCATTAACATCTAACAACATCATTATTATGCCTAAATTGGATAAAACCGGCCCTGAAGGAAAAGGGCAGGAAACAGGCCGGGGACTTGGTAAATGTAGACAGACACCACTGAAAGAATTGATCCGGAGACTTGGCAGGGGTATGGGTAAACGCCGTAAGTTATGACCATTACAATATTAACAGATAATTTTCCGGGAAGTCATACTGCGGCTGAACATGGTTTATCCTACATGATTGAACATGATGGGAAAAAATTGTTATTTGATACCGGCCAGAGTGATCTGTTTTTAAAAAATGCCTCTGCAATAGGTGTTGATATTGCAGATATTGATATGATTTTACTAAGCCACGGTCATTTTGATCATGGGAACGGGCTTGAGCATCTTAGCGGAGGATCTCTTCTCTGTCACCCTGGTTGTTTTGTGAAAAGGTACAGGAAAAAGGATAATTTATACATAGG
>SLPB01000109.1 GCA_007132225.1 Bacteroidales bacterium | reverse complement strand
GGCCATATCTCAAGCAGGTTGGATTTACCTGTTTTCTCCAGCACATATTTAATGAAAACGAGGTTCCATGAGGGAACCCCTGATATATTTGTTACATTTTCATAAAGGGTTGCTTCATAGGCCATCTCAAGTTTTTCTTCCCACTTCTCCATCAGTGCGATCTTTGTATCAGGCGTACGAATAAAACTAAACCAGAAAGGAGTGTTTTCCAGTAAAATTGCAGAAAGATCGCCGTAAAAAGACTGGTTGTTGAAATTATTAACCTGGCGACTGCCTCCAATTGTAAGCCCCTTGCCCGAAAAAATATGTGTTTCCGGATTATTTTTTGTGTAAATGGCCAGAATATCTTTAGCCCCGCGATAATGACAATCTTCAAGAGCTTCATAACTAACTGGAATAAACTTGCTTTTATCACTGGTAGTGCCGGATGACTGGGCAAACCACTTTATCTCGCCCGGCCATAGCAGATTCTCCTCACCCTGTCTTAACCTTTCAACATATGGTTTGATCTCCTCATAACCCTGCAATGGCAGAGTGCGTTTAAATTCGTCTTCCGAATCGATAGATTCAAACCCATATTTCTTTCCAAATTCAGTATTCCTGGCAGAGTTGAGTAAATTTAACAGTGTTTCCCGCTGCACATCTTCGGGATGCTTCTTAAGAAAATCGATCTGATGCATCCTGCTGGTATTAAACCAGGAAACCAGGGAATTAATTAGAGCCATAAAAAATTACTTTGCGTTTAAAATAAAAAACTTCACTAATCTCTGACTATTAAACAAGAATTATAACAATACGAAAATGAAGATATTTGCACGTGAATTACATAAGGACATCAAACAAAAAAGACGTTCATAAGGAAAAACAATAATTTAAAGATAATATTGTTTCCGGAAATATTTATAACCATGCATCAACAGTTAATCCAGAAATATCCGGATATAGATTTGCAGAAAACCTGAACAATATCAAACAAAAGGGGATAACTCCTTAAGGCCGGAGTATCATAAACCTGAATCAGTTATTTGATTTCCCGTGGTAAGGCAAATGAGAAGCGGCCATAAATTATAATCAGATATTTATACTATAGAACCGTAAATCAATCCGCTAATAGTTGCCATCACCACAACCAGAGCCACAAAGACAGTTGTCTTTTTCGCTCCTATAACGCTGTGGATAACCAGTATATTTGGCAATGACAATGAAGGTCCGGCAAGCAGAAGCGCCAGGGCGGGACCCTGCCCCATTCCCGAACCAATAAGCCCCTGAAGTATGGGTACCTCGGTGAGGGTTGCAAAATACATAAAAGCGCCTACAAGCGATGCGAAAAAATTACTCCAGAAGGAATTACCACCAACAAGGGTACTGATCCAGTGATCGGGAATAATACCTGCGAGCTCGGTATCACCATGGGTAGAACCCAGCAGGAATCCGGCCACAATAACTCCCAGGGCAAGTAAGGGCATAATCTGCTTAGTGAACTCCCATGTAGAAATTGTCCACTCCCGGTTCTCCTCCTGATTGCTGGTCAGCGTTATTACAGCAAGAGAAGCAATGGCCAATACAAAGGGAATCATCGGGCCGGCAAAAAGGACGGAGGCAAGGATAACAGTAAATACCGAGGCTGCAACCTTCCACAATGAAATTTTCAGCACCCTGACAAGTGAATATGCCAGTACCAGTCCGAAAAACCCGGTTATATACCATTTATTGGACCATATGAAATACCATCCTCCACTCTCGACTCCTTCGGCTGGTTGTCCCCAGTTTGCAAAAACCAGGATTAACACCAATGCAAAAAAGTGCAGTGCCGTTTGCCAGAGGGGGCGTTTTTCGGGCGGAACAATAATATTGAGCTGAGCTTCTTCCTTTTCTTTCTCTTCTTTCCTGAAAATCCAGGCCATCATCAAACCAATAACAACAGCAAACACCACAGCTCCTATCACCCGTGCAAGTCCGAGTTCCCACCCAAGGATCCGTGCGGTTAAAATTATTGCAAGGATATTAATAGCTGGACCAGAATAGAGAAAAGCAATTGCCGGGCCAAGGCCGGCACCTCTCTTGTGAATGCTGGAAAAAAGAGGCAGGATTGTACAGGAACAAACTGCCAGAATTGTGCCGGAGACAGAAGCAACTGAATATGCAACCCATCTTTTGGCCTTTGCGCCAAAGTATTTAAGCACAGAGCCCTGACTGACAAAAACGGCAATAACTCCGGCAATAAAAAATGCCGGTAAAAGACAAAGTATAACATGTTCCCGGGCATACCAGCGTACCAGGTCAAGTGTGGCAGCAATTGCTTCCTGGAAACGTGCACTTTCAAGTGGCATAAAATAAGCCAAGAGAAAAAAAACGATTATCCAGAATAATATTTTAATCTCATTTCTCCACTCCATTACAAAACTTTTTAAGTTCGTAAATATACGAACAATTAATTAAAAAAGATTCTCGCCTCAGGTAAAGGCCGGATTTATTTTTTTAAGACAGATCCAATGAAAGAAGTTGGGCTGAAACCGGTAAGTTAAATATTGCCGGTGTTTCCCGAAGAACCTAACCAAATTAATTCCCCATTATAACTAATGTAAATAATTCCAGGCTTGATGCTGAAATTTAAAAATAGACAATTACAATATAGTATAGACCTACTGCTATGAACAAAAAGGCTATGACTTTCCTGAACCATTTTTCAAAACTTTTCACCCGGTTGTAAAAAGTGCCGACTTTCTCAACCGTAAAAGCAAGCATCCAGGAGAGTAAAATTACAGGAAGTCCTGTTGCCACAGCAAACAGCAGTAGCATGGGTATACCCTGTCCACTGCCGATTGACATCGGAATAAGTGCCCCGAAATAAAGAACTCCGCTATAAGGGCAGAAAGCAAGTGCAAACACCACTCCGAGAATCAAAACTCCCCAAAAGGAGTTTTTGTGGCTGTTTTCTATTTTTTCTGATAACCGGCCTATACCGGGAAGGGATATTTTAATGACCCCTAACATAAAAATCCCAATAATCAAAAGCAACGGACCAATCAGTTTTTCCCCATATACAGATAAACTGGAGGAAAGCTGCATCTGACCTACTCCCATTAACAGCACAAGCCCGATTCCTATATAGGTAATTGAACGGCCCAGGGTATAAATAAGTCCGTTATAAAAAACCTTGCGCCGGTTTTTAATATCCTTACTGATAAAACCAACCGCTGTAATATTGGTGGCGAGGGGACAGGGACTTATGGCGGTCATAAGGCCGAGAAGTAAGGCTGATAAAAGGGGAAGCTGAGAATTCTGAAGCCATTGAGAGAGAATATCCATCTAAATATCAGCTTTTTATTTTTTTAATAGCCTCTTCCAGTGCTTCTTTAAACTTGTCATAATCTCTGCTGGCGAGCATAAATCCCTGCATTGTAAGATCGAGTTTTTTATCTTTACTGACTACCATGAGGGCTTGCCTGCCAACATCGAGCAGCTCAGCTATCTTCCTTGACTCAGGATCGGAAAGATTTATTTCATGGTAAACCAGGGTGCCATTATCTACCTCGGCCTTAAAATTTTCAGTAATCACCCGTTCTGTAGCCTTCTGAACATTCACACAAGAGACACACCTGCGTGTAAAATGGAAATAATAAACCTCTACCTTTTCATCTGATATTACAGCTTCATGCTGCTTGTTTTCCCCGGCAGTGCTGTGACCACAGGCTGTAGCGCTGAAAACAAAAGATACGGAGATAATCAAAATAAATAAAAATTTCATCGGATAAGGGTTTTTTAAATTAATTAATAAGGTATCAACCATCTGTTGTTGAAAATAAAACTCCTGCATTGCTTCAGGCATCTGCAATTTGAGATCGTAAACCGAAAAACTGCCAAGCCAAAATTTATTCGGCCAGAAGCTTTTTAATTTCTTCTACTGAAGCTGTGCGTCCTTTCAAAAGAACCTTGCCTTCCACAACAATGGCAGGAGTTGTGGCAATTCCATAATTCATAATCTCCATTATATCCTCCACTTTTGTTATTGTTGCATCAATCCCAAGCTCCTCAACAGCAGTACGGGTAGCTTGTTCCAGTTTTTTGCATTTTGCACATCCACTGCCCAATATTTTAATATCCATAACCATAAAAGTATTTCTTAGTTCTTAGTTCTTAGTTCTTAGTTCTTAGTTCTTAGTTCGTAAAACTACGTACAAATATTTTAAATGTTTCGGAATTATCAAAAAAATGTATTCTTTTATTTAAAATTGATTATCTCTTTTTTTTAAGGACTCTCCTGTATCAAATTCTGAAGAGGATAGTTATCTGCTATTCAGAAACATATAAAGCCCAGTCGCTCAGGCCGGTCTGTTCTTTCGTCCTGAATGCCGGGAGAAATTATGACTGGCAAAAATTATTTAATACCTTCACTGCTTCTACCCATTTTTTTTTGTTCAGGCAATACTTAATTTTCGGGGGACTGATCTCACCCTGAATAAGCCCGGCTTTTTTCAACTCTTTTAAATGTTGTGAAAGAGTGGACTTGGCAATAGGTAATTCCTGGGCAAGATCACCACTGTAACAACAACTTTGCTTCCTGAGAAGATCAATAATATATACTCTTACAGGGTGACTGAGCACCTTGGCATACTTTGCGAGTTTTATTTGCTCTTCGGTGATTATTTCTTTCTTTATCAGCATGTTATATTTGTTTTTACGATTTAAGCGAACATCCTGAACAACAAGACCGATGTTCAATGCCCGCTTTAAAAAATGATACTCCCATTATTTGGTTTACTCAAGCCAGATCCATTAATTTAAAATATCTCCTTTAGCACTGAAAAAGATTTAAACTGCCCCATACCTGCAACATGAAACCGGTAATAATCCAAAATACCTGTTACCAGGGTATTCCTCAGAGTTGAATTAAGCCTGAGTTTGTCCATATTCTCAAAAGAACATTCCATAACTGTTGACAGATAATGGCTTGCCGGCGGAGGTATGAAATGTTGATGCAATGGCTGTTTATTGATAAAAAGAGCATTCTCAATATCAAAATATTGATTTTTCAGGCAATAATTATTTTGTGGAGAAAAACCAAGATGACGACAAAACCCAATCAAAAAAATAAGATGAAAATTGGCGTACCCCTTATCTGCAAGGTCAAGTATCTTAATTGCATTTACAAGATAAGTAAATAAAGGTAAATTAGATTCCTGCTCCTGCAGTGTTCTGTAAAGAATCTCTGTTACAAACATTGCAACAGCATTTTTTACAGGATCATACGGTATGGATATAAAATTTTCACACAACCTGATCTCCTTTATTCTCTGTAATTCCCTGGATTGTTTTATATAAACTTCCATCTCAAGAATGGAAAGATGCTGCAAGAGATTTATTCGTGTAACCGATTTTTTCCTCCTGGCCGCATTAATCAGGAAAGACTGCCTGCCAAATTTCTCGGTGTATATGTGTGATATAACACTATTATCAGTGTATTTTATTGTATGAATAACCAGCCCTTTGGTATTCTGGACCATAACTAATGGATAAACATTAATTTACTTACATGAGTCTCCGTTCCATCCTCTGCAGAGAGAAAAATAAGGTAAATACCTGTTCTGGCCCTTTCTCCCCGTGAATTGAGCCCATCCCAAACTGCCTGTCCGCCCAGGGATACCGTTTCATACACCAGGTTGCCGCTAATATCTGTAATCTTTACAACAGTATCTTTAACAAGACCGGTGATGGTAACCGGACCCTGATAATTTTCTCTCACCGGATTGGGAAATGTATATACATTACTAAATCTTCCGGCAGAAGCCGTAGCATCACCTCTGAATGAAACAACTCCCCCTGAAGTGCCAAAAAAAACCTCACCTTTAGCAGGATCAATTGCTATATCAATAATATTATTTGTCAAAAGGGGACTGTTTTGCCGGGTAAAATTATGAATTTGTTGTTTCCCGTCAGCTGAAACAAGAAATACCCCGGACTTTTCCGTTCCCAGCCATTTCCGGTTTGCCCCGTCTACAGCAATTGATGTTACCGTTTCATTGTTTAGAAGATATCCCAGTTCCTCATCTCTGTCGCCGGAGACAACAATCCGGCGGGCATAAAAATGATCTTCGGAAAACACCCTGGAAGGACTATAATATACAACTACCCCATTATTGGTTCCAACCCATATATAATTATTCTTGTCCTCAGCAATAGAAAAAACATCATTGCTGATTACCCTTTTATTCTCATCAGTAATACTCAATCTGCGGGTTCGGTCTTCTGATGAATTCCCGGGATTCCGGCTATTTTGAAAAACAAACAAGCCACCTCCTCGTGGCAGCAAAACCCATTTGTGCCCCAAACTGGTTATAATCAACTTCCCAACATGATCATGATTGATAAGCTCTCCATAGGGAAAAGACAACCACTCACCATTAGCTTTCATGACCGAAACAGGATCCGGCACACCCGTATTGGTCACCCACAGGTTATGATCGGCATCAAAAGCCATTCCTCCAATACGTGTGTAATTATCTCCTGGAATTATTGATTGAAGAGTGCTGTTATTTTCACCGAAGCGCTTATGGAGGTTGCCCCTGCGGTATTCCACAATTCCATAACCCCAGGTGGCAAGAAATTGTCTTTCCGGATCTTGCGGATGTTCCTCCACATACAGCACATCTCTAATATCATAGTTAAGTATGCTGGACCATGACCCATTCCGAAAAGCACTAAATTCACCGTTCTTCCATAAATTGACAGAAGCCAGTGTATACCCACCTGCAGCAATATAGGCCCGTTCCGGATAAGCCTGTACAGAAAAAACATCATTGGAAAAAGGTCCGGAAGGAGTTAATATATCAAAGTTGTTACCTGAATTTCTCACCAATCCGTGAATATTATCTGCTATCCACACATTCCCATTATCAACCATAACATGACGTATAGCGAGATCCCAGAGACCATAATCATCAATTTTTTTAATAAAAGATGGTCCCGGTCCGTATATATCAGATTCAGATTCACTAATCACAGCCAGGTAATCTTCAGATGCACTTAACCCCAACCGGCTCTTTGATGGTTCGGTAAAATATGTCCATGATCCGTTTTCAATCTGATAAACAACATAATCACCAGTTTGAGACATCTGTACAGCATATAATTTATCATCAAACCATGTAAGAGAATAAAAAAGTGCACCGGCATCAGGTAAAAAGCCCAGCTGTGACCAATAGGAAAAATCCAGCAAATTAGTTGCATCTATTGCCGCTTTGTATATGCCCGATGATGTTGCAGCATACAGGTAGTCCCCATCAAATGCCATATCATAAACAGTCAGGTTTATCCCTCCTTCTCCCAAAAAAATAGTTTCACTAATCTCATCCCTGTCAAGATTAACAACCACAATACCAAATGCGCAGGAAAGATAAGCCTTGTTTTCGACAACCATAATATTGTTAATGCTTTTGCTCCCAAGAACAGAGCTTCTTAAAACATCAGAAAGGTTAGTTATTTTGTTATTCCTTATAATGTCAAGATTCCCATTATCATATCCTACAATAAGCAAGAGTCCTTCTGCAGACCACTCAATGCTGCTAATTCCCGCATCAGATAAGCCATTGACCTTGGACAATTTTTCCAGGCTATTGTCATATTTATTATATACTATCATTCCTGATCCTGTTGCACAATAAACTTTATCTTCGCCTACAGCTACATGAGTGGCACGGTTATATGACAGGTGGTCACGCCAGGCACCAACAGGGATCTGGCCAGATGCACCGCTGCAAAAGGAAATAATAAAAATAATTGATGCAAGAAACCGGTTCATTAGTAAATATTTGATTCAGACCATTTGTCTCATGGTTAAGTCCATGATCATAAAATACATTTGGCAATTTTTAATTATGTGATCTGGCAATGAAGGTTATCACAAATGAAGCTGATTTAAATACTCAACCAGTTTTCTGAAAGCAATTGCCCGGTGACTGATCCTGTTTTTTTCATCAAGGTTCATTTCTGCAAAAGTACGGTTGTACCCAATAGGAACAAAAACCGGATCATATCCAAATCCCTCATTACCCCTTACTTCATTAATAATCTCTCCATCAACAACGCCTTCAAAAAGGCTTTCTTCACCACCCAGCACAAGAGAAATAACGGTTCTGAACCTGGCTTTCCTGGAGTGTTTGTCTTCAAGCATTTTCAGTAATTTCTCAATATTCGCCTTTGTAACCTCTTGTCTGCTGGCAAATATTTTTGCACCGTCCAGTTCAGCATATCTTGCAGAAAAAACTCCCGGTTCATTATTTAAAGCCTCAACCTCAAGTCCGGTATCATCAGCAAAACAATCTACTGATAACCTGTTATATATATAGAAGGCTTTTGCCGTTGCATTTTCTTCGATAGTGGGACAGGTTTCCGGAATATTATCATTAAAGTTAAGGTCTTTAAGGCTCTTTAATCTAAATTTATCTCCAAGGAGGTTGTCAATTTCTTTAAATTTTCCAGGGTTGTTTGTAACAAAAACCAGTTCCATATAATCAGATTACCGTTAGTGTGTTTTTAAAATAATTTCCTGGCCTGAGGGAGATATCCCCTGCTGTTCAGGGTATCTTTGCCGGATAAATCCTGTCATATAAAAAAACAAGGACATATAATCCTTGTTTTCTATGTTTTTGACCCCGGACATACTTCATTAAATTATACAGGATAAAAAATTGATTCTTTCTTCTGAAAATCAAAAATATTTTGCCCCATCAGCCTCCCATGGCAGCAAAACCTCCCGTACTAATACCAATTCGTGGATTTATGCACATTACCGGAATTTTGGCACTATTGGCAATAATATACTGTTCATCTGCACCTAAAACATAATCTGCCAGTCCAATATTCTTGGTAGTCATAATAACGATAAGTTCAGCTTTTATCTGAATAGCATAATCAATGGTTTCCCTGGCTAAAGATTTTTTACCTGCAGCAGATATAATATCATACTTTACATGTTTCTGATCAAGTATTTTTTTTGTAAACATTATATTTTGGCTCACTCCCTTACTAAGTCTTTTGTCAGATCTTTCAGATTTAATTATATGAATCTTAGAATTAAAATGCCGGTATAGATAAACAAGCCAGTTGACCTTCTCCTTATCTTCTTTACGAAAATCAACAGGTAATACAATATGTTCAAAGTTATTATCTTCAGGAGGTGACTGTACTACGACAAAAGGCACTTTTGAGCTTACAATTACCTTTAGTGCCCAGCTGCCCGTGAGTTTTTGCATCCCCTGCATACCATGAGTCCCCATTACAACCATTTCAGCATCTATCTCGTCGGCAACCTCTCCAATACTGGTAAAAATGGTCCCTTGCCTTACTATTACCTTCGGCTTGATATTGTATTTTTGAAATGCTTCAACAGCATAAACATCAAGGATTCCTTTAAACTTTTGAACTTCTTCCTTTTTCTTTGCGATATGTACTAAATAAACCGGATTGCCATCTATTTTTGCAATCTTAACAGCATGTTCCAGGGCATATTCCGCAACTTCTGTAAAATCCCAGGGAACCATCAAGGGTTTTTTTGAATCTCCCATAATAGTCTTAAATTTAATTTAAAGTAAAGCTATATTGTTATAAAAAGTCACACATTTGAAAACGACCTGCAAATAAAGTAAAAAATTCTGCACTTTATATATTTCTTTCTTCATATCGCAAGCAAGATAATACAAAAAAATAATATCCCGCAAGTCTAAACAAGTAACTTACTGAAAATTATTACGTATTTATTATAAAAACACAATAAATATTTAGAGATAATGGTGATTTCAAAATATGAAATATTTACCTTAATTCCCAAAATAAAGATTCTGTTTTTATGCCCTGCACTTTTCCTGCTGGCAATCCTTTCTTTCTCAGCAAAACCCGAAACTCTACATTATCAATCAAATACTGACTTTGTCGACAACCCCTGTTCATGTTTGATGTCTAATAACTTTACAGTCCCATTACAGTCCCATGGATTAAATTATTCCAGTTTTCAAGATCTTGCAATTCCGCAAAAGGCATTTTTTATTAAAATCTTGCCGGTTTCGCTTTTATATATTAATATACTATTACTTGCCATTCTCATAATGGCCAGGAAGTCACTTAGCTTTGCACGGGAACGATTCTTGCTGGAGGGCATAATCAACAAAAGAACGGAAGAATTACTAAGTCAAAAAGAAAAGGTTGATGAGCTTTTATCCAATATGCTTCCAAAAGATACTGCAAATCAATTAAAGAAAACCGGCAAAGCAACAACTAAAAAATTTGATTTGGTTAGTATATTATTCAGTGACATTGAAGGGTTCACCAGGATAGCTGAACAGATGAACCCGGAAATGCTGGTAGATGAACTGGATAAATTCTTTTTTAAATTTGATACACTGGTAGAAGAATTTAATATTGAAAAAATCAAAACCATAGGTGATGCATATATGGCTGCCGGTGGTATTCCTGACATGAATCGCACCAACCCAATCGAGGTTGTTATGGCAGCTATCAGGATCATGCAGTACATGCAACAATTGAAAAAAGAAAAAGAATATTTCTGGGATCTCCGCATCGGAATACATTCCGGACCGGTAATAGCAGGTGTTGTGGGGCAGAAAAAGTTTTCCTATGACATATGGGGAGATTCAGTCAATACCGCCAGCAGGATGGAATCTTCAGGTGAAGCAGGAAAAATTAATATCTCGGGAAGCACCTATGAGTATGT
>SLPB01000119.1 GCA_007132225.1 Bacteroidales bacterium | reverse complement strand
TAATATGGTAAAACGCAGAGATTTTATAAAAAAAGGTCTTGCTGGTACAGCGGGACTTGCTATTGGTGGCATGGGGTTTTCTTCCCGTTCTTATGCATCAATAATTGGTTCAAATGATCGACTAAATGTTGCAGTAGTTGGAATAAGGGGGCGCGGCCGTACCCATATCAGAAATTTTTGTAATCTGAAGGATATACGAAATGTAAGAGTTCTGACTTTATGTGATGTTGATGAGCAGTTCTTTCCTGAAAATGTCAATAATGTTCAGAATTTAACAGGTATTGAGCCCAAGAAAGAGACTGATATGCGAAGAATTTTTGAAGATAGGGATATCCATGCAGTATCATTTGCAGCAACTAATCACTGGCATGCTTTGGGAACTATCTGGGCTTGTCAGGCAGGTAAGCATGTTTTTGTTGAAAAACCAGGAATGCATAACATATTCGAAGGCCGGAAAATGATTGATGCAGCCAGGAAGTATGATGTGCGTGTTCAGATGTGTTATCAGACAAGGTCTGTTCAAAATGTCCAAAAAGCTATAAAGTTTATTCACGAAGGCGGTATTGGCGATGTATACATGGCAAGGGGTTTATGTATCAAACCGCGCAATTCTTTTGGAATTGCATATGATAGTAATCCACCAGACTCATTGCATTACGACATGTGGTTAGGGCCTGCTGCATACCAGCCATATAATGAGAAAAAAGTGCATTACAACTGGCACTGGCACTGGAATACCGGTAATGGAGATATTGGCAATCAGGGTCCTCATCAGTTTGATATTGCCAGGTGGGGATTAAATAAGCATGTTCATCCTGTAAAAGTGTATTCAAGTGGAGGTATTTATGGATGGGGCCCGGATGAATGTTCTCAGGAGACACCTAATACTCAGACTGCCACGTTTAATTACCCCGATGGAAAAATATTGGAGTTTGAGGTTAGAGGACGGTCTTCAAACAGTGAGGGCAGAATGAATCTTCGTGTTGGAAATATTTTTTACGGTACTGAAGGATGGCTTGAATTGACCGGTAGCCGGTGGAATGCTTTCAGGGATAATGAAGATAAACCTTTTGCCGGCTCAGACGACCTTGAAGAATCAGAGCCGGAAGATCCTACTTTTATGAGAGCAATTTCCGGATCAGAACACTGGGTTAACTTTATAGATGCCATACGTTCCGGGAAAAATAGTGATTTAGTCTGTGATATTAGGGAGGGCTTTTACTCTTCGGCGTTGCCACTTTTAGCTAACATTTCTTACCGGCTGAACCGAAGCCTTTCATTTATGGGAGAGTTTGAAAAATTTGCTGACGATCCGGAGGCTAATATCATGCTTTCAAGGATTTATCGAAAACCTTATGTTGTTCCCAGCAGTGTTTGATCTAATCATAATTAAATATTAAAAAATATGAAACGAAGAGCATTTATTAAAAATTCTGCCTCAACGGCTCTTGGGGCTTTTTTAGCACCTACAATAGTTCCTTCCTCAGTTTTTGGAAAGAATGCTCCCAGCAATAAGATCAATGTCGGAAAAATTGGATGCGGCCGCAAAGGCCGTGGCAATATCAGGGGTGTTATGGAATACGATATGGTACGCATGATTGCCGTTTCAGATGTTGACAGCAATCGGATGAGGGATGGGAAAATCTTTATTGAAGAATACTATAACGAAAAAACCGGAAGTAATAATAGTGTCAATGTACGGATGTATCCGGACTACCAGGAAATGCTTTTAAATAAAGATATTGATGCTGTTGTAATTAGCACCCCGGATCATTGGCATGCTCAACAAGCTATTGAAGCAGCACTCAATGGTAAGGATATATTCCTGGAGAAACCCAATTCTTTAACAGTAGCCGAAGGAAGATTATTAAGTGATATTGTTAATCGTTCCGGGGTTACATTACAAATTAATACTCAGGTGCGTTCAATTCAGCATCAATACAGAAGAGCTGCCGAACTCGTCAGAAACGGGAGGATTGGCAAGCTCCATACGGTAAAACTTAGTTTTCCGGGTGATCCTCAAGGTCCTGAGGTTGATGAAATGCCTGTACCTGAAAATTTAAATTATGATATGTGGCTGGGTTCAACTCCCGTAATCCCTTATACCGAAATGGGAGTACATCCAGAGAATGGATATGGACGGCCAGGATGGTTAAGAAGAGAACAATTCGGAGCAGGGATGATTTCAGGATGGGGGCAGCATCAGTTTGATCTGGCTAATTGGGCTATGGATACTGAATATACAGGCCCTGTTTCTATTGAGGCTGTAGCAATTTTTCCTAAAAGTGGAGTTTGGGATGTTCATGGTGATTTTATGGTGAAAATGGAATATGAGAATGGTATTACTATGTATGCTAACTCGGAAACTCCAGTAGTGATAAGATATGAAGGGACAGATGGTTGGATTGAAGTTTTCCGGGGGGATGCCGCAATTACAGAAAGTGACCCTGTTTCACCAGAAGCCAGGGAAGTTCTGAATGCAAGCGATCCTGAAATTTTAAAATCCGAAATCAGGGACAATGAAATTAATTTGTACAGAAGTGACAATCACTATGGTAACTGGCTGGATTGCATCAGATCAGGTAAACAACCAATAGTTCCTGTTGAAGTAGGACATCGGGCGTGTACCATCTGTTTAATCAGCCATATTGCCATGAAGTTGGATAGAAAGCTATTCTGGGATCCTGTAAATGAAAAATTCATAAACGACAGAGAAGCAAATTCCATGCTCTCCCGGCCCCAGAGATATCCTTACGGCACTAATTATATTCGTTATTGATCTAAAAAATATGGAATTTGTCATTAATGGTGCTTTATAAAAATCATAAACGCTTTTTAAGTCAATGAAGTTAATACTTTCAAGAGTAATTGAGATTAAGGATTTCAGGAGTTAACGAGTTAGTGACAAAAGAAGTTTGTATTATTGATGCAGGTTATTACACTATTAAACAGCATATTATGTTGGAAATGCGAATAAAATTTGTAGTTGGTATCACCAGGGTTTTTTTTGCAGTTTTTTTGTTTTCCCTGTTATCCGTTTGTAATTTACTTGTTGCCCAGGTGAAAATTGAGGGACTGCTGTATCTTGATCATTCACCGGTTTCAATAGAAATAACTGATGGCAGGATAACAGATATAATAAGATTAAAGAATGTACCTGAAGATTTTCCAAAAGTTTATATTGCCCCCGGGTTTATTGACAACCAGGTAAACGGTTTTGCCGGTGTGACATTTGCACTTGGTAACGGGGACCTGACTTTGGAGGGTGTAATTAAAGCAACAAAAACCCTGTGGGAGTCTGGTGTTACAACCTATATGCCAACACTAACTACCAATAGTAAGGGACTCCTGTTAAAAAACCTCTCTATACTGGCAGAAGCCAAAGAAGAACCAGGATTGCATGGGTCTATTGCAGGATTTCACCTGGAAGGACCTTATATCTCGCCAAAAGACGGGTATCGGGGGGCACATCCAAAAGAGCATGTAAGAGATCCTGATTGGAATGAGTTTATGGAATTTTACAAGGCATCGGGTGGAAATATTTTACAGGTTACTGTAGCACCTGAAGCAGAAGGTGCTCTTGAATTCATCACAAAATGTAAAAATGCCGGGATTGAGGTTGGACTTGGACATCACAATTCTTCAATGGATTTGATAACAGAAGCTATTGACCGGGGAGCTGTAGTAGCTACGCATCTAGGCAATGGTATTGCCGGCAATATTGATCGTCATCATAACCCGTTTTGGCCTCAGCTGTCAGATAATAGATTGATGATCAGTATTATATGCGATGGTTTTCATCTGCCCCCTGAGATGATACGGGTTTTTTATAAAGCAAAAGGTCCTGAAATGACCATTCTTACATCAGATGTTACCAGCTTTGGCGGGTTACCACCAGGTAATTATTCAACAGGAGATGGAGAATCAATTGAAATCAATCAGGAAGGAAAGTTATGGAATATAGATCAGAATAGCCTTTATGGTTCTGCTTCGCCTATTACAAAGGGAGTGGGGCATGTGATGAAAGTCACAGGCTGTTCACTTGGGGATGCAATACAAATGGCCAGTACTAATCCTGCACGTCTTTATGGCCTGGATGACAGAGGAGAAATCCGAACAGGTTTGCGTGCTGACCTGGTCCTGTTTTCATTGGAGGATTACAAAATAAATATTCATCAGACTATTGTCTCCGGTAATGTTGTTTATTCTAATCAATTAAATAATAAAAAATATGATTAGCAAGTTCAGATCTTTCAACCTTTTATTTGTAAATGTTTTTGTCTGTTTTTTTCTTATAAGCTCTAATAACTTGGATGAGACAGAGAGAAATACTATTGGATATATTTCTGTGGATATCGGAGATTTTGACCGGGCTGAATCTGTTGTGTCAGTATCTTTAAATGGAGTCACTTATGATCATGATTCTGTACTGACCCTTTATGAACTTCAGGATAATAAACGGGTATTCACTGATGTGCAGTTTACAATTAATCAGGATAATCGCTATATGCACTGGATTTTGAGCGGACAGTCTCAAAAAGGTGATAAAAGAAAATATGAGCTGGTCCGGGATGAATTAAGACCAAATGTCAGTAATTCTGCAGTTTTAATAACTGATCAGAATATTGGTCATGAGTTTATTATTAATGGTAAAAAGGTGTTGAGGTATAATTCTGAAACTGTATATCCTCCTGAGGGTGTTGATACAACTTTAAAAAGAAGTGGTTTCATTCATCCGCTTTACGCCCCCAATCAGGCCATACTAACCCGGACTCCCGATTCTACAGCTGACCATCTTCATCATTATGGTATTTGGAACGCATGGAAAAAAACCAGGTTTCGTGGAGAAGAAATCGACTTTTTTGCCCCCCAGTTTGAACAGGGAACTGTAAGACATGCAAACATTGTATCTGTTACAGAAGGTCCGGTTTTCAGTAGTTTGAGTGCTTTCCTCGAACATGTGGCCTGGCAGGATACTGAGCAGGAGGCAATAGCAATTCGTGAAAAGAGGGATATTAAGGTATTTAATAATTCTGAAAACCATTTTTTAATCGATATCAGCTTTCAGTATAATCCACCTGAACCTTTTTTTATTGAAGAATACAGGTATGCAGGATTTAGTTTCAGGGCAACTGACTATTGGACAAAAGACAATACAAGAATATTTACTTCCGAAGGACTGGACAGGGACCAGGCAGATGGAGAAAGATCAAAATGGTGTGTTGTTACCGGAGAAACCCCGGAAGGTGTGGTGAGTATAATATTTATGGGGGATCCCCTAAATTATAACCATCCTGAACCTATGCGTGTTTGGCCATCCAATGCCAACAGGGGCACCGGTAATGTATTTATTAACTACTCTCCAACAAGAAACACTGACTGGCTGCTTACTCCGGGCAACTCTTATCGTTTGAAATACAGGTTATTGATCAAAGATGGAATTATTGGAAGAGAAGAAGCAGAAAATGCATGGCTTGAGTTTTCTGATCCACCCTCTGTGACATGGAGTAAAAAGTAAATTATAATTAGGAATAAATAGCAAATAGTCATTTTTGTGAATCAGGTATTTTACAAAGCTATTGAATTACAAAAGCAATCATAAAATAGTAATTCTAACGATTTAAGCAGAACACAACCAATAAAACAAAATATAATCTAATAAACAGGAGGGATTATGAATATTAGTAAAAGGTTAAAAAATTCCGGGTTTATAGTGCTTTTACCATTTCTTTTTGCGCTATTAACGCTTTGTCAAAACAGGTCAGAAGAAGAAGACTGGGAAATTTTATTTAATGGAACAACATTGGACGAATGGATAGGTCTTGGAATGGACTCAATTCCCGCCAATTGGAAAATAGAGGGTGATTATATAAGAAATATTAATCGTCAGGAAGTTCCATTAATGCCTGATGGACAACCTTCCCAGGGAGGAGACCTGATGACGAAAAGAAGCTTTGAAAACTTCGAGTTGTATTTTGAATGGAAAATATCGGTTGACGGCAATTCCGGGGTGAAATATAATGTTTCAGAAGAAATGTCAACTCAGAGCGGGAATAAACATCACGCATTGGGTTTCGAATATCAATTGCTGGATGATGAGGGTCCCCGATATAAAGGTAATATAGAACCAAGTCAACATACTGCAGCTCTTTATGATTTGATCCCTCCTTCTAACGTGAGTCTGAATCCTGTCGGCGAATTAAATACCAGCAGAATCATTGTTGATGGAGATCGTTGTGAACACTGGTTAAATGGGATAAAGGTGCTTGAATTTGAATTCGGTTCAGATCTGCTTGAATTAGCATATAATGAAAGCAAATTCAATGTGCATCCAGGGTTTCATGAAAAACGCAAAGGGCATATTATTTTACAAAACCATAGCACCGACGCATGGTTTAAAAATATCAGAATTAGGGAATTAATGAATTAGTTAAAGTATTCTGTAATTATATCATATTCCATATAAGGTAATCCTTTATTCATGTACCATGTTATTCCCTGTATCAAAAATCGAGTAATTAATAGAGATTAAAAATATATTATGAAACTTCATGGTAGTTTTATTAAAAAAGGCCTTTTTATACCGGCTATAATTCTTTTTACCGGCTGTTCACCAAACTGGGACATAATTAATCCCTATGAAAATGAAAAGCCTTTTCCCTACAAGGCATCCCTGCATAATCATTCCCATTACCACCCGGAATGGGGCCATGCACCCCATCCTTCAGATAAGCGTTTGCTGGATTACCGTGATTATGATACCGAGCCTGAATATGGAATTGTCTCAATTACCGAACATGAACGTGTTACTACACCATGGAACACCATTCCTTCCGGGCTTGTGGAGGAAAATGAAGCACCATGGGGAGTAGAAGGAATTCTATGGATTCCCGGGAACGAAACAATCATAGGATATCGGGAAAGAGATGATTGGCGGGATGATTGGGTATATCATGGCGGTATCTTTGGAGAAGTACTTGTTATTAATGCATCTACTGAACAAACAAATGAAATAAACTGGGCAAAATATCAACATCCCTTCACTCGAAGCGGGTTGCTCTATCA
Organism: Bacteroidales bacterium; assembly: GCA_007132225.1. Lineage (GTDB taxonomy): Bacteria > Bacteroidota > Bacteroidia > Bacteroidales > PUMT01 > PXAP01. The sequence continues at coordinate 3,701 of SLPB01000119.1, read as the reverse complement.
ATCAGACTATTCTCATGAGACAAATCGTTCAGGCCTGCCTGCGTCTGTAGAGATTGACTTTTCGGGTGTTGGATTCAGATGGTTTGCATGTAAAGAACCTGACGGTGGTATAGCTGGTGTTTATCTTAACGAAAAGAAAGTGGGAGAAACCAACCTTTATTCATCCGCTGAAATATGTAACCAGCAGGTTTTTGCACTGGAAGACCTTGAAAACAAAATGCATTCATTGAAAATTGTATATGAACGGAAGGGTGATACTGAACGCCGGTGGTTCGGACGGATTAACATGGATATGCTGACTGTAATAAAGGCTGATGGCCGGGAAGTTGATTATGGTGCCGATCATAAGAAGCTATCCTACCAGCCATATAAATATGAGCACGTTGCACATCCCAAGGGTAAGGGACATGGCGTGGAAGAACCTTTAAGAATGCTTTCACAGGATGGCTGTTTCCTGGTGCTTGCTCACCCTAACTCACGACTTGTTACTGAGGGTGAACATAAAGGAACCCAGTTATGGACTTCGGCAGGATTTACCTACGATGAACTTGATATTCTTTTTGGCAATAAGGAAAAAGGAATCCCTTCTGTCTCCCATCCCCCTCATGCTCTTGAGATAGGGAACCGGGGATATGATTTTTCAGAACGGACAGGGTACAGGAATGCCGAAGAGAAATGGGATTACCTTCTGTCACAGGGCCACCGTCTGAATGGAATAGCCAGTGACGATTCACATGGGACAACACCGTTTGAAGGATGGACCGTTGTATATACAAACGCAGAAACAAGAGAAGACCTGACACTAGAGGATGTGATGGAAAGTCTGTTTGCGGGGAACTTTTATGCATCACAGGGCCCAAATATGCATATTGAGGTAGAAAACAACCAATTTACCATTACAGCAGACCAGCCTGCCCTGATAGAATTTATCTCCAAAGGTGAGGTAGTTCACCATAAAGGCAACACTCTTACCGCTACTTATACAATTCAGGGAGATGAAGTATATGTTCGCGGTCGCGTAACCCGCGAGGATTCAAAATGGAGGTATATTGGGGGTGGAGGGATTGGTCACCGTCGGTCAGCATGGACAAATCCAATTTATGTTGTCCGTCATTAGAAATAAGGATGTAAGAGGTCAGCACAATTTCCACAAAATCTGCATAAAGGAACCTGACATATTTATTAATACAGAAGTTTTGGAACTTGCCAGGGTGGCATTTAAATAGGAATATATTGAAATGAATTCTTATATTACGGCTGATTGTTTTCGAATGAAGTTAAGATCAATATAATCAATATAAATCAATATTATGAAGTTGAAGATGTTAATCATAAGCTTGCTGGTTCTGACAGGTCATCTTGCAGCACAGGATTTGGCGAAATTCTCAGTCCATATAGAAAAAGAAGGGATTGATGCTCCGGTTTCCGTTTCGTTGGATGGAATTAATTACAATACTGATCATGGAGATCTGGTCCTTTACGAAATAACGGCTCAGGGCTTGAAGCCTGTACCCTGCCAGCTCGAACACGGACATGCGGCAAGGTTATGGTTTTTACTTGAAGGTTTGACGCGTGCAAATACTACCAGGGAGTTTGTCCTGAAAAGTGAAAAGCCGGCCGGGTATACTGACTTGACGGCCAAAGTTAAAATTGTTGAAAAACACAAAGATCTGCAACTTGTTTCTGAAGATCAGCCGATATTGAGTTACCGTTTTGGGATGAAATATCCTCCGGAAGGAGTCAGCTCCCTGTACAAACGCTCAGGCTATATACACCCCTTGTGGTCGCCCGGTGGCGCAGAGCTGACCCGGATACAGCCGCCTGATCATTACCATCATTATGGTATATGGGGACCGTGGACCAAAACACATATTGATGGCCGTGAAGTAGATTTCTGGAATCTAAGGAAGGGAGAGGGAACAGTAAAATTTGCAGGTTTTTTATCAAAGGTTGAAGGGCATATTTTTTCCGGGTTCCAGGCCCTTCAGCAACATATTGATTTTGGCGCGCCTGGCGAAGGTAGTATTGCCATGAACGAGATTCTGGATGTAAGAGTCTGGAATACTCAAGATAAATATTGGGTGATTGATTACACTACCTCTCTTACCAGTCCCCTGGAAAATGGAATTATGCTCGATGCATACAGATACGGTGGCGGATTGGGATACCGTGCCACTGAAAAGTGGCATAAAGACAACTGTACAGTTTTAACTTCTGAAAATATAGACAGGAATAATGCAGACGGTACTTCAGCCCGATGGACTATCGTGGAAGGCGAAACCAGCACTGATGAGGGGAGATCGGGAATACTTTTTTTAAGTCACCCCTCTAACCGGATGCACCCTGAGCCCATGCGCGTGTGGCCCTTAACCTCTAACAGAGGACGTGGAGACATGTTTTTTGAATTTACTCCCATAAGGTACGAGGACTGGAAAATTGAAGCAAATCGGAATTATTCTCTAAAATACAGGATGATAGTTTTTGATGGCCATATGGATGCGGAAACAGCTGAGAGATACTGGAATAGTTTTGCTAAAATGCCATTGGTGGAGTTTGTAAGCGTAGATTAGATTGTTATTGATTTTCATAAGATGATTCTGTATATTGTTGTATATTTAATGCTTTGTTTCCTCTTTAATAAAAGTAACCTTATCATTTAACCTTTATATCATGAAACGATTATTTTTTTTAAGCTTTTATATGGTAATTATATTGTCGCTGATGAATTCCTGTAAAGAAAATGACATATCTCAGTTTGCAGGGCAACCCGATGAGGTTGAGCTTATTACCCTTGCTCCGGGACATTTTCACGCTTATCTTGTTCAAAAGGAGATGTATGATCAGGTTCATTCAACGGTGCATGTATATGCTCCTGAAGGGCCTGAAGTGAATTCTCATCTGTCAATGATTGAGAGTTATAACACACGAGGTGATAACCCCACCTCCTGGAACCAGGTGGTCTATACGGGTAATGATTACCTGGACAGGATGCTTGAAGAGAAAAAAGGTAATGTAGTGGTGCTTGCAGGAAACAATCGTCGCAAGACCTCCTATATTAAAAGAGCGGTTGATGAGGGACTGAACGTTTTTTCAGATAAGCCCATGGCTATAAACATGGAAAATTTTGAACTTCTGAAGAGGGCCTTTGAATCTGCCGAAGAGAATAATGTTCTTTTATATGATATTATGACCGAAAGGTACGAAATTACCAGCATCCTTCAAAAAGAGCTTATGCAGCTGCCTGGGGTTTTTGGCACAGTAGAAAAGGGCACCACGGAAAACCCTGCCGTTATAAAGGAAAGTGTTCATTATTTTTTTAAATATGTATCCGGAAAGATACTAGAGCGTCCGCCATGGTTTTTTGATGTTAACCAGCAGGGAGATGGCATTGTAGATGTGTCAACTCATCTGGTTGATCTTGTTCAGTGGGCCTGTTTCCCCGGGGAGATAATTGACTACGAGAGGGACATTGATATGATATCAGCGAGCAGGTGGCCAACTCCACTTACCCGGAGCCAGTTTGAAAGTATCACCGGGCATACTGATTTTCCAGACTATCTGAATGAATATATTGAAGATGACACTGTAGCTCAGATCTACTCAAACGGTGAAATGAATTACAGTCTGAAAGGTGTCCACTCGCAGGTTATTGTCAAATGGGGATACCGGGCCCCTGAAGGTGCAGGCGACACACATTATTC
>SLPB01000042.1 GCA_007132225.1 Bacteroidales bacterium | reverse complement strand
AATACCGGAAAATCAGCATTATACACAACCAAACCATCATCAGCCAGGTGCTTTGCAGGGTTTGCAACAACCCCAGGAACAACAAAGGGATACCTTACCGGACTTGCAACTGCCGGAAGAAAAGCAAATGGATACCTTACCGGACTTGCAACTGCCGGAAGAAAAGCAAATGGATACTTTGCCGGACTTGCAACTGCCGGAAGAACAGCAAATGGATATTCAGCAGGGGCAGCAATCAGACCAAAGAAGAGAAAGCAGCTTTTTAAGCTCAAAGGTTGATTATAATGCGACAGATTCAATGGATATCTCTGTTAGTGAAGAAAAAATATTTCTTTGGGGAGAAGCATATGTAAAATATAATGACATTGACCTCAGGGCCGATTATATAGAAATAGATCTGGCTAAAAAAGAAGTATTTGCCAGCGGTATAGCTGACAGTCTGGGAAATGTAAGTGGCCGGCCCGTAATGACAGAAGGTTCAGAAACATTTGAGGCGGAGACCATGAGGTATAATTTTGAAACTGAAAGAGGAATAATTTCCGGCATAGTTACCGAGCAGGAGGGCGGGTTTCTTCACGGCCAAACTACTAAAAAGCACCCAAACGACCATCTCCATATACATGATGGTAAATATACTTCCTGTGATCATGAGCATCCGCACTTCTATATAGCACTTACAAGAGCAAAAGTAATTCCGGGCGACAAAGTAGTTTCAGGCCCGGCATATCTTGTAATTGAAGATATACCGCTACCCCTGGCTGTTCCGTTTGGTTTCTTCCCCAACAAGCCGGGGCGGACCTCGGGTGTTCTCTTTCCAACATACGGTGAAGAAGTTAGCAGGGGGTTTTACCTGCGCGACGGAGGCTACTATTTGCATCTTAACGATTACATGGACCTGAGGTTAATGGGAGATATTTACAGCTTAGGTTCATGGTCTGCAAGGGCCAGTTCAAATTACAGGATGCGGTACAGGTTTAATGGTAGTTTCAGTTATTCATATTCTCATAATGTGACAGGTGAACGCGGACTTGCTAACTATAGTGAAAACACATCCTATAATATTGCATGGCAGCACCGTCAGGATGCCAAAGCATCGCCCAACAGCAATTTTTCAGCAAGTGTCAATTTTGGCTCCAGCTCATTTAACAGATTCAACACTTATGATCCCGACAGATATGCACAGAACACTGCTCAATCAAGTGTTTCTTTCAGTCATCGCTGGCCTGACTCTCCCTTTTCGCTTACCAGCAATGTAAGTGCAAATCAAAACTTTTCAAATCAATCGGTAAATCTTAGATTGCCATCTGTAAATTTTAATATGGCAAGGCAATATCCTTTCAGGAATCCTGACAGAATAGGAGACCCCCGATGGTATGATAATGTTCAGGTAGGTTATTCATCAAAGCTGGATAACAGGTTAAGCACCTATGATACTCTTCTTTTCAAAAGAGAAACCCTGGGAGATATGCAAAGTGGTTTCTCGCACGACATTCCCTTAAGTGCAAACTTCAGGTTCCTCAATTTGATTAATATAACCCCGGGACTTACCTATTCAGGTGTGATGTATACAAGTTCAGTAGAAAAAAGATGGGTTGAAGATTACTATGACCCGGGAACAGGAAATACCGGACCAGCCCTTGTTACTGATACCATTCCCGGGGTGGTATACGGGCACTCCGTAAATCCTAACTTTTCTACAGGCTTCAGTCAGAATATATACGGAATGTTTAATTTTCGCGATTCAAAAGTTGAGGCGGTTAGACACGTTATGACCCCTTCGGCAAGTTTTAGCTTTACCCCTGACATGCAGGGCCTTGTACCGGATTATTACAGAACGGTACAACGCGACACACTTGGTAATGAAACAACCTATTCAATTTTTGAAAATGGTATGTACGGAACACCTTCGATAAGAGGAAGGGCTGGTTCAATAAATTTTAGTCTGGCCAACAATATCGAAATGAAGGTCAGGAATACACGTGACACCATTTCAGAATCAAGAAAAGTAAAAATTCTTGACCGGTTAAATTTTTCCACCAGGTATGATATATATGCCGATTCACTTAACTGGTCAGCCATAAATGTGGCTGGTAATACAAGCCTTTTAAACAATCAGATAAGAATAAATTTCAATGCCACGATGGATCCTTACGCTCTTGACGAGAACTTTAGAAGGTACAACGCGTCAGAGTGGAGCGTCAACAGGTCACCGGCAAGGATTACCAGGGCCGGTGCAAGTATGACAATGTCATTACGGTCAGCCGCAGCTCAGCAACCAATGAGCCATCCTCAATCCGGACTTCAAGATGACAGATCAATGATGGAACTAAATGAAGATATAACCCCGGGCCAGGAAGAAGACATTTTCTCCCATCTTGACGACATAGATGCCACTGCCCATTATTATGGGGAATATGTTGATTTTAATGTGCCATGGAATCTTAATTTACGGTATAATATAAATTACACAAAGCCAAGAAATGAAGGTATGATAAACCAAACCCTCAATTTTTCGGGTGATTTGAGTTTAACCCCCCGGTGGAAGATCCAGTTTAGTTCAGGGTATGATTTCCGGGCAAGAGACTTCACAATGACCAATATCAATATTCACAGGGACTTACATTGCTGGGAAATGCGTTTTGGTGTTGTGCCTTTTGGATCAAGAAAAAGCTGGAACTTTACCATACAGGTTAAATCATCGATTCTTAAGGATCTTAAATATAATACCAGGAGGAGCTGGTATGACAATTTCTTCCGTTAAATTAATTATACTTCAAATGAAGCAAATTATTCAGACTCCCGGCGCTCCAAAAGCCATCGGTCCCTATTCCCAGGCTGTTGAAATCAACGGCACTTTGTATATTTCCGGACAAATACCGGTCGATCCGTTAACCAATAAAATTGTGGAAGGAGGAATCAGGGAGCAGACAAAACAGGTAATGAAAAACACCGAAGCCATATTAAAGGAGGCAGGATATGACCTATCTAAGGTTGTGAAATCAACCTGCCTGCTTACCAGCATGGAGAATTTTCAGGCAATGAATGAAGTATATTCCGGTTTTTACCCGCAAAATCCTCCGGCAAGAGCTGCTTATGCAGTCGTTGAACTGCCGTTGGGAGTACTTGTGGAAATAGAGTCCATAGCTGTCCGGTAGTTGGTATTTACAAATACGGTTTAATTATAGCATTTGCAAGCATTAACGGGCAAATATTTATCTGCTATATAAACAAATTAAGGTCTTTTTCAGAAGAAAAAGACCTTAAAAAAATTAGCAAAAAATTTCTGATCTATTCTGAAACAATCTCAAATTCAATATCAACTTTAACATCCTTATGAAGTTTAACAGTTGCCGTATAAACTCCAACCTCCTTAATAATATCTTCCTTAATTGATATCTGCTTTCTATCTACCTCGAAACCAAGTTTGTTAAGCGATTCAGCTATCTGAATGGTGTTGACTGATCCGAATATCTTACCAGTGGAACTTGTTTTAGCCCCTATAGTAAGTTTGGTGCCTTCCATTTTAGCCTGTAATGCCGCGGCTTCTTCTCTGATTTTTTCTTCCTTATGAGCCCTTTGTTTCTGATTTTCAGCATGCATTTTCCTGGCAGATGGTGTGGCAAGGATTGCCATTCCCTGCGGAATCAAATAATTTCTGCCGTATCCGTCCTTTACCGTCACAACATCATCTATATGACCCAGGTTAGGTAAATCCTGCTTTAAAATAACATCCATTTTTATTTCCTCCAATTAATTATTTTAACATATCCGTAACATAGGGTAACAGAGCCAGATGCCGGGCGCGTTTAACTGCTGTTGATACTTTTCTTTGATATTTAAGAGACGTCCCGGTAATTCTTCGGGGAAGAATTTTTCCCTGCTCATTAAGAAATTTTTTCAGGAACTCGGGATCCTTATAATCAATGTATTTGATTTTATTCTTCTTGAACCGGCAATACTTTTTCTTTTTGATCTCTACCGTAGGGGGAGTGAGATATCTAATTTCTGACTGGTTTTGTGCCATGACTTTATTCCTCCTTTTTTACTTCTTTGTTAGCATTCGAACGTCTTTTTTCACTATATTCAATAGCGTATTTGTCCATGCGGAAAGTGAGAAACCTCAGAATACGTTCATCACGCCGGTACTCGATTTCAAGTTTTCCTATAAGTTCACCGGGAGCCTTGAATTCAAAGTGATTATAAAAACCCTGTGATTTATTGGTGATGGGATAAGCTAATTTCCTTAATCCCCAGTCCAGGTGATGGACTATCTCCCCTCCGTTGTCAGTAATAATTTTTCTGAACTTTTCAACCGCTTCCTTCATCTGGGCTTCAGACAAAACGGGAGTTATAATGAAAACGGTTTCATACTGGTTTAACATAGGTTGTAATTTATTAAATGATTTAATTAACAGGCTGCAAAAGTAATAACTTTTTTTGCTTTTTTCAAATATTTTTGAAGACTCTTATTGGAATGATAAAAAAACTCAAAATTAATTCAACTGATGGTTAACACCAGTTTCTTCAAATCAATGCATCAAACAGCAATTCAACAGGATGTACTGCATGTATACCTGTACCATCAAGAATATGATGCCTGCAGCTGGTACCTGGTGCGGTTATCAATGTGGTGACAGGAGCATTTCTCACCTCAGGAAATAATATAAGTTCTCCTATCTGCATGGAAAGATCATAATGCTCCTTTTCGTATCCAAAAGAACCCGCCATTCCGCAGCAACCTGACTTAATTTCGCGGACCCTGAAATTTCGGGGAATAGAAAGCATTGTTATGGTAGATGCGGTTGAAGCCACCGCCTTTTGCTGACAATGACCATGAAGAAGAATCTCTTTTTTATCGGGGGTGAATTGTTCTGGCATAATATTGCCAGCCTCAGCTTCCCTTGCAATAAATTCATCTATCATCAGAGCTGATTCTGCAAGGCTTTTGGCTGCAGGCAGCAAATCTTCACTAACCAGGTCAGGATATTCATCACGAAAACTAAGTATTGCAGAGGGTTCAATTCCAATCAGGAGTGAGCCTTCTTCCATTTTCCCGCTTATGAGCTCAATATTTTTACGAGCAATTTTCTGTGCCTTTCGCAGTAAGCCTTTTGAAATAAAGGTTCTTCCGCTAACATCATGGTTTATCATCTCCACACGGTATCCCAAACGGGTTAGCAGCTGTATTGCCTTAATTCCGGTTGCTGCGTCACTGTACTCAGAGAACTCATCAGCAAAAAGATAAACCTTTCCTTTTACTGAACGGGAATTGGTTAGTTCGCTGACATGACTGTGTGCCCAGCGTCTTAGTGTGGTCTTGTATAAGAGGGGAATGCTTCTTTGAGCTGCAAATCCATTGAGTGATTTTAAAATACCCGATAGTACCCGGTTTTTTACAATCATATTGAACAAACCGGGAGCAATAGAGCCGATACGGTATATTGTGGTGATATGAGCAACCATACTAACGCGCAGGGGTATCCCGTTGGCATCATACCAATGCTGAAGGAACTCGGCTTTAAGCTTGGCCATATCGACGTTCGAGGGGCATTCAGATTTACATCCCTTGCAAGACAGACAAAGGTCTAATATATAATAGAGTTCCTTGTGGTTAAAAGGATCCCGCTTTTCAGAATTGGAAAGAAACTCTCTGAGCAGATTAGCCCTTGCCCTGGTAGTAGTATGTTCATCCCGGGTAGCCATAAAACTGGGACACATGGTCCCTCCGATTATCTGTGACTTACGGCAGTCCCCGGAACCATTACATTGTTCTGCAAACCTTATAATCCCACCCCAGGCTGAAAAATCAAAAACGGTATCTATCTCCCTTACAGGACGACCGGGAACATACCTCAATGAAGTATTCATCACGGGTGTATCAATGATCTTTCCCGGATTAAAAACACCGGCCGGATCCCAGACACCTTTAATTTCACGCAAAAGCTGATAATTCTTTTCTCCCAGAACAATAGAAATAAACTCCCCGCGAAGCCGGCCATCTCCGTGTTCCCCGCTAAGGGAACCCCTGTATTTCTTAACTATGCAGGCCACATCCCTTCCAATTTTATAAAAAAGCTCAACATCAACAGGGTCCCTGAGATTGAGCAAAGGACGCATATGCAGTTCTCCTGATCCGACGTGGGCATGATATACAACCTCTTTACCATATTTATCAAGGACACTTTGCACCTCACTAATATATTCAGGCAGCACCTTTACAGTGACCGAAGTATCTTCAATAAGAGAAACTGATTTAGTATCTCCCCTCATGCCGGCAAGTACTCCAAGTCCCGCCTTTCTCAGGTTCCACACCCTTGTTATATCATCACCACAAATTACCGGATAATGATAACCGAAACCGGTCTCTCTCATCTTTGCTTCGAGTGCAGAAGCAAGTTCAAGGATCTCATTTTTTGTATCCCTTGCAAATTCAATAATTAGTATGGCGGCCGGATCGCCTTTGATGAAGAAACGGTTCTTTTTCTGTTCAATATTGGCCTTTGTCAGTTCCAATATTATATGATCCATCATCTCCACAGCACCCGGGTTGAATTCAAGGGCAACGGAAGTGGCACTTAAAGCCTCCTTTTTGGTTGTAAAGTGGACGCATACCAACGCTTTCTCAGGCGGGGGAAGTGGAACCAGATTAAGTTTTATTCCAGTAGCAAAAGCCAGGGTTCCTTCTGAGCCAGCTATAATTTTACAAAAATTAAAGTTTTCACCACCTTCATTGAAAGGTTCAGAATTTAAAAGCAGGTCAACGGCATACCCGGTATTTCTCCTTGTCACCTGCGGATCAGGAAATTCATTGCGAATCTCTTCACTTACATCAGGTTTAGAAAGAGTTTCATACAGATGATGATAAATTTTATTTTCAAGAGCTTCTCCTTTACATTTTTCAAGGAACTGATGTTTCGTGAGAATACCGAAGGTAGCCCTGCTGCCGTCAGAGAGAACTGCATTTACCTCAAGGGTGTGCTCACGGGTACTGCCGTAAATAAGAGAATGGGCCCCGCAGGAATTATTGCCAAGCATGCCGCCAATCATACAACGGTTGGAAGTAGAGGTTTCGGGACCAAAAAACAATCCGTATGGTTTAATATATTCATTCAGTTCATCAAGAACTACACCCGGCTGAACCCGTATCCATCTCTCTTTTTGGTTAAACTCAAGTATGCGGTTCATATACTTTGAAACATCAACCACAATACCATTTCCGACAACCTGCCCGGCAAGGGATGTGCCCGCTGCACGGGGAATTACGGAAATTCCATTTTTTGAAGCGAATTTCACAATCCTGATAATATCAGATTCATCCCCGGGCCTGCATACGGCAATTGGCACTTCCCTGTAAACAGAAGCATCTGTAGAATGTATGAGCCTGTAAATGTTATCTGTATAAAAATCTCCCTTCAGGCTTTTCTTTAGGTGAGATAAATCCTTATTATCTGAAATATTAATCATGTCGTGCTCCAAATAGTAAAGCTAATATCCGGGTGATTATATTTTACCGGAAACAAATTATTATTTTTCTCAGGCAGATTTGCATTGTGCCGGTTCTCACAAAAAACTATTGCTTATTCCGGTATCGAATAAATATTAATTGTCTTCTCCCATTTGATGATATCCTCCCTCTCTTTTAATTCAAATATTTCGGCATTACTATCAAAGTCAGAAAAATAATATATCTTATATCCATGTTCTTTGATTAAATCATACAATTCCAGTTTTTCTTCATTTGAGCTCTTCCCGAAACTCTCAGCAACCAATACAGGTTTATATTTATCCACCAGTTTTGATATAGATTTAATTATCTCTTTATCATAGCCTTCAGTATCAATCTTTATAAAACTCAATTTTGAAAGCCATGAGTCATATTTATCGATTAAAAAATCCATCAGATTAACACCTTTAACTTTTTCGGGATAAATAAAACGGCCATGCCTGCTTTTGCGTGTTTTGGAAATACCACCATTTGCAAAGGAGGCTTCTGAGGAGACAAAATAAAATTCTTCTTCTTCAGCAGTAACTGCATAACGATAAGGAACAATATTGGTCTTATCTTTATTCAGGGAAGAATTTTTTACCACTATTTTAAAAACTACCGGGTTAGGATCAAATCCCAGGGTCATTCCGGCAGCTCCGGCTGCTATTCCCATAGGCACTGTTGTATCGCCAATATTTGTTCCAATATCAATGACCAGATCACCTTCCTTTATAAACTTTCTGAAAAAATCAACAGTTTCCTGTCTTATATCAACTTCCGGTGCCAGGGGGTTATTCCACTCTGCAAATTCAATTGATCCATCCTTTTCCATCATCAATTTCCTGATAGTTAAATCATATTCCCTGGTAAAATGCCGGGCAATTTTTCGTCGCATTGACTCTCTGAAATATTTTATCATTGTTCCGTTATAATATTTTATAATTTATCTTTGGAAATCCATTTCGCAACATCCGGAGCCTGGTAGGCAAGAATCCTATCAATAAGAACATCCACGTTCTTATCGACCAGCAGCATTTTCCGGTTGATCTCTTTTAAAAAGCCAATACTGACCATATTATCTAACAATTCGATAAGACCATCATAATAACCGGCAGTATTTAAAATGGCTACAGGCTTTTTGTGCAAGCCAAGCTGAGCCCAGGTAAGCATTTCAAACAACTCTTCCAGTGTTCCGAATCCACCCGGCAATGCAATGACGCCGTCGCATAAATCGCTCATTCTGGTTTTTCTCTCATGCATACTCCCGACAATAATAAGCTCTGAAAGTCCCTCATGAGCAATCTCAAGGCTTTGAAGAAAATCAGGAAAAACACCTGTAACTTTTCCTCCCATGCTTAAAGCGCCATCTGCAACGGCTCCCATAAGTCCGACTTTTGCACCTCCGTAAACCAGGCGAATACCTCTTTCTGCAAGAGTCTTCCCAACAGTAACAGCCTGCTGCCGGAATAAACCGTTACTCCCTGAACTGGAACCACAATATACAGCCAAACTCTTTACTCTGCTCATATAATACTGTTATACACAAATCAATACCATCAAAACATGAACAATTCATCACAAATGGTTCATATTATATTTATTACTCACTAAAACTTCATGCGTTTTTTTATTTCTGATAAGAGTCTGGGTTCCTGCCTTTGACCCGGGGGAGGATCTTCTGATTCATGCCTGATTTTACCAAGCAGGAATCCATATGGTTCCATTCCTTCAATTTCATCAAATATAACCTTTAATATTGCCATGCCGGGAATAAACAGGATCATACCTATAATGCCCCAGACAAAGTACCCAACAATAAGGGTTATGATAGTCATCAGGGGATTCATTGATACTTTTCCCCCAACAATGCCCGGGGTGAAAATATTGCTTTCCATGAGCTGTATAACATAAAAAGACAGAAAGACCCCAAAGGGATACCATAGGGAATCCTTTACAAGCAAAGCATACATAATTGGCAGGGTAGCCCCTATAAAAGGGCCAAGGAAAGGTATTACGTTCAAAAAGGCTGCAAAAACGGCAAACAACAGAGCATGTTTTATTCCAAGACTATAAAGGGCAATACTGTTGAGAACTGCCAGTATGCAAATAACAATAAACATTCCCACTATATAATTTTGAACAACAAACTTAACTTTATTCAATACCTTGGCAACTTTATCACTGTATTTTTCAGAAAAGGCACGCTTTAAAAACTCTGCAAGAAAATCCCGGAAATAAAGGAAAAGGAAAATATAAACAGGCATAATGAAGACCATGGTGAGAGTTCCGGCAGTAGCAATTATCCCCCTGGTGAGCTGATCCATGTTAGCATAAACCTGCTGGAAAATTGTTTCCCTGATATTGTCCATGGAGATTGGTACAACACCTTCAATATTTTGAGCAAGAAAAATGTTTATTGATTCAATAAGGTCGTTAATCCTTCCCTCAATGGCGGTCAGCTCAGGAGCAAAACCCAGCATCTGGTTGTAAAAAAAGTATATGGCTCCCGCGATAAAAGCAGCAAGTGCAATAAGACTAATGAGAATTGCAAGAATCCGGGGCATACCCTTTTTTTCCTGCCATGATGTAAAAGGGCTCACTAAAATTGCCAGGAATCCTGAAACTACTAAAGGGGCAAGTATGGCTTGAGCCGCCTGCATGATCATAAAAACAAGCACGATCCCAAGCAGAATTATAACGAATTTAAAATAGGCAGGCAGTTTTACTTGCATCTTTGAAAATCAATAAGATAAACGCTAACAAAAAAAGATTTTTCACTTTTTTAAATAACCATAAAAGTAACTATTTTTTGCCAAACCGACCTACAGTTTTATCATAGAGTAATAAATAATCCAGTCAGGAAGTATTACAGAGCCTGTAAAGTTAATATGATTCAGGCCGGTGATTGTTTGGTATTAACTTAAATTCTCACTAATTTTATAACTATTATCAATTTAGTGTTTAATTTTAAAAATTAAAAAGCATGTCTGAATATCATGAACCGGTTGAAGAACTTAGTCCTGAGGCGAGAGACTTTTCCCGGGCACTCAAGAGTTTGAAAGAAGAGGTTGAAGCGGTGGACTGGTACCACCAGAGAGTGGTAACTACAAAGAACAAAGATCTCAAAAAAATTCTGGAACATAACAGGGATGAGGAGATTGAACATGCCTGTATGACAATTGAGTGGCTTAGAAAAAATATGCCGGTATGGGATGAAGAATTAAGAGAGCAATTATTTAAAGACGAAGAAGATGTAAACGATCTTTCCAGTCTGGGAATCGGAAAAACAAAATAAAAAAATATGGACATTTTAAAACAATCTCTTGCCCCTGTTTCGGAAGAAGCATGGCAGGAAATAAAATCAGAAGCAAAGCGCTTTTTAAGTGCACACCTATCAGCAAGGAAATTCATTGAGGTTGTTGGCCCCAGGGGCTGGGATTATGGAGCTGTGACTGTCGGCAGACTCGACATACCCGGCAGTCAGAGTAATGACGGGGTGATATACGGGATTAACAGGGTGCAGCCACTGGTTGAACCACGAATAAGATTTCAACTGAATCTATGGGAGCTTGATAACCTGACCAGGGGCGCAAAGGATATAGACCTGGACTCCATGGAACAGGCTGCAATCAAATTTGCTGAATTTGAGGAGAAAACTATTTATTACGGATTAAAAAATGCATCCATCAAAGGTCTGAAAGAATGCAATACTGAGGGAAAACTGGTCTTCCCTGATCAAATAAAAGACTTATTATCAACAGTTTCCCAGGGTATCACCCGATTAGTAAACTCTTCAATAGGAGGGCCATATGCACTGATTGTAAGTCCGGAGAAATGGCAAAGAATCTCATCACATTTTGAAGGTTATCCCCTGAAGACACAACTGGAAAAATTACTGGGCGGACCGGTAATATTGAGCAATTTTATTAAGGAGGCTTTCCTTGCCCCTGCTAATGCGTCGGAACTTAACCTGGTCCTGGGGCAGGATATTTCCATTGGTTATGAATCACATAATGAAAAGGAAGTGCGTCTGTTTTTTACCGAATCATTTACACTTCAGATTCATGATCCCGCAACTATTATTGTTATAGAATAATCAGTGCCTTATTCAGGCACTAAGCATCCCTGCGGACCCTCTGAGGGAAAGTACAGAGCCCCCCGGCATATCACCGGGGGGTTATTTTTTTTAAAAGTCCGAGTTTATAAAAATCCAAAGCTCTAAGGCCGCCAAAACCCTTTCTCAGCAAGAACTTTAATGCAGGTTTAAATATGATAAAAGAAATCTTCACAAAGATATTCAGATACATCCTGCTTAACTGGTTTGAAACTTTTAATATTTTCACATGATTAATAAATTCCTTATCATAATCAACATAATTGAGAATTTCAACTAAATTAAAAATACTATTTTCCGTCTTTTCAAGAAATTCAGAATTGGTCTCTTTACAGGCATGCAGCACAGGGTTTTCAATATGCTTCACCCTGATTTCATTTTTCATTAATTTATAAGCAAAAAGAGTGTCTTCATGCCCGTATCCGGCAATTCGTTCATCGAATTTTATTTTCCGGAGTATTTCCACCTCAATTAAAAAATTACTGGTTTTAAAGTACTGAAAAGGATCCTGATTTCGAATGGTATGCTTACAGCTTTCCCTTATACTACCATATTTCCATCTTAACCTGAATTTCCTTGGTGGCTCATTCCTGTAACATACCAACCCTCCACAAACAACTTTGAACCCAGGGGTATGGATCTCCTCAATATATTTATGCAGGAACATGTTTGATATAATAACGGAATCACAATCAAGAAATAACAGGTTGGTGAATTTTGCATACTTTAGAAAAAGGTTCCTTATTCTTGAACGGCCAATATTCTCATCGAGAAGTATATAAGTGTATTTACTGCAAGAGGTTTTATTAGACTTCCTGAACTTCGGGGATGAACAATCATCTATAATTATAATCTCAAATGGAACTCCGGCATCTTTGCCCTGCTGATTCAATGCATTAACCAGTTTCCCGACTTTAAAGTTATAAACAGGTATACATATTGATATCATGTTACATTTTAAATACTATATAGTAAAAGAATGGAAAATCCGAATAAAGCCCGGGTAAGGAGAAAACTGCTAATTAAATATAAAATCTGTTTCATTGCCGTAGGCAAGGCCCGACCGGGTCTCGATGAAAGCTCTGATGTAGTATTGAGTTCCGGGAGAG
Source organism: Bacteroidales bacterium (assembly GCA_007132225.1). Classification (GTDB taxonomy): domain Bacteria; phylum Bacteroidota; class Bacteroidia; order Bacteroidales; family PUMT01; genus PXAP01. The sequence continues at coordinate 18,365 of SLPB01000042.1, read as the reverse complement.
AGAACCATCACACTTTCAAACTCTATAAAATAACCACCACCGTCGGGTGATTTACGGAGGTTCTCTCCAACAATCACAGTATCTTCAACAGTAGGATTGCTTTCGGTATTGAGGCATACACCGTACCGGACAAGGCTGATATCCCTGTTTGCCTTTATTATGCCACCACTTATAACAGCTTCACCAGATACATATGGTTCTATTGTTTCAATGGATCTGATTGCAACCAGTTCATCATCTTCCTCACACCCGTATGCACAAAACAGCATTAAAGCAATAATTACCACTACTGTGTAAGACGATAAATTTGGGACCATACGATTAGAAACTGATTATTTTAAAGAAAACATCAATTATTATGCAATATAAAGTTATTTTCCAGGATTTCAAAGGACAAAAAAGTTAAAATACGTAACAAATAAAAAACCCGCTGATCGAAAATTGATCAACGGGTTATGCATAAGTTCAGCATAAATTTTTAAACAGCTGCGCTTAACAGGAAGGTAGCAGCAAAAGCAATAATGGCATATAGTTCAGGAAATACCCCAAGAATCAGGGTGTTGCCAAATACGTTATAACCTGATCCGATGGCTGCGATACCGTTTGCACAAACCTGGCCCTGTCTTATCCCTGAAAGCAATCCTACTATACCCAGTGCCAGTCCGGCTCCAAAAATAGTTGCAGCAGAATAAAAGGTGATGTCTTCAGGAAGATAACCAGTATAGCCGGTTAATACAAAATACCCCATGAAGCCATAAAGCCCCTGGGTCCCGGGCAAAGCACTAAGCACCATATAAAGACCGAAAGCATCCTCATTCTTTTTTAATGCACCAATGGAAGCACTCCCCCCCATAGATACACCAATGGCACTGCCGGTACCTGCCAGTCCTATCATTAATCCAATGCCAATATAAGCTAAAATAATCGGTTCCATAATAATTTAAAGATTAAGTTAAGTAATTTAATTTAAATATCTAATTAATTTTTCTGAAAGGATCGTATCTTCTTCCCCCACCTGCAAATCCGGCATTTTTGTAAAACTCAACAAAGGTTAACCGCAACGGGTGAACAAATGAACCAAGGCCTGACATAAAAAGGTTTATGCTGTGACCCAATACAAGAATTATGATCATAATAATGACGCTGAGAACGGGAATGCTTCCGCTCATAGCAACAGCCATAGTGTTAAATACAAGTCCCAGTATGGCACTTGATATTCCAAGAGCAAACAAACGTATATAGGAGAGCAAATCACCTAACAAACCTGTTGCCATGTTATAACTGTTCCATAATCCCAGACCGAAATTGGTAAATACGTTTCTATTAAGATTGTTAAGAAAAAGTATCATAACACCACTTACAATAAGGACCAGGTAAAGAACCGGTCTCAGGGTTTCCATGGTAATGCCGGTTGCAACACTTACCAGGTATACCAGCAGGCTCCCGACTACAAGGGTAAGCCATCCATAGGTTCCTATTGCATACTTCCAGCCCATTTGTATGGTTTCGTTCACTGATTTAATTACCATGCCAAAAATTATCTGAACGGCTCCCAGAACCAGGGCAAGATAAAACAAAAGCATGTTTATATCCGTATCCCGTTCAGCAAGCATAGCAGAAATTTGTTGATATCCTGGAAGATCGGTCTGATACAGGTTTATACCAAAGAAGACTCCGCTTATGAGTCCGAAAAAAATCGTTGCAAGTCCGAGATAAGAAACCAGTACCGCAATTGGTTTAACCTCTTTTTGTACTTTAGATCTGGCTATAATTGCACCAACCGCAAGCAATATACCGTATCCTATATCCCCAAGACAAAATCCGAAGAACAACGCATAAAAAGGAGCGAAAAACGGTGTTATATCAACCTCGCTGTAATTGGGAAGAGAATAGAGTTCACCTATTTTTTCAAACTTTTGTGCAAAACTTTTATTTTTAAGCAGAACCGGTACCTTATCACCCTCCTTTGGCTCTGAAGTAATATAAGCCACGTCAGAACTATTGAGAAACTGATTTAGCTCTTCAATTGATCCCTGGGGCACCCACCCTTCTATAATCATAAGGTGATCTTCCACTTCCCGGGATGTGTTATGAATTACCTTTTCATATTCAAGGTCTTCCAAAAGTGAATTTTTATACAGATCAAGAGCAGGAAGGTCATTTCGGGCTATCTCATCAAACCTGTTCTCGATGGTTTCGAGCTTACTGTTAATCACGGCTCTTTCTTCCTTAAGGCTGGCAAGGGAACGGGAAGGAAGCTTTACCTCTTCGGCAGGGATATCTATCTCCTCTCCATTATGTGAAATGGCAACAAAATAAACCTGTCCACCCTGAATATTAATCTCTTCAATGGTATACTGTTCCTTCCAGTCAGGATCATATGTCCGGGAGGGAGAAACAAAAAACCGAAGATTAACACCTTCCTTTCTTAGCATATCAATTTTCTCGGGAGAAAAGTTTCCCCATGGACCCAGCTCATTAATAGCTTTCCTGAGATTATTAATTCTGTTTAGATTATCTTCCCGCTGACTCTGCAACCGGTTGATCTCATCATATGCATCACTGCCCGATAGTTCACCTGCAAGTGATCCTGGCACCTGTTCCCTTTTTTTAAGGAATCGGATAGCTTTATCAATCCTGTCAATATACTGATATTTATCCCTGATCTCTTCGGTTATTTCGGTCTCCTTTTCCATTATATGAACAACACCCAGTTCACGTAACTTGTCAAGAAAATCCTCGTATTCACGATGATATATCAACAGGGAATATTTGGTCATTGGTATAATCATGCTAATTCCTCCGCTTGCTGTTGACGATTTTTTACTATTTTCATTGAAGATTTTTCAAGGTTTTCCTCATCTTCAATGAAACGTTTGATCTTTAAAATGGCCTCTTCATAACCTGGTATCTGAACTTTTTCATAAAGATTAACCTTTTGAGTGGTCTTTTTTCTTGCATGATCAAGCAAATGCATCTTACGATTGAAAAAATCACGTTCTATGCCTAATTTAGCAAGCTCTTTCAAAATTGTAATCCCGTCAAAATACCAGTCCGGCTCATTAATCAGACTGAATTCTTTTATTTCAAATTCGATATCGTCAAGTACAGGTGTATTAACACCCGCTATTTTCTTGACAGAAAGCCTGACATCTTTAATCGCTATTAGTTCAGGATTGAATTCAGCCCACAGCCTGGCCATGTATTCATATGTTTTTATATTTTCTTCCAGCTTCTTATCCAGCAGTGCAGCATAATCTTTGGCCTTTTTTACCTCCATTCGCAAGGCAGTCTCCTTGTTCTTGATTGTGGGCAAAGCCCTCACCCTTACTGCAAGCTGCTTGTTAAGTTCCTGTAATGCTGTTTTGTTATATTGAAATTTAATTGACATCTATTTGACGTTTTATATAAAAAACTCTGATCAGACTAAGTCTGCAACCTAAAGGATGATTCTTATTTTGGCCAGTATTTTTCAACAAACTCCTCACGAATACCAACTTCTTCAGGTTTAAAATGCGTGGCAAAAAGCTCCCACCCTGTATCCATCATTGTATCAGTATCGATATTCACGTCAATTGCAAGTAGTTTTTCTGAATATTCCCTGGCAAAATTTAATGTCCTCTCATCATAATCAGTAAGATCAAATCCGTTCTCAAGCTTTGTACGGGCATTGGCCGCGTCCGCATAGAGCCGTACGGCAGTATTCATAACCTGGGGATGATCTTCACGTGTTTTTGTGCCGATAACCAGCTGCTTGAGCCTTGACAGGCTCCGGAAAGGATCGATAACGACCTTGCCGATTTCAGTGTCCCTGCGAAGGAAAAGCTGACCCTCAGTAATATATCCAGTATTATCCGGTATGGCGTGGGTTATATCACCACCGGAAAGGGTAGTTACTGCAATGATGGTAATTGAGCCTCCTTCGGGAAACTGAACAGCTTTCTCATAAATTTTTGCAAGATCACTGTAAAGAGATCCAGGCATACTGTCCTTTGAAGGAATCTGGTCCATACGATTTGACACAATACTGAGTGCATCTGCAAACAATGTCATATCTGTCAATAGTACCAGAACATTCTCGTTCTTGTCAACAGCAAAATATTCAGCTGCTGTCAGAGCCATATCCGGCACAAGCAGACGCTCAACCGGAGGATCTTCAGTGGTATTGACAAAACTGATTATTCGGTCAAGAGCACCTGCATTATCAAAAACATTTTTAAAATAGAGATAATCATCATTGGTAAGCCCCATTCCGCCCAGGATAATCTTATCTGCCTTGGCACGCAAGGCAACCATGGCCATTACCTGGTTGAATGGCTGATCAGGATCGGCAAAGAAAGGTATCTTCTGCCCCGTAACCAGTGTGTTGTTAAGGTCAATACCGGCAATACCTGTAGCAATAAGCTCCGAAGGCTGTTTACGGCGTACCGGGTTAACCGAAGGACCACCAATTTCCCGTTCTTCCCCTTCAACCTCAGGCCCGCCGTCAATCGGCATGCCAAATGAGTTGAAAAACCTTCCTGCAAGATCATCACTCACCTTTAGCGACGGAGGCCTTCCATAAAATGTAACTTCGGCATTTGACGGAATACCTTCTGTACCAGCAAATACCTGCAGGGTAACACTCTTTCCCTGTATTTTCACAACCTGCGCCAGGCGACCATTAACAGATGCAAGTTCTTCATAACCAACCCCTTCGGCATTGAGAGAACAAGTGGCTTTGGTGATCTGGGTTATTTTCGTGTATATCTTTTGAAAAGCTTTAGTTTCCATTATGCAGTTTTCTTTTCGTCAATTATTGTATGTAATTCTTTTTCATGTCTTTTGAACCCCTCTGATTCGAACTCAGAATAGTTCATCTGCTTAAATTCATTGATTATTCTCTTGAAATAAGGATTTACCTCTTCAAAAGAACCAAATTCAAATTCGGTTTTATAAACTTCAAGAACTTTTTCAAGCATGTACTTTTGCCTGTGTATCGGGCATGACTGGTCTATGGGATCAAAGGCATCCTGCTGCAGAATAACAAAATCTATCACCTCCGATTTCCAGAAATCCACATGATAATTAACAGGTACACCATCATCCCCAAGAATGTTAATCTGCTCTGAGGCTTCCTTGCCCCTGATCTGAATATTCTTTACCATCATCACATTATCAACCCAGTCTTCTCCTACATTTTCTTTGAGGTACTCCTGCAATTCAGGATATTCTATATATTTGGAATAACTATCGATAGGATCAATGGCAGGATATCTTTTACTGTCGGCACGTTGCTGTGAAAGTGCATAAAAACACCTGGCAGCCTTTTTGGTCGATTCTGTTACCGGCTCTTTAAGGTTGCCACCGGCAGGAGAGACAGTACCGATAAAAGTAATTGATCCTGTTTTCCCGTTATTCAGGTAAACAAATCCGGCCCGGGAATAGAAGTTGGATATAATTGCAGGCAAGTCCATCGGGAAAGCATCAGGACCGGGGAGTTCCTCCATCCGGTTTGACATTTCCCTCAATGCCTGTGCCCAGCGGGATGTAGAATCGGCAAGAAGAAGAACCCTCAGGCCCATTGAGCGATAATATTCTGCCAGTGTCATGGCCGTATACACAGAGGCTTCACGGGCAGCTACAGGCATATTTGAGGTGTTAGCGATAATAGTGGTCCTTTCCATCAGCTTCCGGCCCGTTCTGGGATCATCTATTTCAGGAAATTCAGCAAATATCTCTACCACCTCATTTGCTCTTTCACCACATGCAGCAACAATTACGATATCCGCTTCAGCCTGTTTCGATATTGCATGCTGTAAAACGGTTTTACCACTACCAAAGGGACCGGGAATAAAACCGGTACCACCTTCAACTATAGGATTCAATGTATCCATTGTCCTGACACCGGTTTCAAGGAGTTTAAAGGGACGTGGTTTATTTTTGAAATTTTTGATGGGTACTTTTACAGGCCATTTCTGCACCATTGTAATGGCTACTTCCTTCTCTTTGCTGTCAAGCAGCACTGCTATGGTATCGTTAATAGTATATTCGCCTTTATCAACAACACTTTTTACTTTAAATTTACCTTCCAGCTTAAAAGGAACCATGATCTTGTGAGGTTGCTCATTCTCATTTACCTCACCCAGCCAGTCACCCGCTGTCACAGAATCTCCCTCTTTTGCCAAAGGCTTGAAGGACCATTTTTTTTCACTGTCAAGAGCAGATGTATAATCTCCCCTTTTCAGAAATACACCATCCATTTTGTCCAGGTCATGCTGCAAACCATCATAATTCCGGGAAAGGATACCCGGGCCGAGGGTAACCTCCAGCATACTCTTTGAAAATTCGACTTCAGTGCCTATCCTCAATCCCCTGGTGCTTTCAAACACCTGTATATAAGCACTTTTGTCCAATACTTTGATGACCTCAGCCATCAATTTTACATCTTCAAGCTTTATATAGCAAATTTCGTTTTGAGAAACCGGTCCGTCAACATCCACCATAACAAGGTTGGCGATAACACCGGCTACTTTACCTTTAGTAAGTTTTTCTTCTTTCATTCGTGCAAATTATAGCTAGCAAATTAATATTCTATTGATTAAGTCAGCATGGTGATCAATTTCAACATAAAAGTCCGCATGCTTATTATGTTTAGCCTTAATTTCATTTTAACGTTCCCTGCGGGCATCCTTTAGCGCAAATTCTTCCGGAAATTCATAACTCTGCTCCAGGTCTTCAAGAAGCTTTTTAAACATCTCTTTTCCTGTCTCATAATCCATTTCAAACCAACGCATAACCATTTGTAATTTTATAATATAAGCCAATATAACCTCAATGGTGAAATAGTTTAATGTATTCTGGTCATCAAGAAAATCCCAGATCATAGTGTCCATGGCCTTCTCCCGCTCCAGAAGATTATCATTGTCCTGAATATTGATGAGCCTTTCCATATACTCAAAATCATTACCCAGTCCGAAATCCTTTAAAGTGCTTTTTCTGACTGCCTGGACAATACTACTATCACCTATAAAAAATTTATCTCCTTCCAGTTTATGATTTCTGACAATCATCCCTGCAACAATATTTTTAAGGTTAAGATCAAAATCAAACCAGTTACGCAAAAACTCATTGCTGCATTTGTTTGCATACTCGTAGAAGAGCCAGGTTAGCTGATTCTCCCATGACAACCCTTCAAAAAGCGGTGAGTCAGATTTATAGGCTATGATAAAACTTTGCATATAGGCCGGCAGAGAAGAAGGCTCCTTGATACCCTCTTCCAGTTCATCCTGGGTATAATTACCTGATTCATCAAAAGGTTTTCCTGATTGAACGAGCAGGTTAATTAAATTTTGATTATCGGCAGGCAGGAATAAAAACTCAACAAGTTTGTCATCTTCAGAATTAAGTTGATTTCTCAGGTCTTCTCTGAATTCAGCTATTGAAAAGCCAAGCTTTTTCTGATCAAGTATAATATCGGGCAACCCCGCTACCAGGTAGAAGTAATTTCTTTTAAACATTATTAACTGTTACAAGTTCTGTCAATACAATCAATTCTTTAAAAACCAGCATAACTTTAATTCCGGGATACAATCCCCTGGTACTTTCAATGCGGGGATTTTTGATATACTATATTGTTAAACGGTGCCGGGTTATTTGCCGGAGTATAAAAGCTCCGTAGTCCTGGGGCGCAAGTAGTTTCTGAAAAAATTCTCAAAATCCTTATCTGTGAAGCTTATCTGATAACTACCATCTTTGGGTCCGATTTTGAAGCCGGTTTCCATGCTGTCATCAAAATTCAATTCTAGTCCGCCTTCAAGAAGAGCCTTTTGTTTTTTAGTGAAATAATCATTAAGCTCTTTCTGATCTTTTTCAGGTAATAAAACAGCTACATCAATACCTTTAGATGACTTTGGATCCCAGTTTTTTATTGTGGTTTCAATAATTTTCTGAACAAACTCCCTGTCATTAAAAGCTGTTTTAATTTCCTCTTCTATTGATTTGGCAGTGATCAGTTCAGTTATCTGCTGCTTAATTGTATTTATTGCCTGACGGGCTGACAACTTCACCTCGGAATTAACGTTTGTCTTAATCTCATTAGCTTCCTTTTCTGCTTTCTCAATTATGTCGGCAGCCTTCCTGTCAGCATCCTTGTGCATCTTTTCAACCTCTGTCCTGGCCTTGGCAATAATTTCTTCTGCCTCCTTATTTGCTTTCTCGATCCCTTCAGCGTAGATCTTCTCGGTTAGTTCCTGAAGTTTATTTTCCATATGGATAAGTTTTTTCTTTAAATAATAGTATATAAAGCTGATTCATTATCTATTTTAAACCCCCTGATAATCGCGGAATAAATTATTTTTCTCAGCGAAAACGCTGACAAATGTACAAAATAATTCCAAATTGTTGTAAAAAAAAAAGCCTATAGATTATGATGCAGAGAATAACGGCTGCGAAAATAAAGAAGAAAAATTGCAAAAAATATGACAATCGTCATTTAGCCCGACAAAAGGTTCGGATTTAAGCTGCCGGCTCAGACAATAACCCTGGCTTTACCTTCTTTTTTAGGGGTTATCCTTGTCCGGCTTTTTAACTTCATCATTACCGTGGTCGTTATCATTATTCTCGTCGGAAGAATTTGAAAAATCAACTTTTGTATCGCCGGGAATAAAGATGTCACTGGCTTCCTTCATATCATCCTCAATAATTTTTCTTGAAGATTTTGGCAGATCCCGGAAATTAATCATTTCACTTCCCAATTTCTTGATAAGGTAATAGCTAACCGCAAGAGCGATAGTTATGGCAGCAATACCGATCAGGGTAAGCCCGTCATAGGCATCGGGTTCAAGTACAATAACTTTCCTGGCAATAGCAATGATAGCAACAAGTACAACAACCTCAACATGGACCACATTTCTTTTGAAATATATCTTGATTGTATCCAGCAGCTCAATGCCAATAAGAACCAGCAGGGATGCACCAAACAACTCGAGCACCTGGTCGAAATCAAGGAGCAGAAAGGGGGGCTGGATAATTGAAAGCACTACCTTGTAGGCAAGTTCGATAGTAGCAAGAACCAGAATAACGGCCATCATGATTACCAGTGAATAAACAATTAGCCGCTCTGCCTTATGGGATAATGAATGCACTCTTTTTGCCATAGTTGCATCAAAATTATCTTATTGTCGCCGGCAAAAATGCAATCTCACTGAGGCATAGTCCTGCCGGCATAATGTAAATTTACAAAAACCGGGTTATTTGTCAAAATATCAAAATATCATAAGAATACAGAACAGCCATCAACGGGAATAATCTTCAGACAGGCTCCCCCGCTATCGATCTGGCAGAAAGGTTTAATATTCAGATATAAAATGAAATTTAATATTCGGAAATTTTTCCCGGGCCATTTGAAGTGCATAGGCCGATTCTGCAAGAAAGACATCCCTGCCCTGCTTGTCATAAGCCATATTATGTATCTTACGCATTTTAAAATCTTCCAGCTGAGCTTTGCTGAAACTCTCCATCCAGCATGCCTTGTAAAGATTCAGTAACTCGTAACGGCATGAAGCACCATATTCATGCTGAAGCCGGAATTGTATTACATCAAACTGAAGCGGACCAACTGTCCCGATTATTTTTCTTCCATTTGCCTGATTAATAAAAAGCTGGGCCACACCTTCATCCATAAGATGATCCAGCCCTTTTGCCAGTTGCTTGAACTTCAGGGGATCGGCATTCTCAACATACCTGAAAAACTCTGGCGAAAAACTGGGTATCCCCTTAAAATTAAGCTTTTCTCCTTCAGTCAGCGTATCCCCTATTTTAAAATTTCCGGTATCATGCAAACCAATGATATCACCTGGCCAGGCCTTGTCCACTATCGACTTTTTTTCAGCCATAAAAGCTGTCGGACTGGAAAACTTGAGGGTTTTGCCTGAACGGGAATGAAAGTAAGCCTTATTACGTTCAAAAGCACCTGAACAAACTTTAACAAAAGCCAGCCTGTCGCGATGATTAGGATCCATATTGGCGTGTATCTTAAATACAAAACCGGTAAAACGTTCTTCGCCGGAATTAACAGTCCTTTCATGAGCTACCGTATTCCCGGGTGAAGGAGCTATATCCAGGAAGCAATCAAGCAAATCCTGAACCCCGAAATTGTTTAAAGCCGAACCAAAGAATACAGGTGCGAGAGTGGCAGAAAGATAATCATTCCTTTCAAAAGCGGGATATCCTCCGGAGGCAAGTTCCAGGTCTTCTTTAAGTGTGGTTGCATGCGGCTGAATAAATTTGTCAGCTTCACCTGAAAAAATATCTGTTATCTCTCTACTGCTTCCCAGTCGTTGTTTATCTTCAGAGGTGAAAAGATTCAGCTTCTGCTCATAGATGTTGAATACACCCCGGAAATCCGGGCCATTGCTTATCGGCCAGCTAAGCGGACACACTTCTATCTCCAGTTCTTTCTCAACATCATCAAGCAATTCAAAGGGATCAAGTGCCGGTCTGTCCATCTTGTTAATAAACACTATAACAGGTGTCCTTCGCATACGGCATACCTCCATCAGCTTCCTTGTCTGGGCCTCTACACCTTTGGCGGCATCTATAACTATTATCACGCTGTCAACAGCAGTCAGGGTACGGTAAGTGTCTTCAGCAAAATCCTTATGTCCCGGAGTATCAAGAATATTGACCTTATAACCCTCATATTCAAATCCCATTACCGAGGTAGCCACAGAAATGCCTCTTTGCCGCTCTATCTCCATAAAATCACTGGTAGCTCCTTTTTTTATCTTGTTGGATTTAACTGCCCCGGCAACCTGGATGGCTCCTCCGAATAAAAGCAGTTTCTCGGTGAGTGTTGTTTTACCCGCATCCGGGTGACTGATTATTCCAAATGTACGTCTTCTTTGTATCTCTTTTTTGATACTCATTTCAATTTACTCAATTAAGCCTGCAAATGTAATACTTACCGGCAAAATAATAAAACATGTTATTAGATTATTAAAAATGTTGGCGGACTGGTCCGGGTAAAAAACACCGTGTTTTTTTGCACTTTTAGTATAATTAACATATTTTGCCATCTGAAAATTTTCAAAAACTTGTTTTATTATGAATAATGCATCCAAACCAGCAGCAGCAGTTTTTATTTTATTGTTGCTGCTGTTTACATCTGCCTTTTTATTCACATCATGCGAAACGGAAGACTCCAAACTATGCAGAAAAGTTACCTATAACAATGGTGAACTGGAAAACACAACGGACTGGGTTGAATACTCAGGCTGGGCGCTGGATAACATCCTGGACATGGAAGATGTGAAAATTGGCGATCGCATAACCAGGTGGGAATGCAAATAGTTACACCTATATTCTCAGCCCGATCATTACCACGTCATCGGTCTGTTCGGAACAGCCTTTCCACTCTTCGAAAGTTTTAACCAGGATCTCTTTTTGCCGGTGCATGGATTCGTTTTTTATCTCAACCAATAAATTAATGAGTCTCTTTCTCATAAATTTTTTGTTATTCTCCCCTCCAAACTGATCAATATAACCATCAGAGAAAATATAAACCTGGTCATTATTATGCAGGTCAATGGTATGGTTATTAAAAGATATCATCTTATCACTTATTGCTACCGGCATACGGTCACCCCTGAACTGAAAAACCTCATTCTCGCGTATAAGGATCAGGGGGTTGTTAGCTCCTGAAAACTGTATGGTCTTTTTGGGCTGATTAATACAGCATACCGCTATGTCCATGCCATCATAAATTTCTTCGTTTCTGCTGCCCTGCTGGTTGAACGCATTTATCACCTCATCCCTCAGGTTATTTAAGATTTCCGAGGGACGGGTAATCTTCCTGGTATTTACTATATCGTTTAGAAAAGTAACTCCCAGCATGCTCATTAGTGCACCGGGAACACCGTGCCCGGTGCAATCTGCCGCCACAACAATAATTTCATCTCCTATTTTTGATTCCCAGTAAAAATCACCACTTACAACATCCTTTGGTTTATAGATAATAAAAAAATGATTAAGCACATTTCTGAAATTATCATCGTCAGGCAAAAGGGCTTTCTGTATTCTCTGGGCATAATGAATTGAATCCCATATAAGTTTGTTTTGTTCTGCAATATGGTCACGCTGCTCAGAAATATCATCCCGTTGCTTTTCAATTTCATCACGCTGGCGGGTAATCATCCGGTTCTTTTCTTCGAGTTTAATATTTGCCTCTCTTTTAATCCGGTAACTATTATAAACAAAGTAGGCCAGTACAAAAGCAAAAAGAAGCATAATAAAGAAAAACCATATCAACAGTCTCTGTTTCTCTATTTGTTCCAGCTGTCTGCCAAGAACAATGTCCTGACCGTCTATCATGATTTTTTGATTCATGATCTGATTTTTCTGATCATCAAGAATATCCGACTGCCTGTCCATTTCAAGCATGTTCCCCTCCAGTTCTGCTATCTGCTCTTCAATTGCTTTTTGCTGAAATGCAATCTGTTCATTTCTTTTGTCAAGCTCCCTCTGTCTTATAAGAATATCATTTTCCAATCCTTCAAGCAGCATACCCTGCCTCTCTATAGCACTTTCCTGCTGCTCAATAACCACCTCCTGTTCGCTGATTTCTGCAAGCTGCATATCAATAACCCTGTTTTGCTCAAGGACCATCAGCTTTTCTTCTTCCAGTTCAAGTTCAACAAGATTATAAATCTTCTGCCAGTCTGCTTCATTTGTTATGGCATGAGCCTTGAAAAGCTCATTGACAAATAATCCCTCCTGTTTCATCCTGTCCTCGTTCATTTCAAATCTGTTCTGCCCGTCATACACTATAAAATTGATCATGGAACGGTGGAACTCATAATTCTCACTGATCAAAAGAGTATGTTCTCCTCTTATCCTGCTTAATACAAGAGATATGTCATAATCATATTTTTTATTCATATAAAGAAGGTTTACCTGAGATAACTCATCTATGTCTGTAAAACGGACTACTTCAACAGGCCTGTCCTGGATTGTCCCACGCACGGATGTATGTTTCTTTATGACTGGATACAAATCATCAACAGGCTCCAGCACACCAATTTTGAAAACGGAAATGTCATCAATATTGCTCCATTGCACATACCTTGATATATCCAGGATATAAACTGACCTGGATTCATTGTCAAATTCCCGGGGCATCAGTGCCGGGCTTCCTGCAAAGAGTAAGAGAATCATGGCAGCGATTGACAACAGGCCGTAAGAACCAGAGGGTTTGTTCATCTTTGTATTTTCTACGAAAATATAAAAATTAACTTACCAAAAAAATACAGCATAATAATAACGCTTTTCGTATCAACCATTCCGGACTTTCGATCAATGGCATATCCTAATGTTAAATTTATTCCGGCATTTTTCATCAGCATGGAAAATTCAGTTAAATTTGCCCTATGAATCGTCCATGCTTATGAAAACCTGTCGGCCATAAATCACCTGTTACCTTTATCCCCAATAATCCATACAATTTTTGGAACAACGTTATTTCATAGAACTCTCTTTTAAAGGCACAGCATATCACGGATGGCAAACCCAGCCAAATGCCGTGAGTGTGCAGCAAACCATTGAGGAGGCCCTGGCTCTTCTTGTCAAGGAGAAAGTAAGGGTTAACGGGGCAGGGAGAACAGATACGGGAGTACACGCCAGTTATTTTGTTGCACACTTCACTTTTTCATCAGGATTACTCTCTCCGCCTGAGGAAATCAGGAGGAAGCTTAATCATATGCTGCCTCCTGATATTGCCATAATGAGCATCTTCCCGGTAAAGGAAAAAGATCACAGCAGGTTCAGTGCTTTGTCACGTACATATAAATATTATATAAGTAAACAAAAAAATCCGTTCAGGCAGGAAACAACCTTCTATACCGGGGTATGGCCCGATATAGATGAAATGAACAAGGCTGCAGCAGAGCTTTTCAATTACAGTGACTTCAGCTCTTTTTGCAGGAGCAATACCAATGTTGGCAACCATATTTGCAAAATCATGCATGCCTGCTGGGAAGATAAAGATGAAATGCTTATATTCACTATAAAAGCAAACCGGTTCCTGAGGAACATGGTCAGGGCTATTGTGGGAACAATGCTTAATATAGGTTATGGCAAACAGACTGTGGGGAATTTCAGAGAAATTATCGAGGCAAAAGACCGTCGTAAAGCAGGAAAATCTGCTCCGCCCCAGGGGCTCTTTCTAACTGACATTGAATACCCCGCCGGACTAATGAAGCAAAAAATATCTCCTATAACTAAATCAAATCAAAATGAGCATCCTTAATAAATTGATAAACAGGATTTTTATAACACTTTTTCTACTTTCAGGTTCTCTTGCTGCCACTTCACAGGATAAACGGGCCATGACCCTTGAGGATGTAATGAACTTCCATCATATGTTCTCCCCGGCAATAAGTTATAATGGCAAATGGATTGCATATTCAGCTTCACCCGACAGGGGTGATGGATACGGCATGCTGGTATCATCTGATAATAAAACTGAATATAAAATTAAGCGGGCAGAAAACCCCCGCTTTTCATCAAAGGGTAAATGGGTTCTTTTTACCCAAAAACCTTCCTTCGCGGAAAAAGAAGGGGCATCAGCACATGAAATAACTAAAGATGCAGCTGTGCTGATCAATACATCTGACGGTTCACAAAAGGTTTACTCCCATATTAAAAGTGCTTCTTTCAGCACACTTAGTCAATATCTTTTCATTCACAGGCACCATGATGAGGATACCACCATTACCAGTGAACAGAACGAAAAACTTGGTAAGGCAGGCTCTTCCCTGCTTGTAAAAAACCTTGAGAGAGAGCAGCAGGCAACCCTGCCCTTTGTTGACAGTTGGACGGTGGACAGCCTTTCCTCCATACTGGTATTCACCATGAAGGACACTCTTGAAAACAATAACGGACTTTATTACCTGCCCCTTGAGGATCTTTCATCTGTTCCCGGGGTTATAGACTCAACGGGAAAAGCCGAATTTGACAGGTTTACCTGGTATGAAAAAGATTCCAGGCTTGCATATATGAGGAAAGAAGATATGGAAAAGGATACAGCTGAAACAGCAGTTCTTTATTCTTGGCAATTAAACCAGTCCCCCGACCCGTTTTTAACACAGGGTGATGCCCCGGAAGGATACTTTCTGCCTTTTGATAACCGCCTGACATGGAGCAATGACGGACTGCTGCTCTACTTCGGGTTCAGGCCCGGGCGTTATGCAGCAACAGCAGATAAAAAGGAACCTTGTGAATCGGTTATCGACTCAATAGCACAGCAGGCAGATATAGATGTCTGGCACGGGGATGACCCGCTTATTAAAACACATGAAAAAAGCATCTGGGGCCAAACAAGCAGCCAGAACCTGATATCTGTTTTCCATCTGGATGAGAGAAGGGTGGTGCAGCTTGCAGATGAAGAGATACCCAATGTCCAGCCTTCTGAAAATGGTGATTATGTAATGGCATGGACCACCCTGCCCCACAGTAAGAGAATGACCTGGGAAGGAAGATTCATTGATCTGTATGTTATGAATCTTGACACCGGTAAAAGAGATCTTGTTGCTGCTGAGCTGGAAGATGTTTTTTCTCTCTCTCCCGGTGCGGATTATCTTATTTTCTTTGACAATGATCACTGGCATTCCTATGATATCCAGGCCGGAAGAAAAAAAAATCTTACAGCAGGTATTGATGTTCCCTTTTACAATGAAACCCACGACCGTCCTTCTCCTCCCCCCGGTTACCGGCTGGCAGGATGGATAGAAGACGGGGAGTCAGTTCTTATTTACGACCGGTATGATATATGGCATGCTAATCTGAGTAGTGGAGAAATGCATAATGTGACCGGAGGAAAAGGAAGAGAGGAGCAAGTTGTTTTCAGGATCAGAAAAATGTACGACCGGCCGCTTTTCAAAAGCGGGGAAAAAGTGTTTATTGAAGGTTTCAATGATAACACTAAGGTAAGAGCCCTCTATTCAGCCAGGCTGGACCGCCAGGGAGTCAGCCTGTTAAAGGACGAAGGAACAAACCTGCGTCTTCGCCTGCTTTCGGGTAATGAGAAAACTATTGTATATACCAGGGAATCATACAATGAATTTCCTGACCTCTGGGTCACAGATACCCGTTTCAGGCAACCGGTAAGGGTATCACGGCTGGGCGGACAGATAGATGAGTTCAACTGGGGAACAGCCCGGCTGGTTTATTTTACATCGGCCGACGGAATCCCTTTGCAGGGTGTTATCATAAAGCCCGGCGATTACGATGCTTCAAAAAAATATCCTGTATTTGTCTATTATTACGAAAAGTTTTCCCAGAGGCTGAACGATTTTAACCAGACGGTAATAAACCACCGCCCTTCATTTGGTTATTATGCAAGTAACGGGTATGTTTTATTCCTGCCCGATATTCACTTTAAAGTTGGGCGGCCCGGAATGTCGGCGGTAAATTCCCTGGTTCCCGGAGTCAATAAAATTATTGAAGAGGGTATAGCAGATCCTGATGCCATTGGTTTGCACGGACATTCATGGAGTGGCTACCAGACAGCATATGTGGTGACGCAGACTGATATATTCAGGGCTGCCATAGCAGGTGCACCGGTATCAAATATGACCAGTGCCTATGGCGGTATCCGCTGGGGCAGCGGACTGGCACGGCAGTTTCAGTACGAAACCGGACAAAGCCGGCTTGGCACATCCATATTTGACAGACGTTACCTTTACATTGAGAACTCACCCCTGTTCTATGCACATGAGGTAAACACACCGTTGCTCATTATGCACGGAGATGTTGACGAGGCAGTACCCTGGGAGCAATCTATCGAACTGTACCTGGCTATGCGCCGTGCAGGAAAGGACATCATCTTTCTGCAGTACCGTGACGAACCCCATCATCCTCAAAAGTATCCTAACAAAGTTGACTATACCATCAGGATGAAGGAGTATTTCGACTATCACCTCAGGGGATATGAGCCTGCAAAATGGATTAGAGAGGGAGTGCCTTACCGGGGAGATTAAATTAATTTTTCCCCGTTACAAGTTCCATTGTTGCACAGACAGGATACTTATTAACATGGATTTAAACCAGATCACAAGCATCTGCAGGCATCCAGTGCGCATCCTTACCATCCCATTTTACATTACAGCCGATCGGGTTGGTGATTGGGATACGGACAGGATTACCGGCCAGATAATCATTTAGTGCATTTTCCAGATCATTCACCGTCATTTTTGTCGTATCTCTTGGAGAATCATTTCCCCGGCCAGTGTATATAAGCTTCCTCTGATCATCAAATATAAAAAAATGAGGAGTACGCAATGCACCATATTTTAATGCAACCTCCTGTGATTCATCGTAAAGATAAACCCATGGAAACTTATGTTTATCCATTCTCTCAACCATATGCGGAAAGTCATCCTCGGGATATGTGTTTTTACTGTTGGAGTTTATTCCGACAAACTTAACACCCCTGGAAGCAAACTTTTCGGCTGTTTCCCTGGTTACTTCATCGGAGCCGATAACATAAGGGCAGTGATTGCAGGTAAAAAACAGAATCAATGCTTTATAATCATTAAAATCAGATAGCGACCAGGTATTACCATCGGTTGAAGGCAGACTGAAGTCCGGCGCCTTATCATTTAATTGCAGAGTAAATGCCATAATGAGATATTTTGAGGTTTACAATTCTCTGTTTTATACGAATAATTCGAGTTTTACCTTAATAATTATTCCCGGTTGATCTTTATTCCCTGGTAAGGGAACCGATCATTCTAACACGGGTATTGCAAAAAAGTTCAAAACACTGAATTTTGTTTCCTGAACTCCGCATGACCCTGCTATATACAGCGGCAAGCTAAAGGTTCATAACCTGAAGATGATATTATAAATAAAACACGTTCTTAAGGTGAACCAGCCAAATTCAATCTTATAAGGGGAGGCTTTTCCTTTTCAAATCAAGCTGGTCAATGAGAGTCTGTATCCTGCTATAGGTCTGTTTGGAGACAGGGCACAGGGGCAAGCGCAGATTATTGTCTATTAACTTCCTGATTGCGAGGCTAGCCTTTACTCCGGCAGGATTACCCTCAACAAAATGAGCATCCATTAAATCAAGAAGGGAATTCTGGAGTTCCTGCGCCTTACCAAGGCTGCCCTTAAGGGCATGCCGGACCATTGTCGAGTATTCCAGGGGAAAAGCATTGGCAGAAACTGATATG
Organism: Bacteroidales bacterium; assembly: GCA_007132225.1. GTDB lineage: Bacteria > Bacteroidota > Bacteroidia > Bacteroidales > PUMT01 > PXAP01. The sequence goes on along the minus strand of SLPB01000042.1, from coordinate 153 downwards.
GCCCCGGATGATCCAAGAGCTATCATAGGGAGAGTGAGCTGATCATCACCGGAAATAACAATAAAATCTTTTGGTTTATTCTTTAATATATGATTTATCTGATTAAGGTCTCCTGATGCTTCCTTGATGGCTACTATATTCCTGATTTCTTTT
>SLPB01000142.1 GCA_007132225.1 Bacteroidales bacterium | reverse complement strand
TGTTTGCAAAGATAGGTAAAATGAAAAAGCCTGCGCATTATAAAATAAACTATAATATGCAGGCTTTATACTGTGGGCTGTACTGGACTCGAACCAGTGACTTCCACCCTGTCAAGGTGACACTCTAAACCAACTGAGTTAACAGCCCGGCAACTAAAAGCAGGTTACGGACCTGAACAGTACTTTTAATGGGTCATCTATCCCGGTGCACAAAAGTAATTCACCAGCTTTTAATAACCAAAAACTTTGCAGCATTAATTGTTTTTTTCATCATACTCCACTTTCTTCGTCTTGTCGGGTAATATTTAATTTCAGTATCTCTTCCCAAACTTTCCCTTCTACAGGAATTCCATTTTCCCTGTTTTCTTTTCGTCTCTGCAAAACCCTTTCGCCGGGATAGAATATTTTATCAGCCTCAGAAATCGGTATGGAATCATGAAGATCTTTGATCACATCTTTTACAATATTCCCAATGCTTGTAAAATGAGAAAACCGGGAGATATCAATTGCAATAAAAACCTGTGACATGCCATAGTCTTCCTTTCGCTTAGTGATCTGAAACACGGCGTCACCTCCCGAAATAACCGCTGCAAAAATATCAAGCAACAAAGCCAAACCCGCGCCCTTCCAGTATCCAATAGGCATTGAGCGCTCCGATTTTATTATAGCTTCAGGATCTTTAGTCATATTTCCGTCTTCATCAAATCCGCCGATCATGGGCAACTTTTCTCCGCTTATTTGATTAGCCTCCAGAGTACCGTAAGAAAACTGCGACATTGCCATATCCAGAACGACTGCTTCTGAATCGTAAGGTACCGCCATAACCAGGGGATTATTTCCCAACCTGCTGTTTTTTGCACCCCATGCCGGCATATTACCAATGGTGTTGGCCCAGCCCATAAAAATGAAACCTGATTTTGCGGCTTCCCAGCCATAGTATCCCCCACGCATCCAGTGATTGGTATTAGCCAGGCCAACACATCCTATTCCGTGTGAACTTGCCAGCTCCATCGCCCTGTGGGTAGAATCAAGTGCATTGTTGGTACCCGACCCCAGCCTACCGTTCCATCGTTCAGTAGCGCCCGAGCTGTCAACAAGTTCAGGTTCATTATCTGTTTGCACATTTCCTTTCCGTATTTGCCTTATAAAACGGGGGAACCTGTTAACACCATGCGTGTATACTCCATCCAGGCTGTTTTGGGTAAAGATATGAGCGCATGTCTCGGCTCTCTCACCTTGAAAATTATGATGATGTAAGATGGATAAAAAAGTGGATTTCATCTGTTCCCCGGTAACAAGGATCTTCTCCCTCATGGTTTAAAGAATTTTAAGATAATAAAATTACCGCCCCAAACTCAAATAAGAAGCGGTTCGGAGCTTACAATGTTTGTCAGATCTGATCTCTTTTATTAAGAATAAGATCAATAATATCAATGATTGATTTTTTGAACCGCCAGGGTAAAACTTTAAGATCGCCCAAAAAACGTTTAAGATTTAACAAGGGATTGAAATAGCTCAGTGGCGGATTAAGAAAATTTGTAACCTCCTCACCCGAGCCCACAATGTCAGTGCCAAGCTGATCTTTAAAATCTTTTAACCCCTGGTGTTTAACATCTCTTTGTACACCTCCGATATTAAGATATGAATATCCCTGTTCTTTCAAAATGCTTGCAAGTTCAAAATTCAGAAATGAGGGCACCCCGGCTTTATAGCCATTACGGCTTGTACCCATAAGTAATCCATAGGCTTTTTTTTGATAAGAAAAAACAAGGCTCATGCTTAATATTTCATTTTGCCTCTCAGCATAATATAATGCAGCATGCCTGGCCTGAACCAGCTTCTCGATCTCCCCCCTTCCAAAGAAAGGCAGAAATAAACAGGCATATGCCCCATATCCTTTTAATTGCCTTACATTATAAGTTTCGTCTAAAAATTCGAACAGCTTTTCTACCATTTCAACGGAATAGCTTTTTTTAAGAACAGTCCCATCCCTTTTTGCTTTCCTGGCTTTACGCCTCAGAGATCTGGAAAAGCCGTCAATTACCGATTCCTTATAACTATCAAGTCGAAATATATATTCCATCCTTTCCAACTTTTTGAATTTGTTGATCTCTGCCGGGACATATAATTGATTATCATAGGATTTCATTACGACCCTCTGGTAACCGTTATCTCGGGCATATATGTAAAGCTCGTATTTGCATTTTTTTATCAAGAAAGGGTCGTTTGAACTCGAAGCTATGCCTGAATAAAACAACAATTGCTTTGCCGGGCCCTTTCCAATCAAAACCTCTACTCCTCCAGCTATTGCAACAGGTTTGTCAGCCAGAATGAACCTCAGATACAGTGGATTTATGTCATTATTTGTTATTGCCGAAAGCCATGCACTGGTCATAAACAGGCCTCCCTGGAAATATGACAGCTCCTCATCCCAGTTTTTTGAATTATCAAGCCTTTCAACAAATACTTTCACTGTTGTTTGAATAAAATATTAAATAACACCTGTTCTTTCCAAATCAGCTTACAGACTTCCTGCCATCACCTGTTAACCTTTTTAAAGTTAATGAAAATTTTTCCGGAGGTTATAATAAAATTATGCTGCGGACTACTAGCCATATTTTACCCTTAAATATAATTTAACCAGCGGGGAAAGAAAAACATTCCGGGGAAAAACTGTTAGCTTATACAATGACCTCTCATTTACATTCCAATCCTTAAACCAGCTATTAACATTCATGAAATTTATTTCACCCAGCTCCC
>SLPB01000008.1 GCA_007132225.1 Bacteroidales bacterium | reverse complement strand
TCTTTCCTATGAAATTGATGAGAGGCTGGACCAGATTTTAGTGGGAGACTCCTTTCGTTTGCAGCAAATTCTATTGAACCTGATAAATAATGGCATTAAATTCACAGATAAGGGCAGTGTCAGACTTATATGCTCTTTGCACAACGATACTCGAGAAGAATTAAGCATAAAATTCGATGTGATTGATTCAGGCATTGGAATTTCAGGAAAGTTTCTAAAAGAGATATTCAAGGATTATTCACAAAGCTTGTCTCATGCCGGTAAAAGACAGGAAGGAATCGGCCTTGGCCTTTCCATTTGCAAAAATCTTATTGAATTACAAAATGGCAGCCTGTCTGTTTACAGTCAGCCCGGAGCTGGTTCAACTTTTAGTTTTATTATTCCCTACAGGAAAGGAAAGGATACGGACACCCTTGTTTTTGAGTCCTCCGCCTTCGATCCAGACATGTTGAAAAACAAGCAGATACTTTTGGTTGATGATGATAGTGTCAACCTGCTGCTTGCTTCGGCAATCCTTAAAAAATTCAAGTGCAAATTTACTCTAGCCAGAAATGGAAAGGAAGCTATTGAAAAGCTGGATGCCAATAAATATGATCTGATACTTCTTGATATTCATATGCCTGATATAAGCGGTGTTGAAGTGGCAAAATATCTGAGAGGCACTAAAAAGGACCGCGAAAGTAAAATTATTGCACTTACCGCAGCAGCATTTAAAGAGGATATTATGGAGTACCTTGAAGCTGGTATTGATGATTTTCTGGTCAAACCTTTCAAGGAGATCTATCTTTATAATAAAATATGTGAAGTTTTAAAATTAGGTAAAATCCCGGTGCCCAAACCTAAATCAGAAATTATTCTTAAAAAAGAGATCAGCACCAAGCCATATAACCTTTCGTCATTAAAGCAAATGGCTGATCATGATGATGATTTTATAAACCATGCCATTGGTGTTTTTATTAAAAACTCAGAAGAGGCCGTATTGAATTTCAGGAAATTGTTAGAACACGGAAACTGGAAGCAAATTGGTGAGACTGCACATAAGATACTTCCCTCTTACCGTCATCTTGAAGCTGAATCTGTAATTCAGGATCTGGTTGAAATAAAGACCAGAACATTAATTAATAACGATAATACAGGTGTTGAGCAACTTGTCCGGGATGTAATTGTTAAAATCAATAATTTGTTAAAATCACTAAACGAAGATACCACAATCCAGCCCGGTTAATAAAAATCCTTTAAGTTCATGCAGAACTCAGATTTTAAAATTGTGCAGAATATTTTACCATCAAATCAATATATTTTTTAGCGTCTTTGATTTCTGTTCCATTTCCGGAGCTATTCTTTTTCCTGGCACTGATAAGGGTTACTTTTGCCCTTATATTTGCCCTGTAGCTCATGTAATACATAAATAGCCGACGTGAATCCGGCATGTCGTCTATCCCGGAATATCTGAAGTATTTTTGATAAAACTGTTTTCGGAGATCTTTTTTATTAAAAAAATCAAGGTCGACACATAAAAAGGCAATGTCGTTTAAGATGTCAATTTGCCTGAATTCTTCATTAAATTCAATACAGTCAAATATTACAGGGTCATCATAGAGAAAGATATTGTGGGAATTCAAGTCTCCGTGGCAATCTTTACGGTATCCGTTAAGATTTCTGCTAATTAAAAATTCCTTGTTGTGCTGAAGAAAATTATTGGATTTTTCGATGCAGTCATTTATTTTATCAGCCCATTTACTGCCTTCCTTTTCTGTTATGTATGAAATAACAGAATTTATGTCGGCATATAGCTCCTGAAGATTTTCAGTATCAAATGTTTTTTTTATAGTATCCACCTGTTTATGAAAACTGGCTATTGTCCCGGCAAGTTTATTGATATGCCCGGGTGTAACTTTATCTGATTCAAGCATGTTGTCCATTTCCTTCTCATTGTTCATCCGCTTCATCTGAACAGCATAATCAATTATTTCATTTTTTTTCCCATTAGTAGTATCTTGAAGCATGCCTGAATATAATGGCAGAACATTTAAATACATTTCCGGAGCAAGCCGCCTGTTCAATCGTAATTCCTGATGACAGTAAAATTTTCGCTTTTCCAGGGTAGAAAAATCCAAAAACGAGAATTTTACCGGACGTTTTATTTTAAATACATAATCGGATGACAGTATAAGCCAGGATATATGGGTCTCTTTAAATTCATAATTCCTGTCTGTGCCGGGCAGACTGCCTTTATCCATCAGGGCATGTATCTGTTGGATATCCATAAATATAATTTTTTGCCTTGATTATCATTTGGCTGATAGTTGCACAATCAGACCATAATGTAAGATGCTGGCTTAAACAAGGATCAAATTCCTTTTCCAGTTTTTTATATATCTTAAAATCAGCCTCACTATCTTCCCTGCTTTTTTTAAGCCGTTTTTCTACTGTTTCCGCGGAAGCCTTAATTTGAATAAAAAATATTCTGTGACCAGTTCTTCCGGCCACATCAGTTGCCAGGTCTCTTCGTTCCTGTTTATGGAAAGTCCCGTCAACAATAATATCGGTTCCCTCTTTTAATTTCACTTCTGCTTTACCCATCAGGTGTTTATATACCTCGTTCTTGGACTTTTCATCATACTCTCCTTTTTTATTCATTTCATCCCTTACCCGGTCCGAACTCAGGTGATCCGCATTTATTTCATCTTTCAGATATTGAGAGAAAAATGACTTCCCTGTTCCGGGCAAACCAAAAACCACTATCAACATAAAGTTCATCTTACCTGA
>SLPB01000090.1 GCA_007132225.1 Bacteroidales bacterium | reverse complement strand
ACCCTGGTTAAAGAAGGAGATGTTGTTCCGGGTAATTCTCATTTTGATACAACCAAAGGCCATATTGAATTCAGGAAGGCTGTGGCGGTGGACTGTACCATTGATGAAGCGTTTGATACCCGCAGGGAGCATCCCTTTAAGGGTAATATTGACCTGACAAAGCTGGAGGATGTATTAAAATCTTATCCCCGCCAGAGGATACCCTTTATAATTGTTACCGTTACCTGTAATTCTTCCGGCGGACAACCTGTCTCCATGGAAAACATGAAAAGTGTGAAAGAGATGGCTAACCGGTACGGTATTCCTGTTGTTTATGATGCGGCAAGGTTTGCAGAAAATGCATATTTTATAAAATTACGCGAAAAACCATATGATAATAAAGGGATAAAGGAAATTGCCAGGGAGATGTTCTCCTTTGCCGATGCCATGACCATGAGCAGTAAAAAGGATGGAATAGTTAATATGGGTGGTTTTATAGGGTTGAGGGATGAAGAACTTTTTAAAAAAGCTTCGGTGTTTAATATATTGTTTGAAGGTTATATTACCTATGGCGGTATGTCAGGCAGGGATATGAATGCCCTGGCACAGGGATTAATTGAGGGTACAGAATTTGATTATTTGCAAACACGCATTAACCAGGTACATTATCTTGGGAGCAGACTGAGATCTTTCGGTATTCCTTTACAGGAGCCTTTTGGAGGGCATGCAATTTTTGTTGATGCCAGGAGATTTTTGCCTCATGTTTGTAAAGAAGAGTTTACTGCACAAACCCTTAATATTGAAATGTATCTTGAATCCGGTGTTCGGTGTACTGAGCTTGGCACTTTGCTGGCCGACCGGGACCCGCTGACAAGGGAGAACCGCTATCCGGAACTGGAGTTTCTGCGCCTTGCAATCCCAAGACGCGTATATACAAATAATCATATGGATGTTGTGTCAGTCGCCCTGAAGAATATATTTGACAGAAGGGAGAAAATAAAAAGGGGTTTCAGGATAGTGAAAGAGGCACCAATAATGCGCCATTTTACAATTGAGCTTGAACGGGTTCCGGACAAATAACCCCAAAGCCCACTTTCAATTCAGCCGGAGAGTCCATTGAGAGAATTAAGCAGCTCCCAGTGGCTGCCTGAAAAATCTTCAAGGCTTTCAAGTCTGATGTCGGCTATGCTGAATTGGGGATCATTTTTGTGATGTTGCTCAGGTATTACCAGGGTTCTCATCCTGGCAGACTTGGCAGCAATCAATCCTGCAAGAGAATCTTCAATAGCAAGGCAGTTTACCGGCAATGTATCCATCTTTTTTGCTGTGGATAAATAAACTGCCGGGTGTGGTTTGCCATAATCCTCATACTCAGCGCTATATATAACGTTGAATTCCTGTTTGATATCGAGCCTGTTCAACACCCTGTCTATGACCTCCGGTGACGATGATGAGGCAAGGGCTTTGGGTATACCTGCGCTATTTAAAAAATCAATAACCTTGTGTATTCCCCTGGCGGGAAGCCCCTTTTTGTCCACTATATTACAAACCGTCTCTTCTATTTCGCGGCCAACATCTTCCTTTGACATATTGTTCCAGGGCTTATACCGGTACCAGTGAGCAACTGTTTCATCTGTTCTCAGTCCGGTTGTTTGCAAACACAATTCCTTTGTGAGATCAATACCTACTTTTTTAAAAACAATCATTTCTGCTTCACGCCACAGGGGTTCTGAGTCTATAATCACCCCATCCATATCAAATATCACTGCTTTAATCATCTTTTCTGGATTTGGGTGCAAAGATACTATTAATGATTAAATTTTGTTTTTAATAGCCTCAGCATTTCTAAATATCTTTTCTATTGCAGCGGCAATATCATCCATATCCGATTTTTCTGCAAGCAGCATTCGTTGAGAAAACCATACTGCCTCTTCACATAAACGGTCATTCAGCGGACAGTGGTTATTCTCCAAATATTTATTATAATCGAGCTCCCGGGAAGAATACATCCTTTTGAAATTTTTTGTTTGAAACGCATGAGATAAATATGGCATTTTATTTAGCGGCCTGTAACCATCTGAAGCGGGAATACCTTCCTCACGGAGCGCTTTTAGGAAACCTGATCTTGGAAGATCCTTAAATGCATCCTTTTTGTAACGGAAGGGAAAAAGATGGAAGGCTGCCATGGTAACATTACCATACAGTTCATAAGGCAATATTCCAGGTATTTTTCTGATTTGAGATTTAAGGTAAGCAGCATTCTCTGACCTTTTGGCGGTCTCTTCTCCAAGCCTTTCCATTTGAACCAGTCCTATAGCTGCCTGGTATTCTGTTGTTCTCAGCTTTGTACCCAGCATCAGTGTGCCGGCTCCTACTTCACCAATGACTGACCCGTAAGGATTACCATAGTTATGGTAAGAGTAGCATCTGTCCATGAAATCATCATTATCACTTACAATTGCTCCCCCTTCACCTATGGCAAGATTTTTGGAATTCTGAAAGCTGAAGCAGCCCGCATCACCAAAGGTGCCCATCTTTTTATGATTGATTTCTGCCATCCATGCCTGGCAGGCATCTTCAATTACAATAAGATCATGTTTTTTTGCAATTTCCATGATCCTGACCATATTGGCCGGTAAGCCAAGGATATGGACCGGAAGAATTGCTTTTGTCCGGGGAGTGATTTTGGCCTCAATTTTTTCAGGATCAATCTGAAATGTTTCCGGATCGGTGTCAACAAATACAGGCATGGCACCATTCATCAAAACAGCCTGTACTGTTGCTATAAAGGTGTAAGGTGGCACTATAACTTCATCACCACCCCCGATATCAAACTGTGCCAATGCGGCAATAAGAGCATTTGTGCCGTTTACAGTTGCCAGGCACCGTTTGGACCCTATTGTTTCAGCCCATTTTTTTTCAAACTCATTCACCACGCCGGCACGCGACCATACACCGCTGCGCAAGGATTCAAGAACACTGGCCTCATCGGTTGAGCTATTCCAGACGGGCCATTCAGGCCATCCTTTAGTTCTGATCTTTTGCCCGCCAAGTATAGCAGGAGTGCCTGCAGATGAACGTGTACCGGCAATTATACCAGGTGAAATCCCCAGGGTGAAGGCAGCACCTAAACCTGCCAGGGAGTTTTGTTTTACAAATTCACGCCTTGAATACTTTTTTTTTGCCATCACGGAATAGTTTTATGGTTATTTGTCGTATTAATCTTAACAAAGAAATTTAGTTAATTAACTCTTAAACACTTAGTTATATCAATGATTATTCGCTGATTTGCTTTACACCTGCCCTATCAGATAATTTAATAAACTCGTTGAGAATCCTCTCCTGTAAACCCGGGCTCCACTTACCAGGCAATCCGTAAACCATTTGTGATGACTCACCCTCATAACGGCCCTCTTCCAGTATGGTTTCAGAAGGTATATATCCCATTACATCATTTGCATAAGCCATTACAAATATTTCATGACCAAAAATCCTTTTAAGCTCAATTGCATATTCAACCACCAGCTCCCCGCCAAGGATCATTAATGGCTGGCCTCCAATGTTCCAGATCTGCACGGGATAAGGATAAGAAGTGATCAGGGAACCATTTTTTTTAAGGATATCAAGCTGATTGGAGGCCCAGCGTTGTTGGTAGCCTGTTGATGTTTCCTTCAGGTTCATTAACTCATCTTTGTCGGGGAGGGATGAAAAGGTCAGATCTATTTCTGAATAAGCGGTTGAAATGTAGGGATCGAGTATTTTCATTTCTTCACTCAGCACCCTCTCGACCGCAGCAGCCAGTTCCTTTCCATATTGCTGTGCAAGAGGAACTGTTCTGCGGGGCAGCGGGTTCTGGTCTGCACCTGCACCTTGAAAAAACATGGCAGTGCTGCCCGGGTAAAGTTTCTCCAGTTCGATCTTTGCAAATCCTGCATAATCGCCTGAAAACTCGTAAGTATTTAAAACCGTTGTATGGCATGCATATCCAAAAACTACCGCAACAAGGTTGCCGGTGGTATCTGTAACTTTTATAACGGGTACAGCATGATCATTGGGGCCATTTAACTCACTCTGCTTGTGAAGGGTAGCTGCATTATTGTTCCTACGGTTAACCTGGAACCGGACGACCCCGTTTTCAGCAAACAGAACAGCCGGGGCCACTGACGTGATAGCTTCTCCTGTCAGCTCCACGATCTTTTTTTCAAGTTTATCAGAATATCTTTTAATTATTTCTATTTGTGCTTCATCAATTGGATAGATATCAAAGAGAGCATTCATCAATACCGGCCCGGTATGAGTATGGGAACTGCTTAAAATAATATCAGATTTTCTCAGTCCGTATTTCTCTGATATAGCATTTCTTATGTTATCGGACATTTGTTTGGGAAAACCCAGCAGATCTGTAGTAATAAGCACTGCCTTTTTCCCTTCTGCATCCTGCAGCACTAAAGCCTTTGCCCAAAGATCGTGAAGTTTGCCGCGGGAGGGCTGGTCGCGCGAAGCATAACCCGCCAGCCACATTGGTTCTTCCGGGGTAATAACAGTTCTTGCCACACCTGCCTTCCATCCTGTATCAGAATATTGCTGGTGGGCAAACAGAGGATTACAGGAGAGAATGATCAGTAATACATAGATAGTCCGTAATAAGATTGCTTTTTCTGTTTTTAGCCGGGTTAATTTATTGCATCCGGGCAAGTCCGCGTTCTTCATTGGCATGGTATTTTTCCAGTCACACGATTAATAATTAAACATAATGATAATAAAAAAAATTTTCTTTAAAAACATTATCACAATTCTTAGCTTACCGGTGGCCCTGGTAATTGCATAGAGCATTAACCTCTTCCTGCAGTAATTTATATTTTTTCGGACTCATTTCCAGTTTGCCGGTTACTCCAGGATCCTTGAATATCTGACTGCAAAGAACTATACCCTCATCCATTAAAATCTGCTTCTGAAGTTTGTTCAAAGATGTAAGTGCGGTAACCGGGAAGAATCCTTCCTTTTCGATCATTTCACGGAGACTGTGCCCCCTGGGATAATCCCAGCTTACCATGTGCAGTCCGGCACATCTTCCGTAATCTATGGCATCGGATGTAAACTTTGTATTGGTCACAACCCAGCCCTGAAATTTCAGTTTGCTTAACTCGGGAACAGCTTCTCTCTTTTTTATTATGTCATTTACCCTTGAATTGATATACAGGGGCACCCTGACATTGGCATACTTGCCCTGACTGTTATAAAATTTGCATTCCACAAATATCTGTTTGCCGTTACCCGTTGCCACCACATCGACCTCATGCTGTACACAATGCCCCTGGACCATCACGCCTACCTGAATATCAAAACCGTAATGCTTTATTAACTGCCCCACAAAATGTTCAAAGGGGTAACCGGTGGGTCCGAGTTCCATTATTGCCTTTTTGAGCCTGTAGCGTGCAGCGGATCCGGTTTTATATTTTTTTAGCAGCCGGAAGGCGTACTTGTAGATATTCCTTGTGGTTACGCCTTCCTGCAGCCAGGTATTTATTTCATCAGTGATTTTGTCAATCGTTTCCTTGTCAGTTCCCACGCGTTTGAGTGAAACTTCAAGTTTTTTTTGTGAAAAAGGCTCCTTTTCACCCGATGCTTTTTTGATAAGGGTAGTCTGGGTCATTTTGGATTGAGTGTAAAGATAAATACTTCAATAATAAGTATTATTAATCATTTCTGCAATGGTTTCCGGATAATGTATATAAGGATCCGGGTCAATCTCAATTTATATGTCAGGCCCCTCCGGCTTTTAGATGAATGATCCTTTCGTTTATATCGACAGATGAGAAACGGAAGCTCTCTTTTATCCATCTGATGGATTCAAGATGATAGAAAATGACATGGGTCTCATCGTCTTTATACCGCCAGCTCAAAAAATTGATATCATCACTATAAAGCCACGTCATGCAGATAAGGCTGCCACCAGGATTAAGGAGGGAACGCATTAACCCGAATTCCTTTGCAGGCTGATGAAAATGTTCAATTACCTCACTACATATAATATAATCATATTTTTTATCCAGGACAGCCCGATTATTAAAGAAAAAGGGATCGTAAAGTTCTATTTCGTATCCCTTTTCACCCAAGATAGTGGCTGCCACCGGACCGGTGCCCGCACCGAAATCCAATCCGGCTCTTTTCGGGCCATGGCAGGCAGTCACCAAATTTACGAGAGGACGGACAAATTGCCTGTAACCAGGGTCATTAATATCATTGTTATGTGTTTCATACCTTGCTCTTTCATCTCTCGGGGAAGGATGAAAGGCCGGAGCCATAAATACCGCCCGGCAGTTTTTGCACGCATAATACTCCGTATTCCTGTACAGGGCAAAAAATGATGATTCTTCACTGCAAAGTATGCAGCATGTTTTCTTATCAATAATCACTTTTATCAGTGTGGTTTATTTGGATTGTAAATTTAGGGATTTTTGGTTACTGTAACCATTTTTGCTTGAATGTTTGTTCCGACCCGGATATTTTAACAGAGGCCTGAACTGTAGAGCCAATTATTAAAGGAGAGTCCGTTTTTTTTCATAAATTTGTCCATTATAACATGCTTCTGTTTGCTGCATTTACAGGAAGCTCTTTTCTTCCCTGCATTACGGGGAAGAATCACTGAAACCGGATGTATGCACAAACTTATCATTTACAAAGCTTCTGCCGGATCAGGTAAAACCTACAAGCTTACCGAAGAGTATCTCAGACTGGCATTCAGAAAACCTTTCAGTAATATACTGGCAGTTACTTTTACCAATAAGGCCACGGCCGAGATGAAGGACCGGATTACCGGTGTTCTCCATTCCCTGGCTGAAGGCAAAGATTCGCCCTATCTCAAGGTCCTTATGGAAGATAAAGGCCTGGATGAAGTTGCCGTGCGCGAAAAAGCCCGGTCTCTACTGAATGATATCCTGCAAAATTACTCCCGGTTCTCGGTGGGCACTATTGACAGTTTTTTCCAGAGGGTAATAAGGGGCTTTGCCCGGGAAACCGGACTGCAGTCGGGATTTGAGCTTGAGCTTGATAACAAAAGGGTGCTTGAGAAGGTTATTGACCGGCTGATAACAGAGACCGGCACTAACAGCAGCCTGAGAAAATGGATGATGAGATATGCCGAAGAGAGAATCAGGGATGGCAAGTCCTGGAATTTCCGGCAGGATATCGCCCGGCTTGGCAGCCAGGTTTATAATGAGACATTTATGGAGTTCAGACAGGAGATGACAGAGAAGCTTTCCGATCGCAGGTTCATGAATGATTATATGACTTCCCTGGTGGCGGTAAGAAATGATTTTGAGAAGCAGATGGCCGATATTGGCAATGCCGCACTTAAGTTCATGGAAGAGAGGGGACTGTCGGTCAGCGATTTTTCATATGGTTCAAAAGGGGTTGCCGGTTATTTTGAGAAAATCACCATCGGTAAAAAACAGTATGAGCCCGGAAAAAGAGCCCTCGATGCCGCCGGCGATCCTGAGCTGTGGTTTTCAAAAAAATCTCCGGAAAAAGAAAGGATCGTAGAAGCTGTGGAAAGTGGACTGATACGGATTCTGAACATGGCAGTAGATATGTACAGAGATTCTTATCCCTTGTATATTAGTAGCAAACTTGTATTATCAAACTTTTATACACTGGGTATACTGAATGATATTACACGCAATATAAGGGATTACGCAAGCGAGAACAACCTTTTTCTTCTCTCGGATGTTGCATCTCTCCTTGCCGGCATCATAGGTTCCAATGATGCTCCTTTTATATATGAAAAAACCGGTCATTTTTATCGCCATTTCATGATCGATGAGTTTCAGGACACCTCGGCCATCCAGTGGAAAAATTTTGTGCCCCTTATTACCAACAGCCTTGCCGAAAACAACCGCAACATACTGGTGGGCGACGTGAAACAGTCCATTTACCGGTGGCGAAACGGGGACTGGAGGATACTGGCAGCCGGGATACAAGAAGATTTGAAAATATTTGCCCCCCTGGTAAGCAGCCTGGAAACCAACTGGCGAAGCAAGAAAAATATAGTGGATTTCAATAATTCGCTCTTTCAATACAGCCCGGAAATTGTCCAGGAACAGTTTGAAAGGGAATACCTGGACGCAGGATTTCCCGATGATTTTGCCGTTGATATGAAGGAGTTGATTGGCAAAGCTTATGAGGAACATTCGCAAAAAGTGCCCGGCAGCGAAGATAAACAGGGGGGGTATATAGGGGTGGAGTTTCCGGAAAATGATGACCGCCGCTGGAAGCAAAGTGTCCTGGATAAACTGCCGGAAACCCTTTCGGGAATCCGGTCCAGGGGTTACCGGCTTAGTGATATAGCTATTCTGGTAAGAAATAAGCGGGACGGCAATGAGATAGCCCGGGCCCTGATGGACCGGCAGGCCGGGCATGGCCGGGAAGAGGGGGTTCGCCTTGATTTCATTTCCGAGGAGTTCCTGCTTTTGCAGGAATCGGTATCGGTGTGCCTTCTTACTGCCCTTATGAGATGGCTGACAGAACCGGAAAACAAAATAAATAAAGCGCTAATCCTTAATGAGTATCACCGGTATCTTCAGGATCACTCCGGTAACAGGGTGGCCGAACATGATCTTTTTGGGAGCATTGCAGCCTCTTCCGGTGAATTTGGCCCAGACAACCTTCTTCCCGAAGATTTTGTCCGCCGGAAAGATTATTTGCAACAGTTGTCACTCTATGAGCTGGTTGAGCAGTTGATAACGATTTTCGGGCTGCATGAACAAGACAGTGAAGTACCTTACCTTATGGCTTTTCAGGATATGGTGCTGGATTATTCCCGAAAGGAGGGTGGAGGAACCGGACCCTTTCTTGAGTGGTGGGGTGAGCATGGCGGCAACTTTTCTGTAAGCAGCAACGAGAGGCAGGATGCCATCCGGATTATGACTATCCATAAAGCTAAGGGATTGCAATTCAAGGTGGTGCTTATCCCTTTTGCTGAATGGCTCATTGATCACAATCCACTGCATGATAATTTCCTGTGGTGCAGGACGGTTATAAAACCATTTGACAGGCTGGAGCTTGTTCCTGTCAAATACAAGTCCGAGCTTGCAGAAAGTATTTTTGCCCGGGATTATTTTAATGAAAAGATGCAGGTGTTCGTAGATAACCTGAACCTTCTCTATGTGGCTTTTACCAGGGCAGAGGAAGAGCTGTACGCTTTTTCCCCCCTGCCGGGTGAAAAAAAACGTGGTTCGAAACAGGTTAAAACCATCTCCGAACTTCTTTACAGGATACTTTCGGCCGGTAAGCCCGAAGAGGAGAGGAAGGATGCCGGCCAAAAACCTGGAGAACCCTCTAAGGGAAATGGGCATCTAATAGATGCCGCCAGCCACATCATTGATTCTGCTGTAAACGGGGGACAATGGAATGGCCGGGAAAATATTTTTACGATGGGAGAAATGGGCTCGGCTTCCAGAACCGGTGTATCCATACCTGAAGATCAGCTGATACCCGGCAACTATCATGTAAATGATTTCAGTAACAAGTTGCGGCTTCGTCCATATGGGAACCTGTTTTTTAGCGGAGACCAGGATACAGGAAAAAAAATTGACCATGGAAAGCTGATGCACGAGATATTTGAATATATCATTACCTCGAAAGATATAGAAAAAGCAGTTATGCAAAAGCGCCGTGAGGGAATAATAAACAAGGAAGAGGCTCTGGAGATGACTGCTACCATCCGGGAAATCACAGGCAAAAAAGAAGTGGCAGGCTGGTTCGACGGAAGCTGGAGGGTCAGGAATGAAACAGCTATCCTTTTTAAAGACGGAAAAACAAGAAGGCCGGACAGGGTCATGGTAAAGGACGGACAGGTTGTGGTTGTTGATTACAAGTTCGGAGAGCACCTGCAGCAGCGGCACAGTAACCAGGTGCGTCGCTATATGAGTGAACTAAGGGAAATGGGTTATAGCAACCTTAAAGGCTATGTGTGGTATCCTCTTACCGGAGTAATCGATAAGGTGGATGTGATTAACCCGGAACCGGAATTTGAATAGAATGCTGTACGCCGAATTATTTTATTATTCTGAAAAATGGACTATTATTTTTATTATTTCGTTTATTTAGAAATTTTCAATAATAAGTGATTCGGAGCTGCTAAGAATGGCCGGAAAAAGACTATACCAGTGGGGAACAGGCAGGCGATTCAATGCCCTGCCCGATTACTTCAAGAAACAGTTCGGGGGAAGGATCCAGAAAGTTTCTGTCAATGCCGGTTTCACCTGTCCCAACCGTGACGGGAAAACAGGGACAGGAGGCTGTACTTATTGTAATAACAATGCCTTCAGTCCGTCCTACTGCCTTTCTGAAAAATCTGTAAGAACACAGATTGAGGAAGGCATTAAGTTTCATACGACCCGGTACCGCCGATCAAACGGTTATCTCGCCTATTTTCAGTCATACACAAACACCTATGCCGGTGCCGGCTATCTGAGGGAACTATACCGGGAAGCCCTCTCGGTACCCGGTGTAAGGGGACTTGTGATAGGTACCCGTCCCGATTGCGTTGATGATGAAATACTGGACCTGATAGCCGGAATAGCGAAGGATAACTATGTAATAGTTGAATACGGGATAGAATCATGCTATAACCGGACGTTGAAGGAGATTAACAGGGGGCATGACTTTGAAACCTCTGCAGAGGCCATCCGTAAAACATCCGGGCTGGGGATCCGCACCGGCGGACACATTATTTTCGGCCTTCCGGGAGAAAGCCGTCAGGATATGCTCAGTGAGGCTGAAATATTATCAGCCCTGCCACTTGATAACATCAAGTTTCATCAGCTGCAGGTAGTGAAAGATACCATGGTGTCCAGGCAGTATAATGAAGATCCTGGAAAATTCAACCTTTTCACCCTTGATGACTACCTGGATTTCCTGGTTGAATTTATTGAACGTCTTAACCCCTCTTTCGTTGTCGAGCGTTTCTCGGGAGAAGTGCCGTTAAGGTTCATCGCCGGAGGAGAAAGGTGGGGACTAAGATATGATCAGGTCCTGGGACTT
>SLPB01000067.1 GCA_007132225.1 Bacteroidales bacterium | reverse complement strand
GGAGGGGTCATACCTTCACAGGATTATGAATTCCTTTACAAATTGGGTGTTATGGCCATATTCGGACCCGGCACCTCTGTTTCTTCAGCTGCTGTTAAGATACTTGAGATAATGCTGGATATAAACCATGAGTAATAATGGAAATACCCTGGTTGTTACCTGTTACCAGGGTGTTTCCTGGATCCGGATTACTTATTTAAAGCACCGGAATATTTGCCTCTTTTTTCCCTGGGCTGGCTTGCAGCATAAGAAATACCGGTTACCTGATCAATGTAAACCATCACGGGATTAGCAATTGTTCCATCAATAATGGTTACTTCATGTCCCCGGGCTTTGAGGTTGTCAATAACAGATTGATCGGTCTCATTTATCCCCAGCAGCCCTATATCAATTATCCTCTCATTTGGATCGGGATCGGGAATAAATGAATTTTCCATTTGATAAGACCTGAATCGAGGAGAGGTTATGGCCTCTCTGGGCATTTTCCCAAACTCGATAAAATCAAGCAACAGCTGCAAGGCAGTTTGATCTTGCATATCTCCCCCTGCAACACTCATACCCAGTATGGGCTTGCCATTCCTGGTGACTATTGTAGGAGTAAGGGTTATCCGTGGCCGTTTACCGGGTTCAAGTGAATTAGGATGTCCTTTTTGAGTATTAAGGCTGCTCATTCGGGTATTATTGGCAAAGCCCAGATTTTCGTATATAGCATATTCAGGATTTGAACTCGGGGTTGCGGCAACCATGTTACCCCACTTGTCAACTACAACACAAGTTGTTGTTCCTCCCGTTCCTGGCAGGTACTCACCTGCTCCTGCCAGGGCATCAATTTTATAAGGGTTACCGGGTCTGATTTCCCGGTTTGCATGATCCCTGTCAATCAAAGGATAACGGAGCTTTGTATACTCATCTGAAAGTAGTTCTTTCATAGGGACATGCACAAACTCCGGGTCACCGTAATATTTATCACGATCTGCATAGGCCAGTTTTATTGCCTCGGCGATGGTATGCACGTAATCAGGTGAGAAATCTCCCATTGCCCTGAGATCAAAATTTTCCAGTAGTTTAAGTGATTGCAGGAGAACCGGACCCTGGGTCCACGTATCGCATTTATGAACTGTATAGCCCCTGTATTGAACTGAAACAGGTTCTTCAATAATGGTTTTATGGGCTTCCAGATCTTCTTTCCTTAAAAAGCCCCCTGATTGGATATAGTAATCATTGAGTTCATCTGCTATATCACCTTTGTAAAAACGATCTCTTGCTGCTCTTATCTTTTCTTCACGCCTGCCGGGGGTGGTCCTTTCAGTCTCCACCAGTCTGCGAAGGGTTAAGGCAAGATTGGCATACCAGCTTTCTTTTTCTGTGTCGAGTAGTTTTAGAGTAGGGGCTATTATCTGTTCAAAAGACATGGTACCTTTTTGTTCAAGAGCTGTCATACAAGTGCTTATAGCACTTGGCACGGTTGCTGATTTTATGCCATTCCGGGGAATGCCATTCTCATAATACCAGTCAATTGCATCCTGATCAAGAGGGGCTCCTCCCATGCCGTTATAAACCAGAACATTGCCGGTGGTGTTATTGTAAAACATAAAAGGCACTTCCCCTCCGATTGAGAACATGCCATAATCAGAAACTGCCTGATTAAAAATAACTGCTACTGCAGCATCAACGGCATTTCCTCCCCTGGCAAGGATGTCCAAACCTGCCTGGGCCGACTCTTTAGGCCCTGCTGCTACAACTCCGCCGTTTCCTGAGGCATGCCATGTTAAGTTTGTGGAGTCATCTGACGATATGGTAAACGATGTTGCTGTGATAATTGTGCATACTGCCAATATAAATCTTATTTTTTTCATGATATTTACTTGTATTGGATTTGGATTATAAAGTGCTGAACATTGCCAATATTTAGTTTACCGGGAACTTTTCCCGCAGCCTGAATGAGTGGTTACTTCTTATCCCCTTTGGTGTTTGATGAAGGGTGCAGCATTCATTGTAAAGGTCGTGCTGGAAAAAAATAATATAGTTGTTCTTTTCTGCTTCCTCAAGGAATTCCTCCTTCTCCTTAAGCGTTAATAGAGGGTCGACATCGTAACTCATTATGTAGGGCAGTGGAATGTGCGCTGTTGAAGGAAGAAGGTCGGCTGCAAAAACAAGGGTTGCACCGTTTGCCCTGATAAAAGGAATAAGCTGACCTCTGGTGTGGCCGTTAAATATTCTCACTTCTAATCCGGGGAACATCTCAGAATCTTTTTCTATAAAATTCAGCTGACCGCTCTTTACCATAGGGATAAGGTTTTCTTCAAGAAATGAGTCCTTTTCCCTTTGATTTGGATTTATTCCGCTCTCCCACTGTTCCCTGCCAACCCAGTAACGGGCATTGGGAAAAGTCATCTCAAAACCTGATTTGTCTGAATTATATTTGACCCCGCCACCGCAATGGTCATAGTGCAAATGAGTAATGAGCATGTCGGAGATGTCAGAGCATTTATAGCCAATTTCTCCAAGGGCATTTTCTATGCCCTTGTTATCATTGAGATGGAAACGGCTCATAAATTTTTCACTTTGCTTCTGACCAAATCCATTATCTATAAGCACTACTCTCTTACCTGTATCTATCAGTAAACTCCTGAGCGCCCAGTTGCACAAATTATTCTTATCAGCGGGGTAGTGCTTTTCCCACAATATTTTTGGGACAACCCCGAACATTGCCCCTCCGTCGATTTTAAAGTTGGTAGTGTTTATTGAAAATAATTTCATGTTTTTTATTTGAATTATAAAGATATTATTATTTGTAAATATAT
>SLPB01000163.1 GCA_007132225.1 Bacteroidales bacterium | reverse complement strand
TGAACGGGAACAACATCCATCAGCGGATTGTCCTGGTTGGGAGTGGAAGTTACCATGAGCCTGCCGTCTTTCACTACCAGCCATGCCCAGCCGGATCCGAACCTGGTGGCTGCTGCTGCAGAAAACTGATTCTTGAATTCATTAAAAGAACCAAAAGCATTATTAATTGCTGCTGATAACTCTCCCGATGGCTGTCCGCCACCTCCGGGTACCATAACTTTCCAGTAGAGATTATGATTATAAAAACCTCCGCCATTATTTCTTACACTTTGGCTGTGTTGTGAAATACCTTCAAGCAATTCTTCAATGCTTTTATTTGCCAATGCAGTATTTTCTATTGCTGCATTCAGATTGTTTGTATAAGCAGCATGATGCTTTGTATGGTGTATTTCCATTGTACGTGCATCTATATGAGGCTCCAATGCATCATAATCATAATTTAATGTTGGTAATTTAAAAGCCATAACCAGCTATTTTTAAAGTTATAATTTCAATTTATTTAGACTACTTTAACATTACAAACAATAAGCCTGCGCAATTGTTCAACAATAGAAAAGATTTATTTAATTTCGGCTCCCCAAACCAGGAGCAAGATATTCTTGTATAATCAATTTGCAGTGAACCGTAAAATTCTTGACCTTGCAATTCCCAACATAATAAGCAATATAACCATACCCCTGCTGGGAATGGTAGACCTGGCACTCATGGGACACCTGGAAGACAAGGTATATATAGGTGCAGTGGCCGTGGGGGGAATGATCTTTAACTTTATCTACTGGAGTTTCAGCTTTCTAAGAATGGGCACAAGTGGATTTACTGCACAGGCCTACGGTCGCAGGGACCTTACGGAAATTGCAATGATACTTTCCAGAGCCCTAATTCTGGCAGGATCAGTTGCAGCCCTGCTGATTCTACTTCAGCATCCGATCGCAACCCTTAGTTTCAAAATAACCGGAGGAAGCCAGCAAGTTGAATATCTGGCCAGAGAATATTTTCATATACGGATTCTGGCAGCCCCGGCAACTATAGGCCTGTATGCCCTTACCGGCTGGTTCCTTGGCATGCAGAATGCACGTATACCAATGCTGATTACTTTGCTTGTCAACCTTATTAATATAGGCTTCAGCTTTATGCTCATAAGAGTTTTTAATATGGGCGCTGATGGTGTAGCCCTGGGTACGGTAATAGCACAATACAGCGGATTAATATTTGCCATATGGTTTCTTTTTAAATTCTACAGGAAAATATTCAGGCACTGGCAACCGGATGCATTACTCGACAAAAAAGCTCTTATAAGGTTTTTTACGGTGAACAGGGATATTTTCATCCGTACAATGTGCCTTATTTTTACCATTTCCTTTTTTACTACCCAGTCAGCCCGCGCCAACGACACAATACTGGCAGTAAATACATTGCTAATGCAGTTTTTTATGCTTTTCTCATTTCTTGTCGATGGCTACGCACATGCCGCTGAAGCTATTACCGGCAGATATATTGGTGCCAAAAACAGTCTGAACCTGAGGACGGGAATAAGGCTTTTGTTTTTCTGGGCAGGAGGAATAGCTTTGGGATTTACACTGGCCTATCTTGCTGCGGGAAAATATCTGCTTTTGATTCTTACCAGCAACCGGGAGATTATAACGGCTGCAGCAGAATATTTTCCATGGGTATTACTTATTCCCATCGTAACTTTTCCGGCTTTTATCTGGGACGGCATATATATAGGAGCCACCGCATCGATAGTAATGAGAAATACCATGCTGATATCAACCCTCCTGGTATTTTTACCAGCATATTTCATTCTTGAACCGGTTTTTGGAAACCACGGACTCTGGCTTGCATTTATGGCTTTCATGGCAAGCAGGGGAATAACACTTACCATAATGGCCAAAAAGTCAATTTGGGGTTAATTTACCAAATATTAGTCTTTAATTTTAACACCCCGGTCCCCGTGCCGTATTCAACTTCTTTTATGACTCTTTGTGTGAATATCTGAAATTATTATTGCATTTTCACACACCATTTAATTATTGTAAACAATAGCAGCACATTCTCAACCTTGCGATTATTTAAAGCCGGGAAAATGATGGTTTGCGGGTTTTAATAAGTTTTATTTAAATTTGAATCTTGAACCTGGGTGTAGTAACTTGCACTTATTCCTGTTTACCTTTAATAAAAAATAACCATCATGTTATACCTAACCCGCCGGGAAACTTTCAATGCCGCACACCGCCTGTTTAAACAGGAATGGTCAGATGAAAAGAATTACAGGGTTTATGGAAAGTGCTCAAATCCGCACTGGCACGGACATAATTACGAGCTTTATGTAACTGTTAAAGGTTCTTTGGATCCTGAAACAGGCTTCGTTATTAACCTTAAATTATTAAGCAAAATAATAAAAGAACATGTAACTGATAAAATTGACCATATGAATATTAACACCCAGGTGGACTTCATGAAGGAGAGGCTTGCCTCTACTGAAAATCTTGCAACAGCCATATGGGAGGTGCTG
Organism: Bacteroidales bacterium; assembly: GCA_007132225.1. Taxonomy (GTDB): domain Bacteria; phylum Bacteroidota; class Bacteroidia; order Bacteroidales; family PUMT01; genus PXAP01. The sequence continues at coordinate 8,580 of SLPB01000163.1, read as the reverse complement.
GACCCGGAAATCAGGCTCCTTGGTATTGAACTTCATCGCATTAAAATTGTTGAAACAGAAAATAATTATATAGAATATTATGGCAACTAAAAAACAAAACGAAGACATAACAAAGAATGGAGATATAATTGAAGATGAGGAATTTGGTTATTCCAAAATCGAAATATTCCATCCAAAAGATACAAAAAAACTAGCCTATCATTATAAGGAAATACTTAAAATCCTGGGAGAAAACACAGACCGCGAGGGACTGGAAAAAACACCCTTACGGGTGGGCAAAGCCATCCAGTTCCTAACCCATGGGTACAACCTTAACCCCATGGATATTATTACTTCTGCAAAATTTAAGGAAGAGTATAAACAGATGGTCCTGGTCAAGGATATTGAGTTGTATTCGCTCTGTGAGCACCACATGATCCCTTTCTACGGTAAAGCACATGTGGGCTATATCCCCAATAAACATATAACAGGTTTAAGCAAGATAGCAAGGGTTGTAGATGCCTTTTCAAGAAGATTACAGGTGCAGGAAAGACTTACCACGCAGATAAGGGACTGCATACAGGAAGCCCTCGAGCCAATGGGAGTGGCGGTTGTTATAGAGGCCCATCACATGTGTATGCAGATGAGAGGAATACAAAAACAAAATTCTGTAACCACGACTTCTGCCTTCACAGGTGCCTTTCTTAATCAGAATCAAACAAGGGAGGAGTTTATTCATCTCATAGGTGCCAAACTCCATTAACCAAAACGTTCCCCCATAAAAATTAATTAGTTAACTTATCAAACCAGATAATCATAACCAATATGAAGGCATATCTATTTCCGGGCCAGGGTGCCCAGTTTTCAGGAATGGGAAGGGATTTGTACAAGGAATTCCCCCGTGCAAAACAAATGTTTGAAAAAGCCAATGAAATACTCGGCTTTGAAATAACAAAGCTGATGTTTGAAGGAACAGAAGATGACCTTAAAGAGACCAGGGTCACTCAGCCTGCAATCTTCCTTCACTCGGTTGTGCTGGCAAGGGTACTTGAAAAAGTTTTCAATCCCGATATGGCAGCAGGTCATTCCCTTGGAGAGTTCTCTGCTCTTGTTGCAACAGGAGCCCTGTCATTTGAGGACGGACTAAGACTAGTTTCCGCCAGGGCATCGGCCATGCAAAAAGCCTGTGAAGCAGAACAGTCAACGATGGCCGCCATTATCGGACTGGATGACGAAGTAGTTGAAAAAGTTTGTGCAGATATGAATGCAACAGTAGTACCGGCCAACTATAACAGTCCGGGACAGATAGTGATATCGGGTACTTTAAAAGGAGTAGAGCTGGCAACAGAAAAGCTAAAACAACTTGGTGCGAAACGTGCTCTTATATTAAAGGTAGGAGGAGCATTTCATTCTCCATTAATGGAACCTGCAAAAATTGAATTGGCTAAAGCCATAGAAAACACACATTTCAATACCCCCGTATGCCCCATCTATCAGAATGTAACCGCCCGGCCGGTTAATGACCCACCGGCTGTAAAAGAAAATCTGGTAGCGCAGCTGACCTCACCTGTCAGGTGGACCCAAACCATGGTCAATATGATCAGTGACGGGGCCGTTTCCTTTACTGAAGTTGGCCCTGGCAATGTATTGCAGGGACTGGTGAAAAAAGCTGACCGGAAGGTTGAAACCATCAGCGCTTCCGATCTTATTTGAGCATCTCCCAAAGCAGGAGGGCCGGAGACGCAAATCTCCGGCCCGTTTCAGATCATCGCTCTTCGGTAAGGGGCTCAGGCTTGAATATTACCCCCTTATTAAGTCTTCCGTCAATCTGTATCTTGAATGGATATTCAAACCGGATATGCCTCAAATATTCAGTCTCATAATGAGCAGGTTGTGAATTCAGATAATTAACATCGTAGAATCCTTCCCGGAAATGAGGGTTAATATTAAAATATCCAACCCTGAAGGAGGTAAGGTTCTGGAAAAAGTGAGTACCCTGACTGGGATCTATATGATAATTTTCAAGCCCGGATTCAATAATAACCCTGGCCATAGAAATCTGGGGCCATTTAATGGGTATCCCAAGCCAGTGATCACTGGAGCCCCAGCGGCCAGGTCCAGTAAGAACATAATTCTTTTCCTCTTTAATGAACTTCTCATTGATCTTTTCAATTCCCAAAGCAATAGCCTTATTATCTGAAGCCTTAAATCCCTCGGGCTTAACATATACAAAGTCTTTTATATTGGTAAAGGTTCCGTAGCCAAGTGCGGATTCTGAATATACAATCGTATTTTCTATATTAATTTCATCAAAATTTATATCAACTTTTTGTTCTCCGTGTACAATGGGCCTGATCTGAAGAAAGTAAAAAGTGGCAGGCTGACCCTTAGGTGTATCCAGGTCAACTGCAAATTCAATCTCAATCGGATTGTTCATCTCGTCATGACCCGTTTTCAACAAAGTTTGCAATATTTCGGCCAGTGGAAATACATTATGATTAAGAATATTTGAGAATGTAACCACTTTTTTTCCGGAATGACCGACACCATCTCTTATAATATTGTATTCAAAGTCATAGGTAGATCCTACATGTCTGAAGGAAGGCTCCTTTGCAGCTTCACGGATGTCAAGTTTAAGTATATTGACACCATCATCTGTAGACGGAACAAAACTGTCAGTATTAAGATCGAGGGCGAAAAATTTTTTCTGTGACTCTCTCAACACCTGATCAGGTGAAGAAAGCTGTAATATTTTTTTTGGATATTTTGGTGAGAACCGCAGGGATATACCCCCGTCAACAATTAGCTTACCCAGACCAAAAGCTATGTTGGCAATACCATCTTCAGGTTTTTCGGGAGCAATAGGGTAAAAATTAATTGAGCGTGCAACTCCGGAAATTGTAGGAAAAAACTTTTCCCCGCTTTGAGTTCCGCACACTTCCTGTAATATGATACCCATTTTTTCTTCGTCAATTACATTTGCTGTAGCACTCATATAAGCCTTACTGCTCTTGTAATATACGCAGGCATACACCGATTTGATTGCATCGGTAAGCATTTTGATCATCCTGGTGCTGTCATTTACCCTTGGGATCATATAGGTATTGTATATTCCAGCAAAAGGCTGGTAATGGCTGTCTTCCAGCTTACTGGAGGAGCGTATGGCAATCGGGTTGCGAACAACAGAAATAAAGGCATAAAGATCCTGATGCAACCTTCCGGGTAAACTTGCAGTTAAAAACCGCTGGAGTATCTCTTCATCAGAAGCATCGGAAAGACCAAGCTTGTAAAGTTCGTTTGACTCCATAAACTCGTCAAAAATATCAGTACTTAATACAACGGTGCGCGGAATGGTGACCAGAACATCCGGAAATTTATGGAACAACCGGTTCTTGGTTAAAACCGAATTAATAAAAGCCAGTCCCCTGGCCTTACCACCAATTGAGCCATCCCCTATGCGGGAAAACATCATATATTTATCAAAACTGCTTTTATCAAACTGGGCAATCACTCCTCTTCCTTTGCTTGACCGGAAACTTGATATGGCAGTATATAGATAATTCCTAACCTCCTCAATATCATTAAAATCTTCAACGCTCAGGTTTTTAAACATCCGCGCAATAGGGAATAAAGCACGGGCATTCAACCATCGTGAAAAATGATTCTGACTTGAGTGAAATGCCAGGACAGGCCCGGGGATATTAAGGATTGCCTGCTGCAAGGCCGGAAGATCAGCAGCACGTACTATTTCTTTATGGGTGACGGGGTCATAAAACACGAACTCTCCAAATGAAAATTGCCGGATAACAAAATTTCTGAGTTCAATTGAAAGAGTTTTGGAGTATTTATGCAGGAATCCGGCCTTCATTTCCGCTGCATGCTTGCTAAAATCCTTGTTACTTGATTGAAGCAGAACCGGCATGTGCGGGTCATCCTTTTTTACTTTCCTGCAAAGACGTATTCCCGCCCGGGGATCTCTTATGCCTTTCCGGTTGTAAGATATATCAGATATTACTCCCAGCAGGTTATCCTTATACCGTTCATAAAACGCAAATGCCTCTTCATAATCCTTGGCTAAAAGAATTTTAGGCCTGCCTCTCATTCTTAAATTCCTCTGATGAGCATTCAGGGCTTCACGCGCAAAATCACGCGATTGTTTAAGTACGATCTTATATAGATTGGGCAGGTAGGTGGAAACATAGCGTACAGAATTTTCCACCAGTATAATGGTCTGGACACCTCCTTTATCAACATCATGTTCAACGTTCATACGGTCTTCCAATAGCTTAATAATGGCCAGTAAAAGATCTGCATTACCAAGCCAGCAAAAAACATAATCTATTGAGGTGAGGTCTTCATTGGCAAGCTTCATTGAAACCTCTCTGGAAAAATAGGTCAGAACCACTATTGGTATATTGGGAAACCCGGCTTTAATCCTTCCGGCAAGACTGAATATATCAAACTCACCGCCAATGCTGAACATGGTAATTACCAGATCAATTTTTTCTTTTTGCAGGACCTGAAAAGCTTCCTCGCTATTGGCTGCCTTAAGAAAAATAGGGGGTGTACTCAGATTCAGGGAAACATACTCATTGAATAACTGTTCATCGATTCTCCCATCTTCCTCAAGCATAAATGCATCATAATTACTGCATATAATAAGAATCCTGTGGATTCGCTTCTGCATTAAAATATTAAAAGAAGTATCCTGAAATTTGTACCTTTCAAGTTCAACCAAATTCTTTCTGAAATCTCTCATATTTTAAATTACTGTTTAAGTATTAATGCAACTCCTTTTTTGCCGTCCATAAGGATCTGAAGCGGACGGGGAAACCGGACGTGCCGGAAAAAACGAGTCTCTTCCACCATTTCTCCTTCCATAAGCTTCTCCATTCTGATAAAATCATCCGGACTGGCATGGTTAACCGAAAAGTAACCAACATTCATGGAAGTAAGATTATGAAAAAAATGAGACCCCAGGGAGGCGTCGAAAGGGAAACCCTCAATGCCCATTTCAATAATTACTGCTGCATTTGATATTTGAGGCCATGCTACCGGAATTCCAATAAAACGGTCACGTGTACCCCACCTTCCCGGTCCTATCAGAACATACTTTTTTTTCTCTTTAAGCATTGAGGAATTAAGTTTTTCTATTTCTGCAGACATCTCCCTTGTTTTCATCTTATCAAATTTTTCAGGGGGGAGATAAATAACATCACTTATATCATCAAGTTTACCGTTTCCCATACTTTTCCCAGAAAACAGCAATATCTCATCCTTATTTACATGATCATAATCAATACTGTAATCACTTTCATTGCCAAACAGAGGTTTTATCTGCAAAAGATAAAAAGACGGAAGGCCACCTTTATCCCGGGTCAGATCTACTGCATACTCAATCTCAACAGGGCAGCCAAGAGCTTCCTTTACTATATCCAGGGTGATTCGGATAGCTTTGGCCAGAGGAATATAATCATATTTAAGAATATTTGCGAAATTGACCAACCTGGGGCCCGGACTCTCAACCCCGGGAATAATTCTTTCATTAGCGATATCATACACAGAAGCACAATGTTTGAGATTTTCATGTTTTTCTGCTTCTGATATATCGAGTCGAATTAGTCCGGCCTCCTCTCCTTCAAGCAGGTTGATATCCGGTTTTGCGAGATTAACTGCATAGAATTGCAATTGCGAGTTGTTTAAAAGTTCTTTCGAGGAGCTTATCTCCAGGTCAGGATATACCGGAGAGAACCTGTAAGCCATTTCACCCTCAACCACATACTGGCCAAGACCGACAGCGGCAACTGAAAAACCTTCCTCGGGTTTCATATGGGCCACAGGATAATAGTTATGTGACTGGGCTGTTCCGCTTATATGGGGATAGTAGTAGTTTCCATATTGATTACCAACCACCTCCTGCAACACAATTGCCATTTTTTCCTCTTCAATCTTATAGTTTATGGATTCAAAATAGGTTTTAGCGTTATTGGAGAATATGGATGCAAAAACCAGCTTTATAGCATCTGAGGCCTGCTGAAGCCTTATATCAAAAACCGGATGATTGTTTGGAAGCAGATATGTTCCAAACACTCCTGAGAAAGGTTGTGCCAGGGAATCTTCAAAAAGACTTGAGGAACGAATTGCTATGGGACGTTTAACAAGCTTAAGAAAAACCTTTAATTTCTTTTCCAGGTTATAACTAAGATTTCCATTGAGAAACAACTGTTTTATGCTATCATAGCTTGCCTCTTTATATATTATATCGTAAATCTTATTTCTTTCCAGGAAAACATCAAACTCTTCCGTTCCTATAATCCCGGTTATTGGTGTCCTTATATTGATCCCTTTTATAAATTCCGAAAAACTAAAACTGTAAATCAGCGAATTTATAAAGGCCAGTCCACGACCCTTTCCCCCAAGGGATCCTCCGGAAAAAGAAACGATATTTGACTCTTCTAAAATTGCTGATGATTCAAAATTCACAATCTTTCCCCTGTCCTGCTCATTACGATGCTTATTGATCAGATTAATTAAATATGACCGCATCTCTTCAGCACTTTTAAAATCACTTATTTTAAGAGGATTTATTTTGCGTGCAATCTTTACCTCCCCCCTGGCCATAAGCCATAAGGAGAAGTGATTCTTTACGGCGTGGTAAACAAGAGACTCTTCAGGAACGGTCTTCAGGTATGATTCGAATTCACGCATCGATTTGGCAACAGCAATCTGGTGCCCCTCATTGTCGCGGTATACAAAATGACCGAAGCCCAAAAAATAGGTTATAAAACTCTTAAGGTCCTGGAGGAGGGTTTCAGAATTTTTATTTACAAAGCTGGATTTAAGCTCATGGGCAATTTTCTGGTACTCGGTATCGGCGGACTGGAGCATGGTGGGTATGTTCTCAATCTGGCTTCTCACGTATTTAATCAGCTCAACCCCCGCCATTGAATCAATGGCTCCATTACGGGGAAACCTTGCGTCAGAAATAACACACAACACATATTCCTTATAACGGTTGAATATATTAACCGCCTCCTCGTAAGTTGAAGCCAGAATTATCTTGGGTCGTCCGCGAAGTTTAAGTGACTTGTAAAATTCATCAGTATTTACATCTTCAATAAGATGCCGGGTCTGCTCAAGAACTATGGAGTAGATCATGGGAAGGTAGCGGGAATAATATTTAGGGGAGTCTTCAACAAGCAGTATCACCTTAGTGAAGCCCATGGCAGTATCATTCTCTACATTCACCTCATCCTCAAGCAATTTAACCATTGCGAAAAACATTTCGGGATCCCCGTTCCAGACAAAAACCCGGTTGACAAATTTAAATCTGTTCTCAGCAGATTCGAGCATCTCAATATCCCGGCTATTATTGATAAGAAAAAAAACCGGAATGTAGGGGTATTCCTCCTTTATTTTCCTGCTAAGCTGAAGAGGGGTCTGACTATCTATCCCCATCATAACAATGACCATATCATAATGCTTGTTTAAAAGCTCATCGAGAGCCTCCTCAAGCCTGGAAACACCTGTTACTCTTGGCACGGAGGAAAATCCGGATTGATAAAACTGTCCCAGCATATGATCAGAAAAACGCCCTTCCTTTTCAATACTGTAGGCATCATAAAGTGTTGAAACAAGCAGTATCTCTTTAACATTAAAAGGCATAAGGTCATGAAAAAGATCCCGCTCCGCATTATGCTTATTTAAAAACCGTTGAAGCAAATGCCGGCTGTTCAGTATTTTTTCCTGATTATCCGAATGCTGTTTCTCCTGGGAAATTTTCCTCTTCGCCCTGAAAAGTATGTTGGTTGCTTTCAGACTGTTGATATACCCGTTCAACAGGCTGCAGATATTATCAATCAAATCTCTTTCTTCCTTTAGGAAAGGGCCTTCGTCAAAAACTTTAAATTCTCTGGTATAGCACACCTCCACTAATCCTTCACGATTATCTATAGTTTCAAATTTCTGGCTCTGCACCCAGGAGGTCTTTCTGAAACCGGGACTTTGGTACTCTTTTCCCTCATATACAATCCGGGCAACGGTATACTCAGGATACTGCCAGGCGCCAGGGAGGATAAGAACAACCTGATGCAAAGATTCTTCAATCGGATTTTCTGCTTTTAATATAGCATTGGTCTGGTTAATACACGCAAGTTCTTTAAGCCTCTCCTTCCTGTCTTCCAGCAACAATTTAATCTCCTGTTTGCCAGGCAGCTCATCCTTATGGATTTTCATTTGATTATCTGTCTGTTATCTGAATCTGATTACTTTTTTTTAAACTCAAAAATTACTCAAATAATAAGTAAATACAAAATTGAATAGATATTGACATTGGCCAATCTTTTGTTTATCTTTTCATGAATCATCCATGTGCCAAGTCACACAAAAAGGCATGAATAAAGCATGGATGATCCATGGATTGAAATGCAAAACATACGTATTATTAATTTGTAACACATTGTTAAACAATTTGCTAACTTTACTTTATACGAATGAATCGTCCATGACGATATTTTCAATATCTTCACAAAATACAATGAAAATATTGTCATGGTAAGATCCATAAGACCAATGATTTAATATTAATATTTACTTATGAAT
>SLPB01000100.1 GCA_007132225.1 Bacteroidales bacterium | reverse complement strand
TAAGCGCCTTGTGTTCATGAATAAACACTCCTTTCGTTCGTTTGCCTAATAGTTATATTAATTAATTGTTTTAATTAATAACTATTATATTCAGGTTAACCTGAATGATTTACTGCAGAGATATCCGGTTCCTTTAAATATCCGGAATTTAAAAAGCCTGTGGTATATAGTCCGGTAATTTCTTGCCGGCAAACAACGGCTTTAACCTGGCAAAACGTTGTATGCCTCCTATAAGCGGCACAGACACCCAATCCTCACCTATCAATGGTTTTACATAACTTATAAAATCATCCGTCACATCTGTTCCGCTTTGGGAGATCCATTCTTTGGGAAAAAATCTCTCGGACAAAGCAACTTTTTCAAGGGGAACCTTGTCATATTTCACATTGTATATAAATCCGGGCTCCCTTAAAATTGTGGCCATCCAGCCATTCCCTTCATTAAGTGCTATTTCAACAGCCTTTTGTCCCACTTTATATGCTTCATCAAGATCAATAGAAGAAGCATATATCATGGTGTCACGCTGGTCTGTTCCCATAACCTGCCCCCTGGCAGCTCCACGGGCATTAATTCCTTTTTCATTAAGGTAGTTAACTATACTTTGGTAAACAGACATTTTACTTGCTCCGAAAGATGTGTGACCGAAAGCATCTTTAACCTCACCAAGATCACCAATATCAAAACCCTCACTAACCACCACTATACACCTTCCATCCTGCTTAAGTTGTTCATTAACATTATCTGCAAGCTGTTCCATGTTAAGGCCGGCTTCAGTGAGGTAAATTTGCAATGGCATTTTTCTTTCAGGATCAGCAAGACGGGCGGCAGCGGGAATATATCCTATTTTCCTTCCCATGGCCTGGATTACCAGTACAGGGTCAGCAGGGGAAGATCCCATATTCTCTTCGTTGGCATTTTGAATGATATGTGACCAGTACCTGGCCACTGACCCATAGCCGGGGGTGTGATCAATCAACTTGAATTCACTGTCTCCGACATCATTATCAATAGTCTTGGGAACACCCGTGGCCACAAGGTCCAGGCCCCGCTCCCGGGCAAGCTCACTTACTTTAAATGCAGTATGCTGTGAATCATTACCACCAATGTAAAAAAAATAGCCTACATCGTGAGCCTTCAAAACATCAATAACCCTGTCAAAATCTTTGGTCTGATGATCCTTTAATTTATACCTGCATGTGCCAATACTACCTGCTGCCGGGGTTGTACGCAGGAGGGAAATCTCCTCTTCAGACTGGGATGATAGATCCAGAAGCTCTTCTTTAAGAACACCTTCAATTCCATGCCAGCCGGCATAAACTTTGCCCAGCTTATCAGGAAACATACGGCAGGCTTCAACAATTCCCCTCAGGGAGTTGTTGATTACCGGGGTAGGTCCCCCAGACTGTGCAACAATTACATTTTTAGCCATAGATGTGTTATTTTATTTAAGTTAATAAGTCTGAATTTTTGTCAAACCCCTCCATATGCGCTATAGCCACCATCTACAGGAAGGACAACGCCGTTAACAAAGGAGGATATATCTGATAAAAGAAACAACAAGGTCCCCTTGAGATCATCAGGCTGCCCGAATTTACCCACAGGAGTGCTTGCAATGATTTTTTTTCCCCGTGGTGTAAGTTCACCGGTTTTTTCATCGGTGAGCAAAAATCTGTTCTGATGGGTAAGAAAAAACCCGGGGGCAATAGCATTTACTCTCACCCCGGTTTTTCCAAAATGAACAGCAAGCCACTGGGTAAAATTATTAACAGATGACTTTGCTGCAGAATAGGCAGGTATCTTTGTTAAAGGCCTGAAGGCATTCATTGACGAAATGTTTAAAATAACACCCCTCCCTCGTTCAACCATTATGTCGGAAAAGATCATAGTGGGAAGTAAAGTGCCGGTAAAATTCAGGTCAAATACTTTTTTGAAACTTTCAATATCAAGACCAAAAAATCCCTCAGACAAATTATCAGACTTCCCGGGATCAATCTGTTCTATTTTTGTGGTTGCACCGGGAGAGTTCCCGCCTGCAGCATTAACAAGGATATCTATCCTGCCAAAACGCTCAATAATAGTCTCTTTGGCTGCATGAAGAGATAATTTATCAAGGACATTTGCGCCGAGCCCAATAGCCTCAACACCATAATCCCCGGCAATTTTATCTGCTAAGTTTTCTGCTGCTTCCCCATTAAGATCAAGGATGGCAATTTTAACTCCTGCAGATGCAAGGGCTTCTACCATAGATTTTCCTAATACCCCCGCACCACCGGTAAGTATACATACCTTGTTTTTTAAATCACTAAAATCAGGTTTCATATATATAAAGTTTTGGTTAGCAAATATTTTGTTAAAACGATTCCAAAAAAACACAAGCGGAAACTACGCTCATTTATGTAAAACTATAGTGCTCCAGATTCTCTTTTGTAATTATGTCTATGGGTAAATATTGGTTCTTCTCTACTTCCTTCTTTAAAACCACATGATGATAAAGGGTCATCAAACTTTTCAAACCCTGTTCCCGGGGTTTCTGACTTATCAGAAAGTCAATAACCCCTTTTCTGAGGTAGGCCTTATTCTCTTCGAGCAGATCATAACCTATTAAAGTTATATTGTTTATACTGTTCTTTTCCAGAAAGCGTGCAACATGGAAAACCCTGGAATTTGTAACAAAGATCCCACTGATTGGAATTCTGGAGGAAAAAATTGCATCTTTAAGTATCTTTTCCTTCTTTCGGTCAATTATATCGGAAACATTTAAATAATCCAGAACCGGACATCCGGCTTGCGAAGTCTTTGCATAATAATTTCTGAAACCTTCCTCCCTTTTCAATAAGTGTAACTGCTTACCTTCTTCCCTGATGAAGTTGACAATAAGTATCCCTGGATTATCCCTGAGGCCGTAATCCATCAATTTGGCCGCCACCATGCCACTTTGCAGGGAATCCTGGCCAACAAAAGCGATACAGTTTTCCATACAAACACTTGCATTAATAAGCACCACGGGTATATCCTGATCATTGCAGTTCTTTACAACCAATGAGGCTTCCTCTGAGAAAACCGGGGCTAGTATTAGTCCGTTTGGTTTGTCCTTAATGGCCCGGGCGGACTGTTTAAGAAAGCTGTTCCGGTCAAAATAATCAAAATAATACATGTCGAGTGAGATCCCGAAATGGTTGATCTCACGTAACCCGTCTTCAATTCCTTTAAGAGGATATTTCCAGAAAGTACTGCCGGGTTTTGCTTCAGGGATAAGTGCGGCAATCCTGTATCTTTTCTTACTGGCAAGAGCACTTGCAAGAATGTCGGGCTGATAATTCAGCTCATGGATAATTCCAAGAATTCTTTTTCTTGTATTTTCAGATACTTCGCCCCGATTATGCAATACCCTGTCAACTGTTCCGGGAGAAACTCCAGCAATACCAGCAATATCTTTGATCCGTATTTTTGGAAAAGAATTATTTGTCACCAGCACAAAATGTTTTGATAAAAAACCATGGTAGTATGCAAAGGTAAAAAAAAATATGTACTTTCGTGTTCGCACACGACAAATTTCACACATTATTAAATGAAATTATAATTGCTTATGAAATCAGGAAAATACTCATTCGGAATAGGCGACCGCTTTGCACAGCAGGGTGAGGCCCAGCTAAAAGCTTTTGCAGATGCAAAATTAAAAGGCGTAAATATCACTCCCGTCTGGAACAAATCCAACCGCGAACATCTCACAATTAAATCAGATCCTTCCGACACCAGAAAGGAAGCAGATAATGCAGTAAAAAACCTCAAATGGGACAAGCCCTATTTTGTAGATGCTGACCACATCAATATGTCTAATGTAGATAAATTCATGGATAGTTCAGATTTTTTCACCATTGATGTGGCAGATTACATAGGTAAAAAAGCATCTGCCGGAGAACTGGATGATTTTATCAGCAGCAATCAGCATTTTACCGGAGAATTCAAAATACCCGGACTTGATGGATCATTTACCCTGACCAGGGAAATGATTTACCTGATTGGTGAAAAATTTCTCTTTGCAATTAAGGAAGCGTCAAAAATTTATAAGCATATTGAATCAAAAAAAGGAAAGGGGAATTTTATAACTGAAATATCCATGGATGAGGTAAACCAATCACAGTCACCCCTGGAACTTTTTTTCATCCTCAGCTCTATAGCCTCTGAAAATATACCCGTACAGACCATCGCTCCAAAATTCAGCGGGCGGTTTAATAAAGGAATTGATTATGAAGGAGACCTGGATATCTTTGAAAAAGAATTTGAACAGGACCTCCTGGTTATTGATATGGCAGTAAAAGAGTTCGGTCTGCCTGAAGATCTAAAACTCAGTGTCCATAGCGGTAGTGATAAATTTAGCATTTACCCGATAATGGGAAAACTTATTAATAAGTATGATAAAGGAATACACATAAAAACTGCCGGCACAACCTGGCTGGAAGAAATGACCGGATTAGCACTGGCCGGAGGAGAGGCACTGAATCTTGCCAAATCTATTTATACCCGGGGACTGAAGCGTTATGATGAATTATGTGAACCATATGCCACAGTCATAGATATTGACAAGGCAAACCTGCCTGCTCCCAACGAAATTTCAGAATGGGACGGACAGCGTCTGGCCAATGCTTTAAGACACGATCCGGATCACCCGGAATACAATCCCGATATGAGGCAATTGATCCATGTTGCATACAAGGTTGCTGCCGAATATGGAAACAACTATATTAATATGCTTAAAGAGCATAAGGAAATCATTGCAGAGCAGGTTACTGAAAATATTTATAAAAGACACTTCAGTAGAATTTTCAATCTTTAAATCAAAGAACCGCCTGTAAGGAGAAATCAACAATTTGCCAACCAAAACTATAATATATGAAACCTTTTATTCACGAGAACTTTATGCTTCAGACCAAAGCTGCCCAGCGGCTTTACCATGAACATGCAAAAGATCTTCCAATAATAGATTATCATTGCCATCTTCCCCCAAAGGATATTGCAGAAGACAGGATCTTTTCCAATATGACAAAAATATGGCTGGACGGTGATCATTATAAATGGAGAGCAATGCGTGCCAACGGGGTGCCGGAAAAGTATTGCACAGGCAATGCACCTGATCAGGATAAATTCATGAAGTGGGCAGAAACAGTGCCTTACTCCCTTAGAAACCCTCTTTACCACTGGACACACATGGAACTTTTCAGTCCCTTTGGTATTTCCAAATTACTGAATCCCTCAACAGCAAAAGAAATTTACAGTCAAACCGGGGAGATGCTTCAGACACCCGATTTTAGCGCAAGGAACATAATGCGGAAGATGAAGGTTGAGCTGGTATGTACTACTGATGACCCGGCCGACAGTCTCGAACATCACAAAAAAATCAGGGACGATGGTTTTGAAATAAAGGTTTTTCCAACATTCAGGGCCGATAAGTCAATGGCAGTTGAAAACCAGGAGCTATACAATGAATACCTCGGCAAACTTGAGGAGGCCTCAGGTATTTCAATTGCAGGGTTTGACGACCTTTTGGCTGCACTCAATAAAAGGCATGATTACTTTCACGATCTGGGTTGCAGGCTCTCTGATCACGGACTGGAAACTTTCTATGCTGAAGAGTACACAAATCAGGAGATTAAAACTATATTTAAAAGGGTCCGGGCAGGTGAAAACATTGACAGGGACATGGTCCTGAAGTTTAAATCAGCAATGCTTGTATATTTGGCTGTTATGGACCATAAAAAGGGATGGACGCAGCAATTTCATGTGGGTGCATTAAGAAACAATTCCAGCCGCATGTTCAGGTCAGTGGGAGCAGATAAGGGATTTGACTCAATTGGTGATTTTGAGCTTGCCATTCCCATGTCAAAGTTTCTTGACAGGCTTGACAATGAAAACAAACTTACAAAAACCATATTTTACAATCTTAATCCCCGTGACAATGAGGTTGTGGCTACTATGGCCGGGAATTTCAATGACGGTTCGATTCCCGGCAAAATGCAGTTCGGCAGCGGATGGTGGTTCCTCGACCAGAAAGAGGGCATGGAAAAACAAATCAACACCTTATCCAATATGGGACTTCTAAGCAGATTTGTGGGTATGCTTACTGATTCACGGAGTTTTCTTTCATATCCACGGCATGACTATTTCAGAAGAATTCTCTGTAACATTTTAGGAGCAGATATTGAAAACGGTGAAATTCCCGGCGATTTTGAATTAACCGGTCAAATGGTGAAAAACATTAGTTATTACAATGCAAAAAACTATTTCGGATTCCATGATGATCTGTAAGTTATCTCTTTTAACAAACTTACTGATTGCTGCTTTTGTATTTATTTTTTAAAAGGTTCAATATATTATTCAAAAGACTTTTTATATATTCGCCCGTACTATTTCGAAAACTAATCGTAAAAAACTCATGTCACGTTTTTCCAGAATCGAGGTGGCACAGGTATTGGAATATACCGGCATCCTTCCTCTTTACTACAATGCTGATGCAGAAATATGTTTCGAAGTAATAAAAGCTTGCTATAACGGCGGATTAAGGGCATTTGAATTTACCAACAGGGGTGATTTCGCCCATGAGGTATTTTCTGAGCTCAACAAAAGGGTGATATCCGATTACCCGGATATGATCCTTGGAACGGGCTCAGTTGTAGATGCGCCGACTGCTGCCATTTACATGCAGCTTGGATCCAATTTTATTGTTTCGCCATCCTTTCATGAAGATATTGCAGAGATATGTAATCTTCGAAAAGTTTTATGGATGCCAGGCTGTGGTTCTGTAACCGAAATATCCAGGGCAGAAAAATACGGAGCCGAAGTAATCAAAATATTTCCGGGAACACAGGTTGGGGGTCCCGGATTTATTAAAGCTGTAACCGCACCAAAACCATGGACCAGAATAATGCCTACCGGTGGTGTTGAACCCACCGAAGATAATCTGAGCAAATGGTTTCTTTCAGGAGCATATTGTGTTGGGATGGGATCAAAACTTATAACCAGAGAGATAATTGAAAACAGGGATTTTTTAACCCTTGAACGGTCTGTTAAAAATGCTGTTGAAATTGTAAAAAAGATTAGAAATAATAAATAACCCGAATAATGATGTTGAGAATATCTTTAAAAAATCACTCCATATTATTGCTTGTCTCCCTGCTCCTTTTTTCATGTGGAGAAAGGGAAGATGTAACGGTATTAAAACTGGGGCACGGACTCGCACCCAGTCACTCGGTACACCTTGGAATGGTTTACATGGCTGAGCTTGTTGAGGAGAAGTCCGATGGTAAAATGAGGATCGATATTTATCCAAGCGAGCAGCTTGGTTCAGAAAGGGAAAACGTTGAAATGCTTCAGATAGGAAGCCTTGCTATAACCAAGGTTTCAGCCGCAATAATGGAAAGTTTCGCTCCCAGTTACAGGGTATTGAACCTTCCCTATATTTTCAAAAGTAAGGAGCATGCAGAAAGGGTTCTTGACAGTGACATTGGTGCGGACATACTTCGGGACGGCGAGGAATTCTGGCTTAGGGGACTTGCTTTTTACGATTCCGGGAGCAGGAGTTTCTATACCAAGGATCGTCCGATCAACCATCCTGATGACCTCAGGGGACTAAAGATCAGGGTGATGCCAAGCCCCTCCGCAGTGAACATGGTCAGAGCAATGGGCGGATCCCCCACCCCGATTTCATGGGGTGAGCTCTATACTGCCCTGCAGGGAGGAGTGGTTGACGGAGCAGAGAATAACCCCCCCAGCTTTTACCTTTCACATCATTATGAGGTTTGCCAGTACTATTCACTAAATGAGCATTCAACAATACCCGATGTGCTGCTTATGAGTACAAAGATATGGAACACTCTCACCGAGGAAGAGAAGGGATGGCTGCAGGAGGCCGCCACGGAATCGGTACAATACCAGAGGAAATTATGGGCAGAATCAGAAAGACACTCACTGGAGCAGGCAGAGGCAGCAGGGGTGACAATAATATATCCTGATAAACAGCCATTTATTGAAACAGTTCAGTTTTTATACGATGAGTTTAAGGAGGATGAAATGCTGAACAGGTTCATACAAAGAATACAGGCAAAAGAATAATAATATCCAAAATATTTTCTAAAACCCATTTAAATTTATTCTCCATGACACTAAGACGGTACCTGGATAAAATTCTTTCAACTTTTATTACAATCTTAATGGGAGTACTGGTTATTAACGTGCTCTGGCAGGTTACAAGCCGGTATCTTGTTGGAGACCCCAGCGCTTTTACAGATGAGCTTGCAGGTTTTCTGCTCATATGGGTAGGACTTCTCGGTGCAACATATATTACAGGAAGTAAGGAACACCTGGCAATAGATTTATTGCACCATAAACTTTCAATGAAAGGAAAATTATTTGTTAATCTGATCATCAACATCCTGATAGCTTTGTTTGCCCTGACAGTGCTGTTAATAGGGGGAGGCAACCTTGTCTATATAACCCTCCACCTGGAACAAATATCTTCAGCCCTCCAGATTCCAATCGGCTATGTCTATATTGTTCTGCCACTTAGCGGAATTTTTATTATATATTATGCTATTCACGATATAGTATATCCTCAGATAAAAGATTCCGAATAGCAATTTAAATTAAAAAATACAGATCTAAACCTGATAAAATACGCAATAATGGAATATCTTGAAATATGGGTCCTGGTAATAAGTTTTGTGGTTCTTCTTATCCTTGGTGTGCCAATTGCTTACAGCATAGGCATTTCAGGGGCACTAACCCTTTTGATTAATGTAATGCCACTTCCTGCTTTTACTACTTTTTCTCAAAGGATGGCCACGGGACTGGATAGTTTTGCCCTTCTTGCTATCCCTTTCTTTATTCTTGCCGGACAATTGATGAATCAGGGGGGAATAGCACTGCGCCTGATAGACTTTGCCAAGGTACTGGTGGGACGGCTTCCCGGGGGACTTGCATTTGTGAACATAATGGCAAATATGCTCTTTGGGGCAATATCAGGTTCAGCGGCTGCTTCTGCTTCAGCAATAGGTAGTTTTATGACACCAAAAATGGTTGAGGAAGGGTATGATAAACCATTTGCAGCTGCCGTAAACATTACCTCGGCAACAACAGGACTGGTAATCCCGCCCAGTAATATACTCATTGTCTACAGCCTGGCCAGCGGGGGCGTTTCCATTGCGGCACTGTTTATCGCTGGTTATGTGCCGGGTATTCTTACCGGACTTATGCTTATGGGTGTGGCGGCAGCCTTCGCCTACAAAAATAATTACCCTGTCGGGGAAAAAACCGGCCTCAAAACCGGCTTGCTGAAGTTCCTGGATGCCATACCAAGCATGATGCTTCTTGTTATTGTAATCGGAGGTATTCTGGCAGGAATTTTTACCGCAACAGAAGCTTCAGCTATAGCAGTCCTTTATGCCCTGATACTGGCCCTTATTTACGGTGAAGTCACTCTCAGGCATGTACCTGCCATACTGTTAAAAAGCGTAAGGGTAACTTCAATTGTTTTGCTGCTTGTGGCTGCATCAATGGGTATGTCATGGGTAATGTCATTTGCAAACATACCTCAGAATGTCAGTGCCGGCTTGCTGTCAATAAGCACCAATGCCATCGCAATATTGCTTATGATCAATCTTATACTTCTGTTTGTTGGTGTATTTATGGATATGACACCTGCTGTACTTATATTCACCCCGATATTCTTACCAATAGTCGCTGACCTGGGAATTGATCCGGTTCATTTTGGAATAATGATGGTTGTTAATCTTACTGTCGGCCTTTGCACTCCTCCGGTTGGTTCTTTATTATTCATTGGATGCAGCGTTGCGGATCTTAGTATTATGAAAGTTATCCGGCCGTTGATACCGTTTTTTGTTGTAATGATAATTGCACTAATGCTTATCACTTTTATACCTGCATTAAGTCTTTGGTTGCCTGGAGTTTTTGGTTATTAATTTCAAAGCGGTTATATCATAAACAGATTAAAGGTGTTTGTCTTTCAGATCAAAAAGAATAATTGACACTTTTTATTGACAGTAGAGCTCCAGTCCGGTTTGCCGGGCCAGCCGGATAATCTCGTGGATTATAGACACTTCAATATCAGAGGCCCACGGTGTGGTAAAGACTGGTGATCCTGAACCTTCATATCCCCCTTCTGTTATAATTCGTGCCGAAGGAATATATCCCATTCCTTCATTGGCATAGGCCATCACAAAAAGCTCTTCTCCAAAAATCTCCTTCAACCTTATGGAGTAATCAACCACAACCTCACCACCCATTATTACCATATTTTGTTGACCTATCCTCCAGAACTGAACGGGATAGTCATAGGAGGTTATAATTGACCTGCCACTTTTAAGTTGATTAAGCAGAATCCTGGCTCTGATTTTCAGATATTCCGGATAACCGGAAGATTCTTCAATTATCTTTAACAGCTCTTCCCTGGTCGGCGGCAATTTGGCAAAGTGCAGCTCGATCTTTGAGTATGCCGTTGACAATGCAGGCGTTAGTTCCTGCATTGGTTCACTAATGATAGCCTCAACAGCAGCTGATAATGATTTGCCATACTGCTCTGCTAATCCTACTGTCCTGCGGGGTAAAGGATTCTGATCCGCTCCGGCACCGGCAAAAAACATGGCAGTGGTACCGGGAAAAGCTTTCTCCAGGGCAATCTGTGCAAATCCCGGATAATCTCCCGACCACTTATAAAAGCTTAGAACAGTGGCATGGCAGGCATAACCAAAAACCACTGCTATGGATTCACCTGAAACCCCGGATACTTTCAAAACAGGAACAGAGTGATCTGCCGGTCCTGACAACTGGGTAACGGAAGTGAGCTCTGACTCCACATTATTCCTTCGGTTTACAGCGAAACGTGCCACTCCGTTTCCCGAAAATAATTGTGCAGGAACCATCGAATTCAATGCCTCTCCAACCAATTCAATAATTATATTTTCCAATCGGAGAGAATAATTACTGATTTTTTCTCTCTCCTCAGGAGAATTCTGTCCACTTAATTCACCTTCATATAAGTAATCTTCAGGAGGCCTAAGTAATTCAGGACCGGTATGTGTATGTGAGCTGCTCAGGATAAACTGGTCGCGGGATAATCCATACTTTTTATTAATCCGGTCAAAGATCCTGCCTGACATATAGCTTCCTCTAAAGCCAATCAAATCGGTTGTGACCAGTACAGCCTGTTTGCCTTCTAAATCCTCCAGGGCTAATGCTTTAGCCCACAGCTCATGTAAAGTTCCTTCAGAAGGACGGTTACGAGAAGCATAACCTGCCATCAACATAGGTTCTTCAGGAGTAATGACTCTGCGTGCCACGCCAGCTTTCCATTTTGGGAATGATCCCTGAGGGTCATTGAAAGTAACAGCATAATGATCGGTTAAAACAAACAGAAAACAGCTTACATAAATTAAAATGAATTTTCTCATGATCATATAAAGTATTAAGAGTCCCTGAAAAACAGTTTTCCGGATTAAACTGATTCAATAAAGGAACACTAAATTTTGGTTTTTTACACGAGAAATATACATGAAAATTATTTCAGCTAATTTACACACGGACAAGATGAAAAAATTTTCATTATAATCTTCACATCCCCAAGCAGGAATTATAATACCAACTCTTTACAATACTGTTTATGCGTCAGTAAAAACAACAGCTGTGTTCATTGGATTTAAACGCTGTGTTCATTGAATTTAAGCTTTACATGCGTATATTTGCATATTAATTTAATTAAATACCTTTTAATCATGGAACGATTTCAATGTGAGAAATGCGGAAATATCTTTGAAAGTGAAGGTGACGTATTTGAATATAAGAGCCCGGTATATGGGCCCTGCAGCAAAAAAGTAGCCAGTTGTCCGGATTGCGGAATTATATGTGATGAATACCGTACTCCTAAACAGGCCAGAAAAAAACCGGCAGCTTATCAGGATGCTGTGCCTGGCATGGGTGGATGCTCTTCAAAGGGTGGTTGTTGCTGTTCAGGATAAAACTTAAATCAAAAAGGGATGAGTTACTCATCCCTTTTTGATTTAAGTTCCGTTAGTTCATCAAGTAATTTATCCATTTCGGCAGGTTCAAGATCGGGTCTGCCGAGCATTGTTTCAATATCTTCAACGGTTATTTCATTTTCTGACTTTTTTTCCGTAGTCTCCTCATTTTCCCCCATAAATATATCCTCTCCTATCTCTTCCTGAAGATGGTATATCATGTTCTCCATCATATGGCGGAAAGGTTCGCGAAATTGTTCAGGAATATCATGAGGCATCATGTGCTTCATCATTTCATACTGGCTGAGCATCATTTTAAACTGTTTGGCAAATTCAGGGTTTGTTCCCTCAATCTCACCCTTTGACATCTTGTCGGCCAGTTTTTTAAACATGGAGAGCAGTACTTCAAAATTGTGCCTGAAAGGTTGATTGTCTGAATCCATAGAAAAAAGTTTTTTTTATTGTACGTTATACAAATTCAATACCAATATAGTCCGGGTGGGCTAAACCCTTGATATTTTCATTTTGTTTTGTGAAAATATTATCACGGACTATTCCCGTAAGTATAACAATAGTTAGATCAGTTTATTGTGTCAGTCCGGAGTCCTTGCTATTCAGAGTCATTGGAAAGCCCGGCCCTGTATGAATCAATGGGTGCACATGAACAAACAAGGTTCCGGTCGCCAAAGACGTCATTTACTCGGCTCACAGCAGGCCAGAATTTATTTTCGGCTATCCATTTAAGCGGGTATGCTGCTTTTTCCCGGCCATAAGGACGGTTCCAGCTGTCAGACACAGTTACTTCAGATGTGTGAGGAGCATTCTTGAGCAGATTGTTATCTCGATCAGCCTTTCCTTCACCTATTTCCATAATCTCATTGTAAATACTTATCATAGCCTCAACAAACCGGTTCAGTTCATTAAGTGACTCGCTTTCGGTCGGCTCCACCATTAGTGTGCCCGCAACAGGAAAAGACAGGGTAGGGGCATGAAATCCATAATCCATAAGACGTTTGGCGATATCTGCCTCGGTAATACCGAGATCCTTGTCGGTCCGGAATTTGCGGCAGTCAAGTATCATTTCATGTGCCACAAAACCATTTATCCCTTTATAAAGAATATCATAATAATCCTTAAGGGCAGCTGCAAGATAGTTGGCATTTAGAATGGCTGTTTTGGTCGCTTCAGTAAGTCCCTCGCCGCCCAGCAGTTTGACATAGGCGTGAGAAATCACCAGAATGCTTGCACTTCCCCAGGGTGCTGCAGCAACAGCATCATCTCCCTTCTTTGTGCCGGTTAAGTCAAAAGGATGGCCGGGCAGAAATTCAACCAGGTGGGAAGCAACACCGATTGGCCCCATACCAGGGCCTCCACCTCCATGAGGAATGCCAAAAGTTTTATGCAGATTGAGATGACAAACATCGGCTCCTACAATGGCCGGATTGGTGAGGCCAACCTGTGCATTCATATTGGCGCCGTCCATATAAACCTGTCCCCCGCACTCATGTATTATGGAGTTCATCTCTACTATGCCGGGCTCATAGACTCCATGGGTGGAAGGATAAGTGATCATAGAAGCTGCCAGGTTATCTTTATGCTGCTGAGCCTTTTTTCTCAGATCCTTCAGATCTACATTTCCGTGTTTATCACAATCCACAATAACAACTTCCATTCCGGCCATTACAGCACTTGCCGGATTAGTGCCATGAGCAGAACAAGGAATAAGGCATACATTCCTGTGTCCCTCCCCCCTGCTCTGATGATATCCCCTTATAACCATTAGCCCGGAATATTCACCGGCAGCACCGGAATTAGGCTGGAAAGATATTCTGTCAAAACCGGTAATTTCGCATAAATCTGAAGCCAGCTCATCCATAAGCTCATGATAACCTGCTGCCTGATCAATGGGGACAAAAGGATGCAGGTCTCCTATTTCCGGCCAGCTAAGTGGCAACAACTCAGTAGCCGCATTAAGTTTCATCGTACATGATCCCAGGGATATCATTGAATGAGTCAGGCTGAAATCTTTTCTCTCCAGTTTCTTTATATATCTCATCAGTTCTGTTTCAGAATGATAAGAGTTAAAAATATCCAAAGTAAGAAAATCGCTTTCCCTTGAGAAGGATCTGTCAAAACTGGTTTCATCAATAAGGTGGTCCACAACAGGAGTGCCGGTACCTGCTGCTTTGGCAAAAACGGAAAGAATAAGGTTGATATCCTTTAAAAGTGTTGTCTCGTCCAGGCTTATTCCAACAGTCTTTTTATCGATATAACGAAAATTTATCCCGTTTTCAAGAGCAATCTTTTCAACAACTTCAGCTTCGACCCCACCGGGAAGAATAACCTTGAGAGTGTCGAAAAAAAATTTATTCTCCTGAATATATCCCATATTTTCAAGCTGTTCTGACAATGTAGCTGCACTTTGATGGACGTGGCCGGCTATACGTCTCAGTCCACCTGCACCGTGATAAACTGCATACATCCCGGCCATTGTGGCAAGCAGGGCCTGGGCAGTGCATATATTGGAGGTTGCACGTTCCCGTTTAATATGTTGCTCCCGGGTCTGAAGAGCCATCCTTAATGCATATTTATCCTGAGCATCTACAGTAACACCAATGATTCTTCCCGGAATATGCCGTTTAAATTTTTCGTGAGTGGCAAAATAACCTGCATGAGGTCCTCCGTATCCCATTGGAATTCCAAAACGCTGTGTTGAACCCACAACTACATCAGCACCCCATTCACCCGGGGGCTTTAGCAGGACAAGACTCAGAATATCAGCTATAACACCGGTAAAAATAGATTTATTACCAGCCTCAGCAACAATATCACTGTAATCCCGAATCTCGCCATCACCGGAGGGGTACTGAACAAGTATCCCAAAATAGCCATCATCAAGGACAATCTCGTCATACCTGCCAGTAACAAGCTCAATACCCAATGGTACAGCACGGGTCCTTATAACAGCAATAGTCTGTGGAAATACATTTTCGTCAATAAAAAATTTTATGCTTCCCGCCTTTACCTTGTTCCTGGGGCGTGAATTAAACATCATTATCATTGCCTCGGAAGCAGCTGTAGCCTCATCCAGTAATGACGCATTAGCTATCTCCATGCCAGTAAGATCCATGATTACTGTCTGAAAATTCAGCAATGCTTCCAGCCTTCCCTGGGATATTTCAGCCTGATAGGGAGTATAGGAGGTATACCAGCCTGGATTTTCCAGGATATTGCGCTGGATAACTGAGGGGAAAATAGTATTATAATAACCAAGTCCGATATATGATTTAAAAATTTTATTCCTTGAAGCAATATTCCTTATCCGGTTTAAATACTCATATTCACTTAACCCCCGGGGAAGGTTCAAAGGTTTATCCAGCCTTATAGATTCCGGAACGGTCTTATCAATAAGCTCATCAATATTACTAACCCCAATCTTTTTCACCATGATATCCATATCACGTTTACCGGGACCAATGTGCCTGTGTAAAAAACTGTCAAGTGCCATATTTTGATATATTAAATAAACTCTGGAAAACCATAGCAAGATTAACCCTTAATTATTGGGGATGATTACTTAAAACCCGGAAGCACAAAGAATATGAACAGGTATTTCCGGGGAGATCAATTCAAATAATTATCCAATTTTTTGTATTATTTAATGCGATGTTGCGTAAAATTAAAGATTACCAATGGTGATAAAAAAGATAAAAATCATGATACAAAATAGAAAATACATATAGTGTGGATTCTGTAAAAAATAGCGTATGTACAATTTTTGTGTTCATGGATTCTTTACAGCAGGTTAATATTCAGGAATTAAGAAACGGATTGGTTTTAGTTTCTTCTGTAATAGTGGTATCCGGTCCATGGCCACAATAAACAACGGTTTCCGGCGGCAAAGTCAATAATTTTTTACGGATGGAATTTAACAGGGTATTGTAATCTCCTCCGGGCAAATCGGTTCTTCCAATACTCCCGCTAAAAATAACATCACCTGCAATTACAAAGTTATCCTCTTTGCTGAACAACGCTACACTCCCGGGGGAATGCCCCGGAACATGTATAATGTCAAGAGAGGAATGGCCAAAAGAAATCTTTTCTCCCTCTTCCAGATAGAAGTTTATTTCAGGAGGAGATTCCACCTCCAAACCGAAAACTGTTCCATGCTCAACAGCGTTTTCAAGCAGAAACTCATCAGCGGAATGCGCCCCAATACTGACTTTGAATTTATTTTTAAAAAAGGAATTCCCGAGGAGGTGGTCAACGTGACAATGCGTATTAACAATCATAACTGGCTTAAGTTTGTTATTTTCAACAAAAAAAAGCACCTCTTTTTTTTCCTCAACTGTATAGCTCCCCATATCAACAAAAATACATTCACCGGTTTCATCAAAAAGAATAAATGAATTTTCCTGAAATGGATTGAAAATAAATTTTTGAACTTTTATCATATTTTGTATAATTTTATATTAGAGCCTCATTATCTGATTGTTATATGTGAATTGAATTGCAAAGTTATATTCCTGAAAGCAGGAAATATTAGTTTACGCCTGTATTACATAGATTTCCCCTTTAGAAGGGGAACAAAAACAAAATGTCCATGTTCAGTTTTAATGAATTCATCTTCACTTTTTCTTACTATTCTTGTCATTATCTGCGATTGGCTGTCACCGACAGGAACAACCATTATTCCTCCTGTTTTGAGCTGAGTTTTCAATTTCTCCGGTATGTGGTTGGCCCCGGCCGTGACCAAAATCCGGTCATAAGGACCATAAGACTTGAGACCTTCATAACCATCACCATAAAAAAAATTTGCTGCATACCCTATAGATGGGAGAAAAGACTGGGCCTTCAGGTATAAATCACGCTGACGTTCAATGGTGTAAACTTTTGCGCCCATTTCAATCAGGATGGCAGTCTGATAACCTGACCCCGTTCCAACTTCAAGAACCTTATTATGGCGTTTCACATCCAGGAGCTGGGTCTGGAAAGCAACAGTATATGGCTGTGATATAGTCTGGCCGCATCCGATAGGGAAAGCCTGGTCTTTATATGCATATTGGACAAAGCTGGTATCCATAAAAAAATGCCTGGGGACTTTCATGACAGCCTTTAAAACACTTTCATCATCAATTCCCTTGGCACTAACTTCCTCTGCAAGAGCCTTTCTTAAACCTTTATGCCGGTATGTATCCTTCATTGGGGTATATATATTTAGGTATAGCACTTCCTTTTTTTCCGGATCTGCTAAAATACATTATTTTTATTTTCAAAACGGACGATTCTAACCAAACCAGAAATACAATTAACAACAGGCGTTGATAAGTATAAAATAAATTAACCGGCTTCTCTGCTAAATTTAATTATTTTTGTCAGAAACTCTTCGATATGTTCAAAACCGGACTAGTAGGTAACGTTCCCGGCCCCATATTTAAAAGCATTTTCAGCCATCCGGGATTCACAATAACCGGTTGTTTTTCCCAAAAACCAAATAATCAGAGGCCGGATAATAAATCAACCGGGCATATGCCTGTATTGTCAAAAGAGATTCTGTTGGAAAGAAGCGATGTCCTCATATTTGAAAAAGCCGATATATATACCCTGGATATACTTTCAGATGCTTTAAAACAATCAAGACATATTTTGTTAATTGATGCCAGCGGGTTGCCTTCGGGTGTTATAGATGAGCTTATAAAACTCCGGGAAGAGGCACAGACAGTTTTTAAGATCATGCAATTTGAAAGATCCAGACCGGAATTAACCTCATGCCTGCCATTAATGAACTACCCCTCATTGATTGAAATAAAGCTAGGTCAGAAGGTAGCAGAAGGCCCCGGCAAAAACAAAGTAATTACCGGAACACTGTTCAGAATAATTGATATTCTTCTTCTCTTAAACTCTTCCAATATTAAAAAAATTCAGGCCCTGCAGCAACCTGAAAGATTGGCATCCGGAAACCTGATAAGTTCCAGAGTTGAATTTGATAATGGTACTGTAGCCAATTTACTTTATACAAATATAGCTGAAAAAGATTCATTATTAATTGACATATATCAACTAAACAAGCATATAAGAATAGACCTGCTAAAAAATAAGTTCCAAAGTAAAGAAAGATCACAACTGAATAATGAGATTCATTCCAAAACAAATACTTTCAAAACTACAAACAACCAGGTATTTTACAGTGAGCTGGATAATTTATATCAGTCCATAATAAATAATAATGCTTCGGGTAAAGAACTTTATGATATATCCAGGATCCTGGAACTCAGGTCCAGGATAATTGAAAAATCGGGATTTTGAAACAAAGACATGAACCATAAAGCACAAATTATTAAATATCTCTCTTTTGATTTCCTGTCCGCGTTGCTCAGCTGGATTTTGTTTTACCATATAATCATAAATCATTCCACTGCCGGCCAAAACCTCCTGCACATCAAGGCCATCAACCGGGAATCTGTATTTATAACAGGAATGATTATTTACCCGACGTTATGGTTATTAATATATACCTTATGGGGATTCTATTCTGATACATTTCGCCGGTCGCGGCTTAAGGAACTGGGTGCTTCAATTACAGTTACACTGGCGGGTTCCCTGGCAATATTCACGTTGCTGATCTCTTCAGATATTATCACAGGTGTGTCAGGGAATTTATTGAGCTCATTCCTGACTCTTTTTTCTATTCATTTAATTGTATCATACCCACCAAGATTAGCAATAACTACTTTTACCATTATAAAAATCCGGAAAGGAATATTAGGTTTTAATACCCTGATAATAGGAAGCGACAGGAAAGCAGTAAATATTTTTAAAGAAATAAACAGTCAGATCAGGCCCACCGGCAACAGATTCATAGGATTCATAAGTATAAACGGTGGACAAAGCTATCCATTGTCAAGGTTTCTTAAACACCTGGGGGGACTGGATTCTGTGAATGAAGTAATTTCAAAATACAAGGTTCAGGAAGTGATCCTGGCAATTGAATCGTATGAACACAGCAAAATAGGAAAAATAATAAGCAGGCTTGACAACCAGAGCGATGTGGTTATTAAAGCTATCCCGGGAATGCATGATATCCTTACAGGCAGGATAAGGATAGACACCATAATTGAAACCCCTTTTATAAAGATCTCACATAAATTTATGCCGGTCTGGCAAAATAATCTGAAGCAGGTATTGGATTTTGTTTTTTCATTTTTCATGCTGGCACTATTTTTTCCAGTTTCTATATTAATAATGATCTGGATTAAATTAACCTCCAGGGGCCCGGTAATTCACAGCCATGAGCGCATAGGAAAGAACGGGAAGCCATTTATGATATATAAGTTCCGTACAATGATAGAAAATGCAGAAACAAACGGACCCGAATTGTCTTCCGCCAGTGATAAAAGGGTCACCAGGCAGGGGCGTTTTCTCCGAAGAATGCGACTTGATGAAATACCTAATTTCATTAATGTATTAAAAGGAGATATGTCGGTTGTTGGTCCGCGGCCGGAAAGGAGATACTATATTGATCAGATAGTAAAAATAGCACCTCATTACAACCAGCTCCTAAAAATTAAACCCGGGATTACTTCCTGGGGACAAGTGAAGTACGGGTATGCAGAAAATGTTGAACAAATGACACAAAGGCTGAAATATGATATGATATATCTTGATAACATGTCTCTGTTTGTTGACTTTCAAATTTTGATACTTACAGTTTTAATAATTTTTAAACAAAGAGGAGTTTAATACATTTTGTTATATTTTAATAATTCAATAAATTAGGGTTTCAATTACTACTAACCAAAAAAAATAAACAAGATGGAAAAAAAGAAAAGATTTGCAGTTATACTGGCAGGTTGCGGGGTTTTTGACGGTAGTGAGATCCATGAGGCAATAATGACTCTTTATGCCATAATGAAAAATCAGGGAGAATATGAAATATTTGCTCCGGATATTGAGCAGCATCATGTAATAAACCATATTACCGGCAAGGAGATGAATGAAACAAGAAATGTCCTCATTGAATCCTCCCGTATAGCCCGGGGCAATATAAATCCAATCAGCGACTTTAAAGCAGAAGATTTTGATGCGGTAATATTCCCCGGGGGATTTGGAGTAGCAAAAAACCTTTCAGATTTTGCATTTCAGGGAGAAAACTGCACAGTAAACCCCGGGGTTGAAAAAGTAGTCAGGGATATGGTCAAACAATCCAAACCTGTCGGAGCCCTTTGTATTTCCCCGGCCATAATGGCAAAAATACTTGATAAGCCGGAACTTACCATTGGACAGGATGAAGATACAGCAGACCTGCTTGAAAACATGGGAGCCCGTCACAAAAAAACCGGGCATGGAGAGGTAGTAATAGATGAAAAATATAAACTTGTTACATCTCCCTGCTATATGCTGGAAGCAAACATAATGGATATAGCTGAAGGAACTGATGCGGTGGTTAAAGAAATAATCAATCGATTATAAACAGTTTAATACAGAGATTGTCAAAAAGTCATTAAACTGAGAATTGACTTCCCGGGATGTTCTTAAATAATAATAATCCCTGAATGCCAATTACTTCAGTCTTGCTGCATTTAAGAAAAAGCCCCCGGAAAAGCCATCAACGGAGGTTTTATCAGGGGCTTTCCGGGGTTTTTATTTTAAATCTGACCATTCTCAATCATAATAATAATCTGATCAATTAGCTTATCCTCTCCTTCAGCATCAAACTGTGTCTTTAAATTTGATCCAAATATCCTGGCTATAGTCTGCCAGAAAAAGGCAGAAAAAGAACCCCGTAATTCTCTGACCAATGCATAAGATGTATTTCCTGTTTCCCTGTCTATAAGCTTAATTAACAATCTGCCCTGGGTAATTGTGAGTTTTCTGAGATCATCCTCAAATTCATCCATCAGTTCTTTCTCAACCTGCTTTACATAAGCCTTTCGTTCCCTTTCTGTATTGAGTTCAACAAAAACACTGTTCATCTGGTCAATCTTTTCAGAAGCGAGTACAGCATATGGATAAACAACTTTCAAATTGTAAATAAGCCGTTCATATCTTCTCAAATCTCTTCTGCTCGAAAAACTGGGCTGTGGAAATACCCAGACTTCCTGGATCGTTGAGTGAAGAAGAGTATCCCCGTCTTTTACAATCTCCTTAAGTATTCCGGACCTTGAAGAATCCTGTTTGCGTTCCTGGGATAAAAGGGTCCATGGAAGAATGATCAAAATGCCGGTTATAAAAAGTAATCTGGTCATAATGATTTTTTAGAGAAATTACAACATATATAACGCGATTATATATGTTGTAATTGCAATTTCCTAATAAATATTATTTTACTGACTGAGGATATCCATGTATACTAAATATCATAAATAATTTAACTTTGCAGCGTACTTTCCCAATAACAAATATATAGATAATGGACCAAAAGATTAAACTGGATGTAAATTCGGAGATTGGTGAACTGGAAGCTGTTCTGATTCATCCTCCGGGGCCGGAGGTGGAAAATATGACACCTGGAAATGCTGAACGTGCTCTTTACAGTGATATTCTCAACTTATCAGTGGCTCAAAAGGAATACTCCAGGCTGGAAGAGGTTCTGAATAAGTTCAGTAAAGTTTATAAGGTTAAAGATTTACTTATTGAGACTCTTAACAATAGCAGGGTTAAAGAAAACCTTGTGAAAAGAATATGCACAAACGAAAATATTCCGGGAACTATTGATTACCTGCTTGAAAAACCCCGTAAAGAACTCGCCCGCCTACTGATTGAAGGGGTAGTTATGCAAAAAAACAATCTGACCAGGTTTCTCAGCCAGGACCGGTATTCCCTACCTCCACTGCATAACTTTTTCTTTACCAGGGATTCTGCAATTCCCATGCTTGACTCTGTGCTTATAAGCAAAATGGCAAACAAGATAAGGGAAAGGGAATCAATAATAATGGAAACTATTTTTGATTTCAGCGGATTATTTAACACCAGGACCAATAGCGCGATGAATCCTGATCCTTCGATAACAATAGAAGGAGGAGATGTATTGATGCTCCGCAAGGATATACTGCTTATAGGAAATGGTGCGCGGACCAGTTCTCAGGGCATAGATCTGATCCTGGAAATTCTGCAAAATCAAAATAATGGCAAACGGCATGTAATAGTACAGGAATTACCGCGAAGCCCCGAATCCTTCATACACCTTGATATGGTGTTCACAATTCTGGATAATGACTCCTGCATGGTTTATGAACCCGTGATATTAAAAGAAAACAAATATCAGACCGTACACATTACTATAGACAACGGAAGAGTTAAGAGCATAAAAGAAGAAAAGAACATCCTGGAAGCTCTCAAAACCCTTGGCATGGATCTCAGGCCTGTTTATTGTGGTGGAAATTCAGACTTATGGACACAGGAAAGGGAACAATGGCACAGTGCCGGGAATTTCTTTGCTGTCGCACCGGGCAAAGTAATTGGCTATGAAAGAAACACATACACTCTTGACGAGATGAATAATAATGGCTTTGAAATAATCAGTGCCAGTGATATTATTTCAGGCAGTATAGCACCCGGTCAGTATAAAAAGATGCTTATCACCCTTGAAGGATCTGAACTGCCAAGAGGAGGAGGAGGCGCAAGATGCATGACCATGCCACTAAAAAGAAAAGAAGTTACCTGAAAAGGTACCGGTAATAACTTAATTTACAACTTTCTTAACCACGCTGGCTGCTTCCTGCAGGGTAATAACAGAATATACCTTTAATCCGGATTCATCGATCAGTTGTTTTGCCTCAACCGCATTTGTACCCTGCAGCCTTACGATAACCGGCACCTTAATATCACCAATATTGTTATAGGCATCTACTATACCCTGGGCTACCCTGTCACATCTCACTATTCCGCCAAAAATATTGATCAGGATAGCTTTTACCCCCTTATCCTTGAGGATAAGGCGAAATCCTGCCTCAACGGTTGACGCATTTGCCGTACCGCCAACATCGAGGAAATTGGCAGGATCACCACCGGAAAG
This sequence comes from Bacteroidales bacterium, assembly GCA_007132225.1. Classification (GTDB taxonomy): domain Bacteria; phylum Bacteroidota; class Bacteroidia; order Bacteroidales; family PUMT01; genus PXAP01. The sequence goes on along the minus strand of SLPB01000100.1, from coordinate 8,799 downwards.
CTTGATAATATCCATAGTAGCCATCGCAAGTCCGGCCCCGTTGACCATGCAGCCTACATTACCGTCAAGCTTTATAAAGTTGAGCCCGTATTTTGCTGCTTCAACCTCAGAAGCATCTTCTTCGGTTATATCCCGCATCCCGGGGTATTCTGGATGACGAAACAGTGCATTATCATCCAGAACTACCTTGGCATCTGCAGCCAGTATAAGATTATCTGAAGTCTTGAACACGGGATTTATCTCAAAAAGGGATGCATCTGAATTTTCGTATGCCCGGTAAAGGGCTATTACGAAATTAACCATCTCCTTAAAAGCCTTCCCCTCCAATCCGAGGTTGAAAGCAACACGCCGGGCCTGAAAAGCCTGAAGGCCGACCCCGGGATCAATTTCTTCCCTTCCAATAAGATGAGGGGTTTTCCGGGCAACAGTTTCAATATCCATTCCTCCTTCCGTTGAATACATGATTATATTCCGTCCGGTTTGCCTGTTGAGTAAAACACTCATATAAAACTCTTCCACACTGCTTTCGCCGGGGTAATAGATTCCTTGTTCAACAAGGATTTTATGAACTTTTTTGCCTTCATCTCCTGTTTGATGAGTAACAAGGGTCATGCCAAGGATCTCTTTTGAGTACCGGCCAGCTTCCTCAATTGAAGATGCTATTTTGACCCCCCCCCCTTTTCCTCTGCCACCGGCATGGATCTGGGCTTTAATTGCAAAGCTGCCACACCCGGTCTTTTCCATAATCTCTTTGGCAGCCTCAATTGCTGATTCAGGTGTCTCTACCACAATACCCTCGGGTATAGCAACTCCATACTGATGCAAGATAGATTTTCCCTGATATTCGTGTAGGTTCATATGGCATGTTATTATAGGATTAAGCTTTATATTTGCAGCTCATAAAAATATTCATTTTTTTTTATATATTTAACCTGCCCGGCCAAATCATATCCACTCATGATAAAAAGAAAGCTTTCCAATCAGGAACTGGAGAGAAAAACAATAGATGCATTTAAAAATTCATCAAAAAATCCGCTGATAATTGTACTTGATAATGTAAGAAGTCTGAATAATATAGGCTCAGTATTCAGAACTGCCGATGCATTCCTGGTAGAAGCACTTTATCTTTGCGGGTTCACTGCCTGTCCCCCGCATAAAGATATTCACAAAACAGCCCTGGGTGCAACTGAATCTGTAGAGTGGAAGCATTTTGACTCAACATCGGAAGCCATTCACAATTTAAAAAAAAATCATTATCAAGTCATCTCTCTCGAGCAAACTGAAGGGAGTATCTCTCTTTCACTGTTCCATCCGGATCAATCGGCAAAGTATGCCCTGGTTTTTGGCAATGAAGTAAGGGGAGTTGATCAGAAGATAATTGACTTGAGCGATAAATGTATAGAAATACCACAATTTGGAACAAAACACTCCTTTAATATTGCAGTAAGCGCGGGGATCGTATTATGGCACTTTTACACAAATCTCCAAAACCTCTGAATTTTCCCTGATTCATTGTTAGCCATATTTTCAGGCTGACTAATCAATTCATATGGGCACCAGGTAAAAAAGCTCGCAAAATATAAATTATCAAGGAGTTCAAGGAACATAATTTAATTTTTAGCAGACACTAATGATAAATATCCTCAAAAAAAAAGGCTGCCATTAATGGCAGCCTTTTTTTCTATTCCAAATAAAGATTACCTATATTAGTTTACTATGGAAATGAATGTGTCATCCTGGAAATAACGTCCGAATTCCATATCTGTTTCAGCGTATTCTTTCAGTTCAGCATCCATGTTTACAGCAGTCCTGAGATTATCGAATAGCATATTGCTGTCCTGCTTTCTTGCGCCTATGACAGCTCTGAGGTAATAAGCCTTGGCACCCGGATCATCAATATTATTGAGTATTCTTAGTGCCTGGTCATCATTATCCTGGAGCATTTTAACCAGGGCATTATTCACAACGGCCATATTGCCGAAAAGGCTTGAAGCTTTTGAGTAATCGGCCTGGTGGATTGCAACAATACCCATGTTGTAATTCGTTGCATCTCCGGGTGTGCTAACTGATGCGAAATACTCTTCCGCCTCTTCAATGTTTCCTTCCCTTAAAGCAACAGCACCAAGATTATTCCTGACAGCATCATTGTTTGAAATTGCCTGTGCATCCTGGAAAGCACTCTTTGCTGCAGCTACATTGTCCAGCTTCATAAGAACGATACCCTTACTGTTATGAGCCCTGAAACAATCAGGGAATCTCTGGGCTGTCCGGTTATAAATCTGGTACCTGGTATTGAGGTCATCATATAATGTAGCGGTGTACAGCATTTCCTCCAGATTAAGCCTGGAAGGATCTTCTCTGTATACTTCCCTGAGTTCCTGATCTGAATATCCTATCCTTTCAACATCTATTGCCATTTCCGAGCGACGAAGTTCGGGAAGAACTTTATCGGCTATCTCCGTAAATACTGCTGAAATATTTCTGATTTCTCTCTCACGAACCTCGGGGTCCTGATACATCTCAAGAACACGAAGAATTAGTCCGCGCTGATCTATATCAGATTCCTCCATAAGCTTTCTGAATCCTTCCCAGTCTTCACCGAGTGCCCTGGTGTTATAAAAATTATTTCTTTGTTCAATACCAGCACGTTTTAACTCACTGTCAAATACACGGTCAGATGTTTCTTTTCTTTGTTCTGAAAGCCTCTCATTGAAATCTATTGGTCCGTCAGGAGAAGCATAGGCATTTATGCCGGCAGCTTTCACCTCGGTGCGGTCATCTTCTACGGCACTTCTAAGATATTGCCTGAAGTTTTCCATCCGCTCTGATCTTAATTCACTCTGGCGGACATTTGCGCGGTTTATTACATAGAAAATAGCAGACTCGATGGTTTCGGGAACAACTCTTTGAAATTTATCGCCAACCTTAACCGCTTCAGGATCGTGCACAACCAGTGTTGAAGTTGCAATAACACCATCAGCTATTTTCCGGGGATCAAACTCCGCTTCATTTCCCCTGAGCTCGGCATTAAGTCTTACAACCAGATCCGATATGCGCATATCATCACGGAAAGGAACCCGGTCAGTATGAGTAAAACTTCCACCACCACGCGGGATTACCTGGTGATTGGCAGTAACGTTTTCTCCCTGAAGGGTTATGCTGCCCAGTGCTTCTTCGCCGCCGTTCCAAGTGATAACAGGATTTATTTCGAGAATTGCATTTCTGTGAAAATATCTATCGGGGAAAGTACCCCTTATGGTAACTTCCACTTCGCTGCCGTGTGCTTCAAGTACTTCAGGTGTAACATCATACCTTATATCGTCAGCATTATTTCTCATCCTGTTCAGGCCACCGCAGCTGCTGAGCAATACAAGTGCCAGAACAAATAAAGCTAGGTTAAAACGAATCTTCTTCATAGTTTAATTTTTATTTAATTACACAATTTTATGAGGTCAAGGGTTTTATTAATTATTTAATTTATTTGATTTGTCAGCTTTTTTAATTAATTTTTTAGCGTCCCTGGTCAATGTCAGATCCTTTTATTAACCCAGTTCGCTTTTTGGGTTGTCATCCTGCTTTCCCAAGCAAGTTAGTCATTAAAGGTCATTAAAACAAATACTAACTTGTTTTAGTCAATAATTAAAAGTCAAATTTAAAAAAAAAAATTATAAAACAATACTATTGGTGCCAAAAGGTTAATTAAGGGTGAAAATTAGTCCCTGTAAGAGATTCAAAGCTACCAAACAACTCAATCTGATTTATCTGGATAATTCTAACCTGATGAAAAAAAGCTCAATTAATGATGCGGCCCAGCATGCAATTAATTTATATGAATCGTCCATTTGCCGGGTCACACAAAATACAATGAATAAGTCTGTTGAAAAAAAGCAGCAGGTGGACTGCTGCTTAACAAGGTAGTGATATGAAACGTTCTGAATAACTCAAAATGAGCAAATACATTTGCATGTCAGCCTTTATCCTGGGACCTTTCGGGTCTTGGCAACAAGGCTTTGCGGGAAAGCTTGAGCTTTCCGGTCTTGTTATCAACATCTATCAGTTTGACCTCGACTTCCTCTCCCTCTTTAAGAACATCTTCAACAGCATTGGTCCTTTTCCAGTCAATTTCAGAAATATGAAGGAGCCCTTCCTTACCCGGTAATATTTCTACAAATGCGCCAAAAGCAACAACTGACTTAACAATTCCCTTGTATATGGTTCCGGGTTCAGGAACTGCGATTATACTTTTTATCATGCGCATTGCAATATCTATGGAATCCTTATTATCTGCAAATACATCGACGTATCCAAAATTATCTATCTCCTCAACAACAATAGTTGCAAGGGATTTCGCCTGGATATCCTGTATAATCTTGCCTCCAGGTCCTATAATGGCACCAATCATGTCTTTAGGTATCCTTATTTGCTCGATGCGGGGTGAGTGGGGTTTAAGATCTTTACGCGGTTCACTTATGGCTTCGACCATTTTATCAAGTATATGTAACCTTCCGGCTTTTGCCTGATCAAGTGCCCTGGCAAGAACATCGTATGAAAGACCCTCAACCTTGATATCCATCTGTGTGGCAGTAATACCATCCCTGGTTCCTGCAACCTTGAAATCCATATCCCCGAGGTGGTCTTCATCTCCAAGTATATCTGACAATATGGCATATTTCCCTGATTCTGTATCGGTTATCAGTCCCATAGCTATCCCGGATACAGGTTTTTTAGTTCTGATCCCGGCATCCATAAGTGCGAGTGAACCTGCACATACCGTTGCCATGGAAGAGGAGCCGTTTGATTCGAGAATATCAGATACGATCCTTATGGCATATGGATTTTCACCATCATTAGGAACCATCCCCTTGAGTGCCCTGTGGGCCAGGTTCCCATGCCCTACTTCCCTCCTGGAAAGACCCCTGACAGGTCTTGCATCACCGGTGGAAAATGGAGGGAAATTGTAATGTAGTACAAATTTATCTTTCCCTTTTCGTAACACCTCATCGATCATTTTTTCATCAAGCTTTGTACCAAGAGTAACTGTAGTAAGCGATTGGGTTTCACCTCTTGTGAACAGAGCTGAGCCATGCGCTGCAGGAAGGAAGTCGATCTCACATTCTATTGGACGTATTTCATCAGTTTTCCTTCCATCCAGCCTGATACTTTCATCAAGAATCATGTTTCTCACTGCATCCTTTTGAACATCATGGTAATAACGACCGATAAGTGCCGTGGCAGGTTCCGGCTCCTCAGGAAGTGATGCTATGAAGTCTTCCTTAATTTTAGAAAATGCTTCAGAACGTTCATGCTTGGACTTAATATCTTTGGCAACCCGATAGCACTTATCATAAAGCTCTTTGTGGATCTTTTCACGGAGCTCTTCATCATTCACTTCATGTGAATAGGTGCGCTTCTCAGTTTTACCTGCCATCTCCATTAACTCGATCTGGGCCCGGCACTGAACCTTTATTGCCTCATGTGCAAGTTTCATTGCCTCAAGCATGTCTTCTTCAGCCACTTCGTTCATTTCACCCTCCACCATCAGAATATTATCGATAGTGGCGCCGACCAACAGGTCAATATCAGCTTTTTCAGCCTCGGCAAATGTGGGATTTATAATTAATTTACCATCAACGCGGGCAACCCTGACCTCCGATATAGGTCCTTTGAAAGGGATATCGGAAACTGCAAGCGCAGCTGATGCGGCAAGCCCGGCCAGTGCATCCGGCATTGTATCTTTATCGGCAGAAATAAGATCTATTGTCACAAAAGTTTCAGCATGATAATCACTGGGGAACAGAGGACGAAGGGCACGATCCACCAGCCTGCAGATAAGTATTTCATTGTCTCCGGGCCTTGCTTCCCTTTTCATAAATCCACCGGGAAAGCGGCCAATTGATGCAAATTTTTCTTTGTACTCGACTGACAGCGGCATGAAATCCACATTTTCCCTTGCATCCTTTGCAGATACAACGGCTGCCAGCATCATGGTCCTGCCCATTTTAAGCAACACTGCACCGTCGGCCTGTCGTGCCAGTTTTCCTGTTTGAAGCGTGATGGTGCGTCCATCACCCAGGTCAATATTTTTCTCGATAGTATTGAACATATAACTAAATTGATTTGGATAGTTTATTAATAGTTTTTTTAAAGTTTATTGGAAAAAATAAACCTTGAATACAAAAAAGGGCAATTTATTAATCGCCCTTTTTTTTATTTTCTGATTTTGAGTGACTTTATAATAGCACGGTAGCGGTCAATATCCCTTTCCTTGAGATAATCAAGCAATCTCCGGCGCTTACCAACCAGCTTAACCAGGGCAAGTTCCGTACTAAAATCTTTTGGATTGGATTTCAAGTGATTGCTCAGGTGAGTAATCCGGTAAGTAAATAAAGCAATTTGTCCCTCTGCTTTTCCTGTATTTTCGGCGGTTTCACCATATTCCTTGAATATTTCCTCTTTTTTTTCAGCTGTCAGATACATTTTCTGTAAAATTTGTTGATTACATTCATTTTAAGATGTGCAAAAGTAAGCGTTTTTTTTTATATTGCAATAAGAATTGATAAAAATAAAGTCATAACTGACTAATTATATGGTGGCCTATCGTGCACTCCAGGCATCGCTGGTTTGAGCAATATTCATTTTTCTGCTGTAAAAGGGCCTGGGAGGTCAATGCATTGTCAGCCTCTATCCCCAGATCCCTCCACCTGCTTATTTTAGAATTGTTTTCAGCAGGCAGTTCTTCAAGAAATTTCATGGCACGAATACTGAACTCAGCCATATCTCTTTGCTTTCCAAAAAAAAACAAAACAGGAACAATCGTATTAATTAAAATGGATTGAACAGCAAACCTGCCGGTGGCCTTTTCATATCTTTTTGCCGGCTTGTTGAACACAAAGTGCGTATCCCAGTATCCTGATGCCTTTACCCTGAAAAATGATGCCATCTTTTTCAAATCTGTTGTTTCAATAACAGCAGAAAACAAAGCCGGTGTATCATAAAGCAGTGATGCAAACTGAGCAATACGAATGGTTGGAAAATTTGCCGGCCGGAGACGAAGGAATCTCCATAAATGTTTTTCAAGAGGTATTAATCCGTATTTCCTTTGGAGAAAGAGAAATTCAGTTTTCAGAGCTTCAAAATACTCATCGCCACCTTCAGTGTCCAGCATCCCGGCCTGTCCGAATAGCAGAGCTTCCAGCCTAAACAGATCATCCCGGTTTCTCAGCAATATTCGGTAAGGTATAGATCTGGCAAGCATCTCAAATGCCCCGCCATTGAGACTGAATCCAAAATTATGTGCAAGTTGCTGATAAAAGCTCTCCTCCCAGCTATTCTGATTTATATGCAGTACATCCCTGAGTATTATAGCTTTCTGTTCAAGCCGCCTGAAAGCCAGCTTACGGAGCCATTCGCGGACCAGGGTTTTGCCGGCACAGGAAATATATGGCTGGCAAGGGATCCATGTTTCATTTCGGAGTAATTTACTGTAATTATTCAGAAGCTTTTTATCAAAACGAATCTCTGCGGTTGGAATTACTTCTCCGTTTGTACGTTTAACCTCAGCATCACGATTGAATACCAGCTGTAAAATTACACTGTCATATGCCTTGTCATTATGATGACCATGCCTGTACCAGTCCGAGCTGTTTATATGAACCTCCACATTACCTGCCAGGATGGTATCTCCAATTCTGATCAGGGCATTAAAAAAATCAGGGCCTGAATCCACATTTAATTCTCCTCCATTGATAATCTCTAATTCATCGCCACCTGTTCCATCTGATAATGAAAGATAATACAATCCGGATCTCCATATATAATGCAAAAATTCTTCAGTCATAAGGGAAAATAAAAAGTATTTCTATTTAGCCAGATAAATAAATTCAGGTTTCCGGGACGGACGGACATTAGTTAAATATATAAAAAACCAGGGAAAGAATCAAGGATGGATATGAAGTAAGACGGAGCAGAAAAAATTTCCGGAAAATAGAACAGTTCAATACAGAGGGCTCAGATGAGACCCTTTCTTTTTAATGCGGATGCCATTTCCTTTTGTATAGCTGAAGCTTTAAGCTTTGCCACCAAATGAAAATCATCAGTTTCGTCTGCATGGATAATGGCCCTGGAGGAATTGACCAGTAAGCCGCATTTATCATTCAGTCCGTTATCCATCACAGCTGAAAGGCTTCCTCCCTGCATACCAACTCCCGGAACAAGGAGGAAATGATCAGGCACAATGGCGCGGACCTTCTTAAACAATTCCGGTTGAGTCGCTCCTGCAACAAACATGAGATTATCCTTGTTTCCCCACAAGGAAGACTCCTTTAGGACTTTCTCAAAAAGATATAGGCCGGTATCACTATCTGTGGTCAGCTGAAAATCAGCTGCACCCTGGTTGGATGTAACAGCAAGCAGTATGGTCCATTTTCCACTGTACCCGAGAAATGGCCGCACAGAGTCTTCTCCCATATAGGGGGCAACAGTTATTGCATCAAAACCAAAATTCTCAAAATATGTAACAGCATACTTTCGGGAAGTATTGCCTATATCACCCCTTTTTGCATCTGCAATGAGAAAGATTTCGGGGTATTTTTTCCTGATAAACTCGACGGTTTTCTCCAGGCTCCACCACCCGCTTGAGCCCAGGGCTTCATAAAAGGCAATATTTGGCTTGTACGCAACGGCAAACTCATGGGTGGCATCAACTATTTTTTTATTAAATTCATATACCGGGTCATCGGTTTCAAGAACAGAGTCTGGAAATTTGGAGAGGTCAGGATCAAGGCCAACACATAAAAAGCT
>SLPB01000165.1 GCA_007132225.1 Bacteroidales bacterium | reverse complement strand
GGACAGGAAATTGTCAGATCCTATGATCCCGAGATATGGATTGATCCCGATGGAAAGTTATGGGTATTCTGGGCCCAGGCAACCTATGTTGGTGGTACATGGCTTTCGGTTACTGAAGGAACTCTGGCAGGAGTATGGGCCCTGACAACCGAGGATCCGGATAATAATGAACCGGAATGGGCTGAACCCCGGCGTCTTACCGATGGAGTAATGATGTGCAAACCAATAGTATTGACATCCGGCGAGTGGGTCCTGCCGGCATCAATGTGGAAAATTTCAGAGGGAAGTGCGCGGATGGTGGTCTCATATGATCGGGGAGAAACCTGGGATGTGAGGGGGGCAGCATCAGTCCCCGAGAATGTGCGCAGTTATGACGAACATATGATCGTTGAAAGAAAAGACGGATCACTATGGATGCTTATCCGCACCAGATATGGTATCGGTCAGAGCATATCAAATGACCGTGGAAAAACATGGAGCCAGGTAACACCTTCACTCATTCAGCATCCCACCGCACGATTTTTCATAACCAGACTTAACTCCGGAAATATGCTGCTTGTCAAACACGGACCAATAGATATGCGCACCAGGCGTTCTCATTTAATGGCATTTATTTCCAAAGATGATGGCCATTCCTGGTCAGATGGTTTATTGCTTGACGAAAGACCTGGTATATCATATCCTGACGGCCAGCAGGTATCAGATGGGACCATTTACATTACATATGACTATGACAGGAGGGGTAGTCAAAATATTCTTATGACAAGTTTTACTGAAGATGATATTATATCAGGCTCTTCCAGAAAAATACTTGAAGTTTTCCAAAGAAGGCTTGTCATCAGCAAGGGAGGGCAGGAATAAATTCCCGCGACCCCGGAGTTTTCTTTCATCAAACCATAAAGTAAAAGTTAAATTTTTAATATTAAAATATAGTATATTTGTAATTACCTTATATAATTATAATGAAGGGTTTAACATTTAGAAAATTACTTTAACCCAATAACTTGTTTTTGTTATGACAAAAATCGTATTTACATATACCCGGCATTTACTATCTGTTTTTTTTATTTTGACACTTTTATATTCCTGCCAGACAGCAGATGACCAGGCAAGATGGTTGCGCGGAAATCTGCATACCCATACATTCTGGAGTGATGGTGATGATTTTCCGGAATCAGCAGCCAAATGGTATAAAGAGAACGGATATGATTTTCTGGTATTCACTGACCATAATAAATTACTTGAAGTTCCCGCAACCGGTCGGCTATGGAGCAATCATGTGCTTGATGAAGGCGTGCTGTGGCAAAGAATCAATGAGGACCATCCTGCGCTTATCAAGTACATAGATTTTTTCGGGGAAGAGTGGATTGATTCACGTCAGGATGAAGAAGAGGGACATTTGCAGGTCCGGCTCAAACCCCTGGAAGAGTTCCGGGATATGTTTGAAGAACCTGAAGAGTTTATGTTGATTATGGGTAACGAAATTAGTGATCAACATGCTGTCCATTTTGTTGCAATTCACCAGGATGAGGTTATACCTACTGTAGGCGGGAGCGTAGATGAGCGAGCAGACATGATCAGGGAGACTGTTAACAGGATTGGGGAATACAGGGAAAGATCCGGCCGCAACACCTACGCGGCACTCGCACATCCAAATTTCAGATGGGCTATTACTGCCGAAATGATGCTTGAGACTCCGGACCTTCGATATTTTGAAGTTTATAACGGTCATCCCAGTGTGAACAATCAAGGGGATCAGTTTCGCGCAAGTACCGAATTAATGTGGGATATTGTCCTGGCCAATCGTCTTGGACTGCAAAACGGAAAGATATTATACGGACTGGCAACAGACGATACACATAGCTACCATTCCATTGGTGCAACACCCGGAAGGGGTTGGGTGATGATTCGTGCTGAAAATCTTGATGAAGAATCAGTTCTTGACGCTCTTGACAGAGGAGATTTTTATTCATCCACGGGAGTTATGCTTAAAGAGATTAATTATGACGGTAAGCAGATAAGTATTGAAATTGAACCTCAGGATGGAGTCACATATACTACTGAATATATAGGGACACGGTCAGGATTCGATCCTTCCAGCACGCCCACCCTTGACTGGGAAGGAAATGAAATTCCAAATACAACCAGGACCTACAGTGAGGAAATTGGGAAGGTACTCTACAGTTCAAATGATATAAGTTCAAGTTATACCTTTTCCGGTGAAGAGTTGTATGTACGTGTTAAAATAACCTCTTCAGCAGATCAGCTTGACCAGATAACCGGAGATGTGCTTGGTAGTCAGGTTGCATGGGTACAGCCGGTGGTTCCGGGTGCTGCTGCTATTGCAGGCAGATAATACTTTTTTGAAATGATCCCTATGTGCAAAATCTCTAAAGAGCATTTGTCATAATCTGCAAAGTGAGTTAACCGTAAAAAATATTAACAGGATTCCCGGATAATGAGCCGGCCCTTGAATTTTGCATATGTTTGTTTATCATCAATTTTATCGTCAATAATATTGGTAAGATAAACCAAAGTTGTTTCTGCAAGTTTTTTAAGCGGTTGTTCAAAACATGTAATCCTGGGTTTATTAAATTCAAATACATCAGAATTGTCAAAACTAATAACGCCCAGATTATCAGGTATTTGAATTTTTAGCTTGTTAAGTATTCGCAACCCTTCAACACCTAACATATTCTGGCCGAAAAAGATAACATCAAAACCTTCAGTAAGAATTTTATCTATGATAATTTGAAGTTCCTTTTTCCAGTTATCATTATCAAGTTTGAAAACATGAAATTGCTCAGAGCTTAAACTCAGATGATTTGCGCATGCAAGAAATCCGCATTCTCTCTCCTTGAAATTGGAAATGTTCGTGTTTCTGACGATGAAAGCAATTTTGTTATGACCTTTTTTCCTTAGATACTTTATCATTGTATAACTTGCATCGAAATTGTCAGAAACAACATAGGGTATATTTAAAGATTCATAATACCTGTCAATTGATACAATTGGAATATTCCTGCTGTGCCATTCACTGATAATCTCCATGGATTCCTTGACCGGAACTATAATTAACCCATCAACCTGCTTGGTAATAAAAACATTTCCGATTTTATTAAATTTTTCCGCTTCCTCATCACTGCTTGCAAACATAACCCCGTAGCCATATCGGGAAGCTTCATTTTCAATTAACCTGGCAAGTGTTGCAAAAAAAGGATTTGATATATCAGCAACAATTAATCCAAGAACACCTGTTTTCCCGGTTCGTAAAGCTCTTGCCAAAAGATTGGGATTATAACCCATTCTTTTGGCAGTCTCCGTTACTCTTTTTGAGGCCTTTTCACTTATCCGGTTCTTTTTCCCATTTCCTGAAAGAACCATTGATACTAAAGAAGGAGAAACAGCCAGCTCCTTTGCTATATCAACAATTGTGATTCTTTTATTAGATTTATTCACAATTTTATCATTTGTAAACGAACTACTGCGGGACAGAGCCACGGAGAAATTCTTTCGATTAAAAATAAAAAAGGAGCAGTTCTTTAATCTATCTAAAAGTAAAAATTGGTTTTTGATACTGTTTTTCAGATACTATTTATAGGATTATAAAATTACAGGGTTACATATTAATTTAAAATTTATGTGGAGCAGGCAATTTAAGCAACTCAGGCATTAATATAACAGAATCATTTAATTTAATGCGGGTGCGTTATTTCAGAATGTCAGGATCCCAGATAGTCGCACCGATATATCTTTCCGGACCAGTTTCTTCATCCCAGTAATAATAGATGGTTACTACTTTTCCATCATTTCGTTGAACCGAAACCGGATAACCTATATCGTGGTTGCCACCGTCTGTTCTCAGGATGATGGGATAACTCCAGGTCCTGCCGTTATCATCACTTACCCTTGCTCTCATTCCAAAAGGTTCTTCTCTGCGGGCATAGGTTACTGCGAGCCGTCCGTCATTAAGTTTTAGAAGGCTGGGAGGGTTTCCGACCCCTACATCAGTGGCTACATTGCCCAGCATATCCCAGCTGTTACCATCATCAGTGGAAATCCATGATTTAATCCAGCGACGGGGACCTTCACGCCGGCGGACAGTTGTGAGAATTTCTTCATCAGATAATCTGACAGTAGAAGGCATAATTCGAAAACCATCAGGTTCAGGTCCTATCCATGATAAAAACTCCCAGCTTAAACCGCCGTCTTCAGTTTTTACAGCTAAGGTTCTGCCTTCCTGCCCGTCAGACTTTCCTGCAGTTAATATTGCAATCAGTTCATTTTCCCCTTCCACAAGGTAATCTGTTCTTGCTGCAATTCCTGGAGTATCAAATAAGGGAAGTGCATATGGCCCGTTCCAGTTATGACCACGGTCATAGGAATAATAAAAACGTGATTGTCCACCCCCACGGTGATCCTCCATCCTGAAAGTCAGAGCAAGATCAGGATGAGTGAAATTAATTGGTTCTTTAAGTTCGGTTATCGGGGGATATTCCACATCGGGCAACGGAGTTCCAAAAAGCATCGCTCCCCTAGGAAGCAGAGCTTTCTGTTCTTCAGGGAACTCCAGTTTCCATGATTCTCCGCCGTCCATGCTTCTGGCCAGCAGGTGGTGTTCGGGTTTATCAGAATTAACTGCATGAAACCCTCCTTCATCTTCAAAATGGGCGGAACAGAATCCAACCAGGATTTCATCTCCCCACGACCATATACCGTGATTGGCAGGCCAGCCTCCAAACCTGCCAGGCTCATAATATACTTTCAGATGCTTAGCCTGGTCTTCCCCGGGTTCAATGCCTGTAACCTTTCGGGGATCAAATTTGTCACCGTTGAGTGCTACATATTTTATTGTCTCCCGGTTCCAGGTATAGGTAATATGTACAGTGCCATCGGCTCCCTGTATCACGGCCGGATAGGAAAACTCTCCGGGTTCATCTTCAAGAATAAGTATTGTTTCCCAGGTTTCTCCATCCGATGATACAGCTACATTTAAGGGACTTCTCAGACCACCCCATCTTCCTTCGGTTCTGTAGGTGTGATTATATACTAAAAGGTGTAATCCGTTTTGCAGGGTTACTGCATCTGTACCTGAATTCGGGTTAGGAAGTATTGTGGGTTCAGGAGTGCTCCAGGAATTTCCGTTATCCTCAGACCAGCTGCTGATTACATAATTATCCCTGCTTCGGGCAAGCATTTGCAATTTTCCTTCTTCATGAAATAAAATACTGGGCTGTATTATATCAAATTCACCATCACCAATGGGGCCAACAACTCTCCATGTTTTTCCAAAATCCTCAGTTATTTCAAAATGAACACGCCAACCATCGTGTTCTGTGCTGGAGGGACAGATAAGAATATTGTCATCAATAAGCACCGGCTTATTTTTTATTGGTCCAAGGATGCCTTCAGGTAATCTTGTTGCTTCGGACCATGTAACACCGTTATCTTCTGAAGTCTTAAGCATACCCCACCAGTCGCTTGGGGTAGGGCCAACCTTGTAGAATAACATAAGTGGTCCGTCAGGAACCTGGAAAAGGACAGGGTTCCAGCAGGGATATCTTTTATCTGCATGCTGTACACCGTCGGCGACCGATACGGGGGGGGTCCAGTTTCCGTTTACTTTCCTGCTCACCCATATTTCCACATCCGGATGTCTTTCATGAGTGCCTCCAAACCATGCAGCAACGAGTCCGTCAGGCGTCTCTTCAATGGTTGATGCATGAGCGCTTGGGAAAGGCGCTTCTTCGTATATAAATTCCTCATTTATAACCATCCTGTCATTAGTTTTCACAGCTGTACCGCAGGATAATGGAAGCAGCATAATTGAAAAAAAAACTAACGCTGAAAGATACTTCAGATTACATTGTTTCACTTTTATACGGTTCATTTTTTTAATATTTTATTTGAAATAACTGTTATAAGCAGACCGGTAAAAAATATAACCATGGTTCCTACAACTATTGTCATGTAGCTATGCAGGGGGTTCTGATATTTTTCAAACACTCCGGTGAAGTAAATTGGAGAAAGGCTCATCCAGATAATTACCAGGAGGCCGAGAGCAACACCTATTATTGCAGCAGGGTTCCTGGCTTTATCGGAAAAATAACCGAGAAGGAATATTCCAAGCATACCTCCACTGAAAATTCCGGCAAGATTCCACCATATATCCAGTGCACTTTCCACCCTGATTATATAAAAAGCGATGATAATGCCTAAAAGGCTTATCACTGCAGAGGAAATATAAAGAACTCTTACGGATTCACCCTCGGTAATATCCTTTTTAATGCGTTTATAATAGTCATTCAATATTACTGTTGCACTACTGTTAAGGCTTGTTGAAATGGTACTCATTCCTGCTGCAAAAATAGAGGCAATAAGCAATCCTGTAAGCCCGGCGGGTAAAACATTAACAATAAAATACGGGAAAATACTGTCCGACATTCCTGGTTCATGAAATTCGGCAGGCAAAGCTTCTGTATGGACCTGGTAATAGACAAAAAGTCCGGTACCTATAATGAAAAAGAGCAAAGAGGCAGGCACGTATAATAAACCTCCGCCAAGTGCCGATGAAATAGCCTCCTTTTCATTCTTTGCGCTCATGTATCTTTGTATAAAATTCTGATCTATACCGTAGTTTTGCATATTGATAAACAAACCATAAATTAAGACTACCCAGAAGGTCGATTCAGTCAGACTTGTCCCAAGACTTCCAAGACTAAATTTGTCATGCCGCCCGGCCACCTCAAAGAACTGTGATAATCCTTCGGGTAATGAAAATATGATAATTACAATTGTTGCAATGGCACCGGCTATAAGTATTATTGCCTGAATGGCATCTGTCCATACTACAGCAATGATACCACCTAAAACAGAATAAACAAGAACGCTTATACCTGTTATCAGGATAATGATACGCATATCCCAGCCCAGCAATACATACATAGGCAGGGCCAGAAGGTATAGAATGGTGGCCACCCTCATGACCTGTGTGAGCATCCAGAATGATGCAACGTATACTCTTGCCCAGCTTCCAAAACGCTGCTCAAGGTAGGTATATGCCGAAGGACTGCCTATTTTCCTGTATAGTGGAATAAAAAATTTAATAGCCATAAATATGGCAAAAGGTATGGAAAGACTGAAGACATAAGCGTTCCAATTTGTTAAAAATGCAATTCCCGGCAGTGCAAGGTAGCTTATGCTACTTACAAAGGTTGCAAATATCGACAATCCGATAACCCAGGCAGGAATTGTTCCAGAGCCTGTTGAATAATCAGTTGATGTTCTTCCTTTCTTATAAAATGAAATACCAAATAATATAATTCCTATTAAATAGGCAACAAAAATAAACAGGTCGATAGTTCTCATTAATTATGGTTTGTGAATTTTTATAATTGTTTCTAATAATTTACTGGTGATCAGAGTTTTATATTTATTTATTTATTATAACGTTTTAGCAAATCTCTGAAAAATTACTTATATAATCAAATATATTTATTATTTGTGTACTTTATAGCTAACACTGCTTCCGTCTGGTTAGCATTATAATCCGGGTAGTTGGTTGTGTATGCCGACTTGAGAATAATATCAATTAGCTTTATAACAGTCTTATTTTTTACACAGTTTATGGTTTTTTGGAATAAATAGTTTTCATTTTTGTTATTTTTTACATTAGTTTTAAAAGCCAATTAACGATCATCTTTTAAGGAGCCCTTAATTATTTTATCATAAGTGGGAAACATTTTTTTTTAATAAATAAACCTTAGTTATGAAAATACTTTCTGCACTGATTGTTTTATTGCTACCCGGATTTATTAATAGTGGAATCTATAGTCAGATCCACCAGGAAGATGTCAGACATGTAAAGGTTTACTATGAACCCGGGATGTATGCTGGCTGGCCTGCCAACAATGGTGCATGGATTTGGGGAAATGAGATACTGGTAGGATTCACCCAGGGGTATTATCAGGATCTGGGACCGGAATACCATAATATTAACCGGGAAAAAGCCAATTACCATTTATTGGCTAGAAGCCTTGACGGAGGAGAAACCTGGAGTATAGAAGATCCCGGAAAGACAGGCAATATGGTTCCTCATGGCCTTTTTATGGGCATTCCAAGAACAGATGTACCACATCAAATTCCGATAAAACCCGAAAAGACAATTGATTTCCTGCATCCTGATTTTGCCATGACAGTCCGCTCCGGCAACGGTGAGTCACGTTTCTGGTATTCATATGACCGTGGATATAACTGGCAGGGCCCTTATGGGTTACCCAATTTCAGTACATCCGCTACAGCAGCACGGACAGATTATATTATTGACAGCGAGGATGAATGTATGCTATTTATCACGGCTGCCAAATCAAATGGTGCACAAGGGCGGCCAATGGTCGTGAAAACCACAGATGGAGGGATAAACTGGTCCTATCCCTCGTGGATCGGACCGGAGCCTGAAGGATTTTCCATTATGCCGGCATCAGCAAGACTTTCAGATAATGAAATATTAGTAACTGTCCGGCGCAGAGAAGGCGAGCACAGGTTTATTTCTGCATATTTTTCAGAGGATAACGGCCGTACATGGACATACCTGAATGATCCGGCTGAAGATGCCGGAGTGGGAAATCCGCCGGCTATGCTCAGGATGCATGACGGCAGGATTTGTTTGATATATGGTTTCAGGGCTACGGAGACTGAAATACAGAACAAAACTGCTACCAGTGATATACGTGCTGTTATCAGCAGTGATAATGGCCGGACATGGAGTGAAGATTATATTCTTCGCAGTGATGGTTCCGGTCAGGATATAGGTTATCCCAGGTTAGTACAGAGACCGGATGGTAAAATTGTAGTTTTGTATTATTTTATGGACAGGGAAACCGGCCCTGAGCGTTATATCGGGGCTACAATATGGGATCCGCCGGCTGTCAATGATTAACATTGTTTTTTTACTTTCTTTGCAAGTTCAATACTATCATCATTAATTAATAAGCAGTTTAAAAATTATACTTAATTAATGGGTCTGAATATTTTTAAATAACTCCCAGATAGTGAAAAATAGAATCCTCAGCAGGAGAAAATTTGTGAAACAAACCGGTTTAATTTCAACCATGGGATTTATTCCCCAGGCATTAATATCCGGTGCAAGTTACCAGAACACATTTTTTAATAATAAGAGGAATATATTTTTATCTACAGATTTTATAAGTGGCGGGGGAGAGGATTTAACGGTGATAAGTAATGACCCGGTAACTGTCAGATTCAAACCACATAATGAAGCTGACGGTGGCTGGAGCCAGGTTTGGTGGTACTTTATGGTGGATGGCCTTACACCGGGAGAAAAGATCACACTTCAGCTGGACCGGGATGAACCCGGGAGTTCCGGAATCAGTCCACAAATATTTTTCAGCTATGACCAGCAGTTATGGGGCTTGACTAATACCGGCAGACCGGCAGAAATTGAGGGAAGAGATTTTTTTATCTACGAGCACATTGTCCGCAGCAAAAAAGTCTGGTTTGCATACGATTTACCATACACCCCCGACCATATTGATGAATTGCTCCTTCCGGCAGTAAAAAAAGATCCGGATGCTGATGTAGTTGAACTTTGCAAAACAAAGAATAACCATTCTGTTAAAATGTTTGTATTTAATGACAAGAATAGCCTAACAGAAATAAAATACGGTATCTGGTTACAGGCCCGGTCACATGCATTTGAATCAGGTGCCAGTTGGGTATTGCATGAGATGGCACTTTGGTTAATGTCAGGTGATCCTGAGGCGGAAGCCTTGCGCCGCAGGGCCAGTATTACGGTTATACCAATTGTTGATGTTGACGGGGTTATTGAAGGCAGAACGGGGAAAAATCAAAATCCATATGACCATAACCGGGGCTGGGATCAGGAACCTGCATACTGGCAACAGATAAATTCTTCAAAAGCATTACTTTCCAGTATGGCTGATCAAAACATGCCGGACATGTATATTGATTTTCACGGTCCGGGAAATTCCTCTCATCCCTATTTTATTGTCCCCTTTGAGGAACTGTTGCCTACTGAAAAACAAAGATTAAACAGGTCTAAGTTCTTTGAAACACTGAAGTGTAAAGAACTGGACGACCAGGCAAGGTTAAGCCAGTCCATGACCCAATTCTATTATAGTCCGCGCCCATGGGATAAATCAGCAAGTTTGATTAATTCACGTGGTTGGGTGACAATGAACACAACCGATCACAATATTGCTTTGACTATTGAGGTAAATATGAATACTCCCTTAAGTACCCGGTCGGGCTACAGGGCTGAAGCAATTGAGCTGGGCAGGGCGATATCCGGATATTTCACCAATGATTATCACCAGAGGTGATTATCATTGGTGAAATATCTTATACAGTATCCTGACTTAGAAGCATTTAAAGCAGGGTTATTATTTTGTAAAACAATATGTTACGGATTCAAAGATTAAATCAATTTTTTCAACTAAAATATTTACTTATGAAATATCTTTTTCCCTTTCTGATTTTCTGTTTTTTGGTTACGACTTCTTGTGAAACAGATAGCAATTACCCCGATCCCCTCGATAATCCTGAATCTCCGCTGATGCTTACCGGTGATTGGTTTGAGCACCCGCATGAAATTGATTTTAAACGGCTCCCGCGCGTTCCAAGGGAGCACATAGTGGTAAGCAATGTTACACAGGAGAACGGGGTGAACCAGCATAATTACCTAATTCATTATGATGGCCGGTTCTGGGTGATGTGGAGCGATGGCCCCGGCGTAGAAGACAGGGTTGGCCAGGTAGTTAAATATGCAACCAGCCAGGACGGCCTTAACTGGAGCGAACCGGAATTCATCGTTTCCTATCCGGAGGGTTCCGGTCCTGACTCACCGCATTACAATACACGGACCGAAGAAGGTTTACGCTGGATTTCCCGTGGTTTCTGGGAGAGGGAAGGTGAGTTGCTTGCACTTGCCTCGCTGGATGAGGCAGCTGGCTTTTTCGGTCCGAGCCTGGAGCTTCGCGCATTCAGATGGGATCCGGATTCAGAAACCTGGCTGGATGCAGGTCAGGTATATGATAATGCAATTAATAATTTCCCGCCCAAGCGACTTCCTACAGGGGAATGGATGATGTCCCGAAGGGAATATGACTACAGTGAACGTGGGGTTGATTTTCTTGTAGGGGGAACAGAAGCTTTGGATCAGTGGGAATCATTCCCTGTCCTGGGGTCAGAAAGTGAGCTTGCTGCCGAGGAGCCCTACTGGTGGATTTTACCTGATGGCAAGAGTATGATGGCTCTGTTTCGTGATAATAGAAGAAGTGGTTACCT
>SLPB01000017.1 GCA_007132225.1 Bacteroidales bacterium | reverse complement strand
TGAACGACACAAGTAAAATACAGCATACAATAACCTATATAACAGGCGAACTCCTGATCAACGGATTACTTTTACTGGTATCCCTGGCAGCAGTATTTGTTTATTATCCGCCTGCTGGTGTGATCCTTCTTGCAGGCATGCCGGTCTATTACCTGATAGCCAAACATAATCATTCAGATATTCTGAACAGGCAGAAAAATGTAATGAGAGCACATGCAGTAAATGAAAGTAACTACATTTCAACAATTGAAAACATCTCCATCATAAAAGCTTCAAATAAAGAGGAGCAGTTTGCCTCCTCCGGCCAATCCATTTATAAAATATTCCAGGAGCAGATATACAAATTGGGACAGACCGGGGTAATACTGAATGTTTCAACCGAAATAACAGGAATACTGTTAATTACCGGAATTATTATTATGTCTGTAACCGCCATGCTAAGTAATAACATGATGGCGGGAGAGTTCATTGCAGTTTTGACACTTGCAAACAATATTATCCCCGCAGGGGCGGCCCTTGCATTCGCAAATATTCACTTACAATCGGCAAGGGTTGCATTTGAGCGAACCTACGAGATATCATCGGGGGAATCTGAATATGATAGCAGGTCAGAGGAAAAGGCGAAAAAAATAAGCACCTTTAAATCCCTTGAAATTAAAAACATCAGTTTTCGCTATCCCGGAAGGAAACAATTACTGGATAATATATCACTTGATCTTAAAAAGGGTGAACTCAAAACAATTTTCGGAGAAAACGGCAGCGGAAAAAGTACACTGTTATCTATTATACAAAGGTTCTACAGCCCTGAATCAGGAAATTTGATATTAAACGGAAATGACATATCAGAATATTCCATTCAGTCCCTTAGAAAGATCATTGGAGTAGTACCCCAGAATATCAATCTTTTCAACACCAGTATTCTTGAGAATATTGTACTTGATCTTTCTCCGGATAAGGCGGAAAAAGCTGTTTATGAACTTGAGAGATATGAACTACTTCCTTTTTTCAGTCAGTTCAGCAGTGGCCTGGCGACAATTGTTGAGGAACGCGGACTAAATATTTCGGGCGGACAAAAGAAACTTATTGGCCTTGCCCGGGCTTTGTGTTCTTTGCCCCAGTTGCTTCTGGTAGATGAGCTGACCAGTTCGGCGGACAGGCACATGGAGAATTTCTTTATATCGCTTTTTATGAAGATAAAACATAAAATCCCCATACTTCAGGTAACCCATAATCTTAAAGCTGCAAATATTTCTGATGAAATTATCATCCTGGAAAAAGGAAAGATAACAGGCAGGGGCAATCATAAGGATCTCATGCTGACAGATAATATCTACAGCAGTTCTTTCATGGACTATTTTGTTACGGTATAACATTAAAATTGTCGTGAAGATTGGTTTTAATGGCTTGACCAGGCGGACTGGTTCAGGTATTATAAAAAGCAAAAGCACTTCAGCTGTTAATTCCGACCGTTCATCTTTTTTCTCACTTAAAATATTGCACTGCAAAAAAATCGTGATTAACTTGATATAGATATCTCAAATTTCATACATTTAAAATTTATTATCATGAAAACAAGAAAATTATCATTACAGGAAATGGAAGAGATTGAAGGAGGTGGATGGAAATCATGTGTAGGTTTTGCAACTGGTTTTTTGGGAATGTTTGGAGGCCCTATTACGGGATTAATTGGAATGGGTGCAATGTTAGCCTCGGCAGGTGCATGTGAACAGTACCTGAATCTCCGCTAAGGACAGGCTCAATTCAAATGTGTCCGGCTGTCAGGCTTAATTAATCCCGGTTTAAGGCCTTACCGGGATTAATATGAAAATCACTTTTAAAATAATGGGAAAAAAAATACAATATACTATTGGACTGGTGGGGAGTTTTATAATAATAATATTTACCCATATAATGGTACTAATGGAAAGATTTGAAATTCAGTCCTTTTTACATTTTCTTGCACTCTCCTCCACGATCCATATTCTTGCTGTTTTCTATTTCTCTCATTTGAATCTGCTGCTGGAACGCCGTCATTTTGGAGTATTTCCAGTTCATTATCTGCATTTTCTCGGGCTCAAGTTATGGCACCTCATGTTCAAAAGGTATTATATTATTCTTTTAATATTTTCAAGTTTCTCATATTCTGTAAATTCCGGACTTGATCTGACTCAGGGTATTATTGTATTTATAAGTTCCCTTTGTCAGTTTATTTTCACCATCCTTCTCTTCTTTGTTTTATGGGACCTGTTGAGTATACACCGGCTAAGCAGTTATATAGCCCTGCTATATGGTATCTCTTTTTTTCCACCAATATTTCTGGGTGACACTCCCAATTACCATTACCTGCTTGCCAACCCGGTTTCCACATCTCTTTCACTGCCGGTTTATGTTATGCAGTATGAGGATGCAGGACTTATTGCAACCAGTTTCCTGATCATACCTCTGGCCTTCTTTCTGTTATATTACTTATTATCTAAAAGAGTTAAACAATGGATATAGGGAAACTGAACATTGGACTAACTTACCAGTTGTATCTCCTTTTTTTCTTTAAAAACCAGCACTTGTTACCCTTTTACCTGTTTTTGACAGCAGTGCTTATTATCATATCTCTTTTTGATTTTCCGGTTCTCTTTGCCGACATGGTTTTTTCATTAAGCAATATCTACCTGGTTATTATATTTTTTTCCGATAATCAGCAATCTTTTATCCTTTACAGGAAAATTTTTAGTATAACCGAATTACACAGGCTGTTAGTCAGGATCAGCATATTGTTCGTGCTGTTTGCAATGCAGGTTATAATCCTCCTGTATGCAGGATTATCAGTACCGCCGGAGGTTCTCTCTTTTTATGCAATATTTGTCACTTCCATGTTATGTGTACTTCTGTTTATGAACGAATTGAAAAATACCTGGCTTAAGATAACCCTCTATTCAGTTTCAGTAGTCATACTGCTTGTTCTTTATGTCGGAATTCTTAATTTGCGTGAAAGTCTGATTT
>SLPB01000138.1 GCA_007132225.1 Bacteroidales bacterium | reverse complement strand
TGAATTTATTGAACGTCTTAACCCCTCTTTCGTTGTCGAGCGTTTCTCGGGAGAAGTGCCGTTAAGGTTCATCGCCGGAGGAGAAAGGTGGGGACTAAGATATGATCAGGTCCTGGGACTTTTTGAGAAAAAACTTGAAGAAAGCGATACCTGGCAGGGGAAATATTTTCAGCAGATTTAAAATCATGCATCCAGTCTATTAGTTCTTTCCAGGCTCTGAATTTTTTTCCGGGAAGCACCTGCCAGGACCAGCATGTTAATCACCGGCCATTTTAGCTTAAAACCCTTTTGCCGGCCTCCTTTCAATCTGTTCCTTGCTCCGGTTAATCGTGTTAACCTCCCTGCCTGAACTGAACTGATAACTGAACTTTAACCAA
Source organism: Bacteroidales bacterium (assembly GCA_007132225.1). GTDB lineage: Bacteria > Bacteroidota > Bacteroidia > Bacteroidales > PUMT01 > PXAP01. The sequence continues at coordinate 11,323 of SLPB01000138.1, read as the reverse complement.
ACAGGCACTGCTGACATCATTATATTCCCTTCCGAATGGCTGGAGAAATTCCTGCCCCGGATTTTATTTCCGTGGTAGGTGAATGATCTGGCAAAAGGGATGCCGCTCATAATCCCCACCTTGTATTTTTGACTTATTTTTTTTTCAAGGGAGAGGAAATACAGTGCATCACTATATGCAGTATTCTGTATGTTGTGCCGGGAACCCTCATGCTGCAATATCAGCGAAGCTGTAAAATTATTCATCATGGAAACAATAGCCGAAATTCCCGCTGAAAAGGCTTTTTCCCGCCTGCTCTCTATGTCGAATTGCCCTGCCAGGTCATTGACTGAGGAACTGACTTCAAACAGTCTTAAATAGGGGTTAATCGATATTGAGCTATTGATATTCAGTGCCCCTGATAGCTGAACGCCGTACTGCCTGATATCACCGAGATTTTCTGTTCGTGTTTCCATCAGTCCCCGCTCATCGACAAATGTCAGGTCTCCGATTTCCTGCGAGGCATGATTGTGAAAAAGTCTGAGGGAGATAAAGCTTGCCCCCGGCCTGATTGAGTAATCCAGGAATATATTTTCATGCAAAACAGGAACAAGTCCGGGATTTCCACGACGTAACGAAAAAGGATCATCATTAACGGCACAGGGATTTAACTGATAAACATCCGGCCGGTAGATTGAACGTCTGTATGTTAGCCTTACACCCTGATTACGGGGCAGACTGTAATTTATTACCGCTCCGGGCAGAACAGACAGTCTGCTGTTTTCAAAACTGTTCTTTAGTCCGGTCGTTGAATGCTCAACCCTGAGTCCGCTGTTCATGGTAATTGCGCTTTTTGAAAAACTCACTGCACCATGGGCGGCAAAGATGTTATTGTGGTGCTGGAAATAACCTTTATGGGTGTCAGAGGACTGATACAGATCTCCCTTTATTCCCATATCTGCTTTCACCGCGCCGGAAAACTGCATGGTGACATCGGCTTTCAGGCTGGCAGATCGCTGGTTTGGGCGAATGGTGCCGGCGAACTCATTTGTGATGCTGCCCGGAAGGTGGTCAAAGATATATTTTGTGGTTGTTTGGCTGTTGCGATCAGAATAGCTTAAATCAATTGCTATTTCATTACCGGGTCTTTTAAAAAGGTGCTTGTAATATAAGGAGTAAAAAGCTATGAGATTGTTATCATCATCTTTCCTGAGGCCTGAAAAATGTTCATTGCCAGATTCACCTCCGCTTTTGCTTATGCTTACATCACCTCCATGCTCATTTGAGTAGGGGTTGAAAAATCCGTAAAAATTGAATTGATTTCTCTTGTTCAGAAAATAGTCAGCTCCATAATGGAACCTGTGTGACCATGATCTCTGTTTAACGTTGATCAGTGAACTGGTCTCTGTTACCGCCTTACCATTATTGATGGTGCGGCTGCTTTTCTCGGTAATGTCAAACCTTCTTATATCTCCATTGTAGGAGGTGAAAAGGTTGATTTTTCCAAGTCCGTAAGTAAGGCTGTAGGCTGGCATGATGTATACCTCAGAAGTGTTAGCAGGCAGTTCTGCATGGATATGACCGTTTAAACCCGGCTGCCTCTCACGGAGAATAATGTTAAACACACCGGTCAGGTTCGCATCGTAAGCCGGACCGGGTGAGCTTATTACTTCTATCTTGTCAATCTGTCCGCTGTTCAGTTGCCTCAGGTAATCGGCATCTCGCTGTATGCCATCAACCATGATAATTATGTCGCGGCTGCCATCAAGCAGGATATTATTCATAAAGTCGACATGTATACCCGGAATAAACTTCAATACATCTATCCCGGTATTTGATGCATCCAGAATTAGTTTATTGGTAAAGTAAACGGTTTTGTCAGATTCTGCTTCTGCCCTCATTCTCCGGCCGGTAATAACCAGTTCATCCAGGTTTACAGATTCCTCCCGTAAATAGATAGTGCCCGCATCATAATTTTCCCGCCCTCCCGGATTGATTTTTTGTATAACAGGCTGGTATCCCACGAAGCTTATTGCAAGCAAGTAGTCACCGCAGGGTAGCGGATTCAGGGGGCCAATAATAAATTCACCCTCATTATTACTTGTCGATCCGGTCAGCAAAACAGAATCAGGTGTATTATAAATGGCTACCGTGGCATATGAAACGGCTGAGCTGTCCGAGTGATTCAGCAATGTGCCATTTATATATCCACCATTCTGGTTTTGCCCCTGCATGAGAGTGGCTTGAGCCGGCATCAGCATAAACGAAAGTGCTGTTATAAAACAAGACAGTTTCCGTCTGTTAAAAGTTCTGATTAGTTTCATGGCTTGTGTTTGTTTTAGATGTTGAATGAGCAATTAAATCTCATGACAAAAAAAACAAACATTAACCTGTATACCAAGCATTTGGTATTTACAGCAAGGGTTTGTGACCAATTGCGGGGAGTGAGCAGATCCCCCGGGAAAATCTGTTATAAATGGTATTTTTCTGTGATCAGCAGCAATGATTGTGCAGCGGAAATGGCTTAACGGTTTTTAGGGTTCCTTGAAAATTATTGTCAGGTTTGACAATAATTCAAGACGGTTATCACGGATACCTCTTTGTCAACTGCAGTTATTATTTGCTGTACCGGCGGAAACGGCTGTCAAAAAGCTTCGTGTTTTTCCGGGATACAGGAATCTCGCGATCTGTACCCCTGAGTTTTAGGAGGTATCCGGCTACATTACCACGTTTATTGTCAATCATCATCATATTGACAATAAAGGCACGATGGGTTCGTAAAAAGAATGGTATTTGGGATAATTGTTTTTCAATATTCCCTATGGAATTACGGATAATCTCCTTTCTTGTTTTATCATCCCCCCTTAGATGGAAAACCACGTAATTACCTTCGGATTCTGCAAACAAAAAGTGACCGGGGTAAAAACTCAGGCTCTCTTTTTTAAGGCTGGAATTGATATGGATTATTTCTTCATGGGACCGGGACCGGGTATCATTTGCTTTATCATGAAAATCAGGTTCAAAGCCCCGGTATGTCAAATAGCGGTAATTCATGGCAGTGAAAAAGAGAAAGGGCAATAAACCGGCAAGGAACGCTGCAGTAAAGGAATGGGTGAAAGTTCTGACATCCCACCTGTCGGCCGGCGGCTCAATGATAAAAGCGGCAAAAAATATAAATATTCCCAGAAGGGCAAGTATTAGGACAATGGAAATAAGTTCTTTTAAGATGTTCCATTCACTGTAGTCAGAAAAATATTCATGAACTTTCAGTGCGCTGATAATCACAAATAGGGAGATCCCGATAACCAAAGAGTAAACCCCCATGGTGGCCTCATACGACATTCCCATTGTTCCGTGGCTCCCAAGCGGCCTGTACAGCACTGCAAAAATAAAGCTGAAAGAAGCGACTATCAGGGAGCCTTTAACAGGGTTTTTTATCAAATAGTTTTGCGGATAATATTTGTTGAATAAGTTAAAGACTTCAGGCTTCATCCCGGGAAAATTTATTTCATAACAACAGGTTGGTCTTTTACTGATAATGACCGCTTAAAAATACCAATTTATCCTCTAAACTCTCATATTTAAATATATTTTGACCAGCTGTTAATAATTCCTGCCTGGTGCATAACAATATATGCTTTTATTTTATACAGTAAACCTGTAAAAACAGATTCATGGCAGGAATGAATCATGCTTTAAATTAATAAAATTATTATCTTATTTAACATGCAAGTATTTGTTTAATTATCAAAGTTTGGCAATCCCAATAGGGCGCATCAGTAAAATTATTCCTAATTTTAAACCCTGATGAATAAACACTTTTGATTTTGCTGCCTTGATAGCCACATATTTTACCAGGCTACTAATAATTATCCTCTACACTAATGGAAACCTTTCTGCAGAATACCGCCAAATACTTATACGGGAAATACGGTGACAAGCTGTCGGATTGTGCTCTTGTGTTTCCGAACAGGAGGGCAGGACTTTTTTTTACAAGATATCTGTCATCGCTTATCGATAAGCCCCTTTGGCTGCCAGGCATGTTCACCATTGCCGATTTGCTGGAGGAGGTGAGCACACTGAGAATAAGTGACCCCATAACCCTGAATTTTGAACTTTTCAAGGTGTTTCAATCGGTTACAAACAGCAGGGAGAGCTTTGATGAGTTCTATAGCTGGGGGGAGATCCTGCTGGGAGATTTTGACGAGATTGACAAGTACATGGTGGATGCTGGTGCATTGTTTAAAAATGTGTCGGAGCTTAAAAATCTTGACAACCAGTTTGACTACCTTGCCGGCAAGCAGATTGAAATTATCAAAAGTTTCTGGAGTACCTTCCGGCATGGACCTTCATCTCAGCACCAGAAGGAATTCCTGCGGATATGGGAAGCCCTGGAGGTTATATACACGAGGTTCAAGCAGCATCTTTATGAAAAGGACCTTGCCTATGAGGGAATGATCTTTAGCCATGCCGGGAATAAAGTTCTTGACGGCACTGCTAAGATTCCCGGCTATGACAGGTTTTTTATTGCTGGATTCAATGCACTAAATGAGTGTGAGAAGGTGTTTTTTGATTATCTGCAAAAGGAGGACAGGGTTGAATTTTTTTGGGATTATGATGAGTTTTATACTTTGGATGCTTCCCATCAGGCGGGTATTTTCATGAGGGAAAACCTGAGGCGTTATCCCCATTCAGGTTTTGTGCAGGAGAGCAGGAATATTGAAAATTCCGTAAAAGATATCGATATTGTGGCTGTTCCTTCCAACAGCGGTCAGTCCAAGATCCTGGAGGGAATGAAGGATATGTTCAGCAGTGATGATCCGCTTAAGACTGCCGTTATATTGCCTGACGAGGGATTGCTGCTTCCTGTTTTGTCATCATTGCCGGAAGATGTTGAGGAGATAAATGTTACCATGGGGTATCCCCTGAAAGATACTCCCGTATACGGGTTTGTGATGCATCTTTTATCGCTGCATAAAAATGCGTATGCAGGGGAGGGCGGACAGATGTTTTATTACAGGGATGTGCTGGCACTGCTTCATCATCCGGATTATGCTGAAAAAAACAAAAGTTTAACTGCAGGAATTATAAAGGAGATCAGGAAAAAGAACCAGGTATATGTCAGTGAATCGCTTTACAGTACTTCGGAATTCGGCCGGCTTGTTTTCAGAAAGGCACCCGCCGGCATTCTTTTTACGGATTATCTTAACGATGTGCTTATGTATATTGTGAAGTACCGGTATGATAAGCCTGAGAGCGGAGATGAAGAAAGGTCCGTTTCAGTCCCAGTAAGGGAATTTATTTTCAGGATTTATACCAGTATAGGGCGGTTAAAGGATATCCTTTATGAATCACAGACCTCCATAAGATTTGATACTTTGATCAAACTTGTAAAAAAAGTACTCTCCGGAATCAGGGTTCCTTTTTATGGTGAGCCGCTTGGTGGTGTTCAGGTGATGGGTGTGCTTGAAACACGTACACTTGATTTTGAAAATGTAATCTGGATGTCGGTAAACGAGGGTGTTTTCCCTGCAAGGCAGACCGGTTCGTCATTTATCCCCTATACTCTAAGGAAGGCATACGGGTTGCCTGGCATAGATCAGCAGGATGCCGTTTATGCCTACTATTTTTACCGTATGTTGCAGAGGACACGTCATATGACACTGGTTTATAATACAAAAAATGACGGTTTGTTTACCGGAGAGCCAAGCAGGTTTATTTACCAGCTGAAATTCAACAGAATGTTCAATGTCAGGGAGAGAAGCCTGGTATTTAATCTGGTGCAGCCCCAGGAGAAGCCGGTGTTCATTGTAAAAACAGATGACATAATGAGCACGCTGAAGGAATATACCGATGCCACCGGGGGAAATGGCAAATACCTGTCAGCAGCGGCAATCAATACTTACCTTGATTGTTCACTGAGATTTTATTTCAGATATATCGCCATGTTGCCGGAACCCGACACCGTTACCGAGGAGATTGATATGGCCATGTTCGGGAATCTCTTCCACATGGCTACCCAGCTGATATACACTCCCTTTACCGGAAAACTGGTACAGATTGAAGACATGGATGCACTGCTGGAGGATAAAAATAAACTTGAGAATTATGTAAGAGAAGCATTTCGGAAGGTGCTTAACGAGGGAGATAATGGGACAGGTGATGTTGGAGAAGAAAATGAGCTTTCAGGGCTCAACCTTATAATTTCGGGAGTGCTGGTAACGTACCTCAGGCAACTGCTCAGGGTGGACAGGAAGCTTGTTCCCTTCAGGATTGAATCTCTGGAACGAAAATATTTTGGAAAAGTACCGGTGGAATTAAAAGGAGACAAGATCAATGTTAAGGTCGGCGGATTTATTGACCGTGTGGATCAGGTTATGGATATGGTACGGGTAGTTGATTACAAGACCGGGAGTGATTATGCTGATTTTAAAACAGTAGAATCACTTTTTGAAAGGGGTGATTCAAAGAGACGCAGGGCTGTTTTTCAAACTTTTCTCTACGGATGGCTCTACCTGGAGAATTCCGGTATTAAGACCCGGCTTAGTCCGGTTTTGTACCAGGTAAGGAAATTTTTCGGTGATGAATCCCTTGTTATTGCAGAAAAGCCGGGTCGCGGTGTAGTTAACCCGGTATGGGATTTTGACATATACAGGGATGAATTTGAAGCCGGACTTCAGTCCGTGCTCTCGGAGCTGTTTGATTCCGGAATCGGGTTTTCGCCGACAGAAGACATAAATATCTGCAAATATTGTCCTTATAGTAAGCTTTGTCATAGAAGTTAAGGGAAAGTTTTTATATTCTTGAGGCATAAACCAAAATACCTGACCGATGATTAATGACCAGTTGATAAATCCACAAAGCATAGTTGTTATCGGGGGGTCAAACAATACTCATAAACCCGGCGGTAAAATTTTGCAAAACCTTATTGACCACCAGTATAAGGGAAGGCTCTATGTGGTGAATCCTAAAGAAGGTATGGTGCAGGGGGTAAGATCATATCAAAATGCGGAGGATCTGCCCCCGGTTGATCTTGCCATAATGGCAATCTCTGCGAAACACTGCCCGGGGTATGTTAAAATTCTTACCAGTTTAAAAAACACAAAGGCCTTCATAATTTTGTCAGCGGGGTTCAGTGAGGAGAATGAAGCGGGAGCTGAACTTGAAAACGAGATCGTACAGATTGTCGATAGTGCCGGTGCATGCCTTATAGGGCCAAACTGTATCGGTGTCATGAACCAGTTTCACAGTAGTGTGTTTACACCTGTTCCCAGGATGGATCCGGGAGGAGTGGATTTTATTTCAGGGTCAGGTGCAACTGCCGTGTTTATAATGGAATCCGGTCAGCCCAAGGGACTTAGGTTTTCAAGTGTCTATTCTGTTGGTAACAGTGCACAGGTGGGAGTGGAGGATATCCTTAAATATATGGATATAACCTATGCTCCTCAGACTTCTGCAAAAGTCAAACTCCTTTACATTGAAAGCATTGATGATCCTGATAAATTATTAAAGCATGCATCCTCACTTATTCGCAAAGGATGCAAAATAGCAGCTATCAAATCAGGAACCTCCGAGGCCGGAAGCCGCGCGGCACTTTCCCATACCGGTGCACTGACAAGCTCGGATCTTGCTGTTGACGCACTTTTCCGTAAAGCAGGCATTGTCAGGTGTTATGGGAGGGAGGAACTAATAACCGTTGCTTCAGTGTTGCTGCATCCCGAGATAAAGGGAAAGAACATCGCAATTGTTACACATGCCGGCGGACCTGCAGTTATGCTTACTGATGCCCTGGCAGGCGGCCGGCACAAGATCCCTGAAATAAAGGGCAGGGAAAGCGAAGAGTTACTCTTGATGCTAAATGAGGGCGCATCTGTCTCTAATCCTATTGATCTTCTGGCTACAGGTACGGCAGAGCAGCTCGGTATAGTCATAGATTACTGTGAGAAAAAGTTCAGGAACATAGATGCTATCATGGTTATTTTCGGAAGTACAGGGCTTCATGAAGTTTTTGATGCATATGAGGTATTACATCAAAAGATGTTGAGTTGTACAATACCGATATTCCCTGTTTTGCCGTCACTGTTTACAGCACGCAGAGAGATGGAATATTTTCTTTCCAAAGGGCATATTAATTTTCCCGATGAGGTGTTGCTGGGAAGAGCTGTTTCCAGGGTATACTCAACACCCAAGCCAGCTGAAACAAGGATTTTGCGCGATGATGTAAATATTCCCCTGATAAAGGAGCTTATAGCTAATGCTCCCGATGGGTTTGGGCATCCCGGACTGGTTCATGATCTGCTTGTCGCTGCCGGTATACCTGTAGTATTTGAAAAGGTTTGCAGGACACTGAACGAGGCTTTGGAAGTTGCCAGCAATCTGATTTATCCAGTGGTAATGAAGGTGGTAGGTCCTGTTCATAAATCTGATGTGAATGGTGTTGTTTTAAATATCAACTCAGATCAGCATCTTGAAGCTGAATATAACAGAATGATAGAAATTCCGGGAGCAGATGCGGTTCTTTTGCAGAAAATGCTTTCGGGAACGGAGCTTTTTATTGGTGCCAAATATGAACCTGCATTCGGACATATAATTCTTTGCGGACTTGGTGGTATATTTGTTGAGGTTTTGCAGGATGTATCCTCCGGCCTGGCGCCCCTGACCTATACTGAAGCACATTCAATGATACAGTCTGTTAAAAGTTACCGGATAATCAAGGGGACCAGAGGCAAGCCCGGCATAAACGAGGACCTTTTTGCAAGGATTATTGTACATTTGTCAACCATGCTCAGGTTTGCAGTGGAGATAAAAGAGATTGACCTTAATCCGCTTATCGGCCATGGCGATGATATTACAGTTGTTGATGCCAGAATACTTATTAAAAAATAAAACGTGAATGGATGGTGCTCTGTTCGAAGAGAGCACCGAGGAGAAGGGATACAATAGTCAAATACTAAATTAATTTATTCTTTTAAATATGTAAATATGCTGATCAAACAATTATCTGTTTTTCTTGAAAATAAATCCGGCCGCCTCTCAGAAGCATTGAGCGCACTCGGTGATGAGAATATTAATATAAAGGCCCTTACTATTGCCGATACCCAGGAATTTGGCATCGTCAGAATGATTGTCTCTGATCCGGAAAAGGGTTTTTCAATTCTCAGGGCAAAGGGTTTTTCTGTAAATCTTGTTGATGTTATAAGCATTGCCACTTCGTCAGAATGCGGTTCATTTGCTGTAGCACTTAAGGTTCTTTCGGATGAAAATATAAGCATAGAATATATTTATGCATTTTCTGTTGCTGATAAAGCTGCCATTGTTCTCAGGACTGAAGATACGGACAAAGCACTTAAGGCAATTCAGAGAAACAATATGGAATTGCTTGGTGGTAATGAGATGAGTGATTTGTAGCTATTATTTATATAATTATTTGAAAATGATCTGGAACAAGACCAATGAATGTATGCAGCGTGATGAGATGATCACGCTGCAAAGTGAAAAATTGTGTGAACTTATTGATAGAGTTTATTTTAATGTGCCTTACTATCGTGAAAAGATGCAAAAGGACGGACTGGGCCCCGACGATATAAAAAATGTTGATGACCTTAAAAAACTGCCTTTTACAACTAAAGATGATCTCAGGGATAATTACCCGTTCGGATTATTTGCCCTTCCAACATCTGAGATAATACGCCTGCATGCATCATCAGGTACAACGGGTAAATCTACGGTGGTCGGTTATACGCGAAAAGATCTTGCAACCTGGTCTGAAGTTGTAGCACGCACCCTTACCTGTGCCGGGGTGGAGAGAAATGATTTTATCCAGATTGCATATGGTTACGGACTTTTTACTGGTGGTTTGGGCCTTCATTACGGGGGTGAGAAAATAGGTGCTGTTGTTATTCCCGTATCAGGGGGTAATACCGGACGTCAGTTACAGATAATGCAGGATTTTAATACTACCGTTTTGGCCTGTACTCCTTCTTATGCGCTGTACCTGGCTGAATCTATCGATGAAATGAACATAGACCGGAATAAGATCAAACTAAAAACCGGAGTTTTTGGAGCTGAGCCGTGGACTGAGAATATGAGAAATGAGATAGAAAAAAAGCTTGGTGTCAAGGCTATTGATATATACGGACTTAGTGAAATAATTGGGCCCGGGGTTGCAAGTGAATGTATATTTCAGAATGGGCTGCATGTAAATGAAGATCATTTTATACCCGAAATAATAGATCCGGTTACCCTGGAACCTCTTTCGGAAGGAGAAGAAGGAGAACTTGTGTTTACTACAATCACAAAAGAGGGATTACCTTTGGTTCGTTACCGCACAAGGGATCTGACCAGCCTTAACTACCAGGAATGCGAATGTGGCCGGACACTTGTACGGATGAAAAAGTGTACAGGAAGAAGTGATGATATGCTGATAATAAGAGGGGTGAATATTTTTCCATCCACTATCGAATCTATCCTTCTTGAGATAAGTGAAACAACGCCCCATTACCTGCTTATAATTGACAGGATTAACAATATGGATGTTTTGCAGGTTCTTGTTGAGGTTGACCAGCAGTTTTTTCTCGATCGCATTGGCCAGCTTGAATCTCTCAAACAAAAAATAAGGAACAGCCTGGAAAGCACGCTTGGTATTGGCGTCGATGTAAAGCTTGTAGAGCATAAAACTATCGAACGTTCGGAAGGTAAGGCTAAACGGGTTATTGACAAAAGAAAGTTAACCTGATTTGTCACAATAGAATATTTTCGCAGTTTTATTAGCGTAAACCACAGGTGCGTATAAAACTGCAGGGGCTTCGATAGGATTGTTTTTGCTGGTTACGTAAACCACTCCGCTGAGTAGAATGCCGGTTTTATTAACTAGTTCAATGCTTTCATCATCAACAAGAAATGCGATATCTCCCGAAGCTATCCATTTTTTTAGTTTGTTACGGTTCCATTTTACGTATGGCTCAATTTTTGCCAAATAGTTCTCAACATATCTGGCACCGGCAATTTTCCATAATCGTTTTTCAATTTCAACCGATTCCTTCATCAGCCTGACAGTATCCCTGGAAGACATTATCAATACGGTTACAGTATGTTCGGCGATTATTGTGGCTGTTCTTGGCACATTCATCAGGTTGGCTATTTCACCTATTACCGATCCCGGTCCGAGTATTTCTATAACCGAATTATTTACTTCAATCTTTACATTTCCACTCAGAATAATATATAAACCATCTCCCTGACGATCTTCCCTGAAGAGACATTCTCCGGGTGAATATGTTCTTTTGGTAAATGAATCGACAACCTTTTTTAACAATTTAGGCTCCAGTCCCATTAGCCAATCAGC
>SLPB01000062.1 GCA_007132225.1 Bacteroidales bacterium | reverse complement strand
ATTTTTCTGATGTTGAAACCGCAAGATCGTCCAAACGTTTTTTCAGCTCTTCATGAACAACCTTTTCCTGTTCACTTTTACGGAATATTGACGGAATTATATCTGACTGTTCAATAATATACAAAATAATAATCTCAGCATTCATAAACTTTGCAATACCCCTTGTTTGTTCCAGGGCTATCATTGACTGTTCATGAAAGTCAAGTGGTACGACTATTTTATTTATTACTTCACTCATATAACGTTGATATTAATAGAAAACCTGACTGTAAAGCCTGATAACTTCCAGCTTTAAATATAATGATTTATTCTGAAAGCATAAATCATTAGTTTGAGGTAGTGTTACATTTTGTGTGTCCGGATGGCTTTCTCTTCTCGCAGTAGTTTCACATCATAAATATATTATACTTTACTTGACAAAACCATCATTCAAAGTTTAAATAGTATTTTTGTTGGAGGATATGATATTTCTGAAAAACATAACCCGGGGTGAAAGAGCTACTTTCTTTTTTCATTTTACTTATTCATTCATTGAGGGGATAATAAGCGGAATACTTGTTTTAAATGAATTTGTATTCCTTAAGAGTCTTAATGGTTCAACATACCAGGTGGGAGTGCTTTTCCAGTTTAGTATGGTGGTTCTTTTAGTTGCAATATTTATAAACGAAGCACTACACCGGATAAAGAATAAAAAAGGATTATTACGACGAACTGCAATTATTACCAGGCTGCCCCTTTTGCTTCTTATATTTTTTCCGCGACATGTTGATGCAATGGGAGCGGACTCAGTTTACCACCTGATTTTTTTGCTGATTTTCCTTATATATTATCTTGCTTCACCACTGATATTCCCCTCAATAAATATTCTGCTAAAACAAAACTATTCAACATCCAATTTTGGTAAATTATATTCATATGCTACATCCGTAAAGAAGATTACTACCCTGGCGGCTACTTTTTTGTTTGGAATTTTACTCGATAAGGATCCTTTTGCATTTATCTACATCTATCCAATTGTCGGAGTATTAGGTGTGTTGTCTGTTTTTATGCTGACATCCATTTCATTTGATCATGAAGATGATGCCCCGTTAATTTATAAAAGGATCTTTTCGGGGGCACTTAACAGGGTAAAAGAGATTTTTACCTTAAACCGGCCTTATTTGCATTATCAGATCGGGTTTATGCTTTACGGATTTGCATTTATGGGGACCAACTCTGTAATTACAATTTTTTATGACAGGGCCGTAAGTTTAAATTATTCAAGTGTGGCCTTTTACAAAAATTTTTACAACCTGATTGCTATCTTTCTTCTCCCGGTTTTCGGAAGAATGCTGGCCAACACCGATCCAAGGAAATTTGCAGCAATTACTTATGGGTCACTTGCTTTGTACCTTTTATCGTTTCCTGTAACAATGATTTATCCTGTTTATATCGAGATTTTAGGACTGCAAATATATTATATGCTGTTGGCCGGTGTTGTATTCAACAGTGTTTTTATTTCAACAATGGCAATATCATGGAGTATCGGATCTGCATATTTTTGTGAAAGGCATGAGGCTGGTGACTACCAGTCTATACATTTGTCGCTTACCGGAGTCAGGGCCTTATTTATGCCGCTTGTAGGCATCTTTATTTATGAAACGGCCGGATTTACCTTCACCTTTTCCATGGGGGTCTTATTGCTACTGGCAGGCATAACGCTTATGATGTGGTCGCATAAAAGATACCGGCTGGTTGATAAATCCCGGTAATAAAATAGACAGCCACCATAAACAGGGCAGAAGACATAAAAAGTCGGCAACCGTAAACAGGAGAGGAGCGATAAAAAAAACAGGCGAAGATTTCTCTTCGCCTGTCGGGGTGATTCAGCTGAGGCTCGAACTCAGGACCCCATCCTTAAAAGGGATGTGCTCTACCAACTGAGCTACTGAATCATCCTTGATTGTTTTTTTAAAACGATTGCAAAGATAATATCTTATAGTTTTAAGACAAAGTTTTTCGTTTTTTTATTCTTAAAACTTTTTTGGTTGATTGTTATATGGCAGTTAAGCAGGTTGTTAGTAAAACGATTTATTACAATTATTTTTGCCAGTGGTATTTCACCAATCTTATATATATTTATCAGATAATTAAATTAAACCAGGGTGCAGAATAAAACCGTAATCATAACAGGAGCATCTTCAGGCATCGGATATGCATGTGCAATGGAGTTCGCCTCAATGGGTTCATCTGTTGTGCTGGCCGCAAGAAAGCTGGATGTTATAGAGAAAACTGCAAATGAGATGAGAGAACTCGGATTTGATGCAACTGCAGTACAAACAGATGTGTCGAGGGAAAACGAATGTAAAAACCTGATCGATGCAACTATTGAAAATTATGGAAAGATAGATATCCTTATCAATAATGCAGGGATCTCCATGAGGGCTCTTTTTGAAGAAGTGGACCTGGAGGTGTTAAGGAAATTAATGGATGTAAATTTCTGGGGCACTGTTTACTGCACTAAATTTGCACTGAAGCATTTGATAGATACAAAAGGCTCTGTAGCTGGAATATCTTCAATTGCCGGGTTTCAGGGTTTACCCGGCCGTACCGGTTACTCGGCTTCAAAATTTGCCATGCACGGTTTTCTTGAGTCTTTACGAATAGAAAACATGCATAGGGGGTTGCATGTTCTTTTAGCCGCGCCGGGCTTTACCTCTTCAAACATCAGAAAAACTGCGCTGGATGCTGCCGGTTCACAGCAGGGAGAATCACCCCGTAGTGAGGAAAAAATGATGCCGGCCGCTGTGGTAGCAAAAAAAATATACAGGGCGATTAAAAAGAGAAATAGATCACTTATACTGACTTCACAGGGTAAATCAACAGTATTTATGAAGAAGATTTTCCCGGGATTGCTTGAAAGGATGGTATACAGGCATTTTTCCGAAGAACCTGATTCTCCATTAAAAAAATAGATATATGTATTTTCACGAAACCAGTATTCGAGTTCGTTATGGTGAGACTGATGCCAT